>NZ_JACHGY010000001.1:1539405-1878811 GCF_014207595.1 Algisphaera agarilytica
CGCAACGGCGTCGACTTTCTTGACGATCAGGTTCTGGATGGTCTTGATCTGTTCCGAGCGGTCGTTGCCGATGGCCGGGGGCTGCCAGACGACTTCGTAGCCGGTTTCTTCGCTGGCGGCCTTCAACACGCCGCCCTGGACCATCTTCCAAAACTCCACATCGCCCGCCTTGGGCACGACCGCGATGCGCGGCAGTTTTTCGGACGAGCCCTCCGACGACGAGCCGTCGCCGCCTCCGCACGCAACGAGAGACGAGGCGACAAACACCAGGGCCAGGACGAAGATGGATTGCTTCATAAGATCACGGGTTCCGGAGGGGGAGGCAGAGAGAAGGGATACGCAGAATCAGGCGAAGACCGAGGGCAGCGGCCCGTTGCTGTCGGCGAACGACACCGTCGGGATGCCCACCGCGTTGAGCATGCTCACGTACAGATTAGACATCGGCACGTGCTTCTCATCAAACACGGTGTACTCGCCGTGCTGCAGGCCCAGGTTCTCGCCGCCCGCGAGCACCAACGGGTAGTTGCGGGCGTTATGCGTGTTGCTGCAGGCGCTGCCGTAGAGCGTGAGCGTGTTGTCCAGCAGCGGGCCGTATTCGTCGTGGGTGTTTTTCATCCGGTCGATGAAGTAGGCGAACTGCTTGGTGAGCCATTGGTCGTAACGGCCCCACTCGATCCAGTGGTCTTTGGTCTTGTCGTGGGAGATCTTGTGGTGGCCCTTCTTGATGCCCAGCGCGAGCATCGGGAAGTTTTCACCGAAGCCCATGCCGTCTTCGCGGGCCATCATGAACGTCATCACGCGGGTGAGATCGATCTGGAAGCCCAGCACCATCAGGTCGAACGTCGAACGCAGGTACGCCTCAGGATCGACGGTCGCGTCCACGTTGAGATTCAGGTTGCTGGCGTCGAAGTCGGCCAGCGGGATGTCGAGCCACTGCTCGTTGCGCTGCAGCTGCGCCTCGACGCTGCTGAGCGAGCTGAGGTACTCGTCCATCTTCGCTTTATCCTGGCTGCCGAGGTGGCGCGACAGGCGTTTGCTGTCTTCGAGCACCAGGTCGACGATCTTTTGGCCCTGCTGCAGGCTCTTGCGTCGGTCTTCGGTGGTCCCGCCGCCGTTGGGCGAGAAGTATCGCTCGAAGATGTCGCGTTGCCGGTGTTCGGAGGGGATCGGGTTGCCCGACAGGTCGAACGACAATGTGCTGATGCGCGACTTGTAGCCCACACCGCCGTCGGTCGACAGCGCGAGGAAGGGGTAGCGCGTGTGCGGCGCGAGCGCCTGCGCCGCGACCTGGTCGACCGAGACCTGGTTCATGTATCGGCTGCCGCGGAGGTCGCCGCCGGTAAGCCAGGTGTCACCCGCGATGTGCCCGAGCACGCTGCGGCTGTTGGGGTGGCTGAGCCCACCGAGGATCGAGAGTTTGTCGCGGTGCGGCTCAAGCGGTTCGAGTGTTTTGGTGAAGGTGTAGTCCTTGCCCGAGCCGCGGGGGAACCAACTCCAGTCCGCGCGGTGCGGGCTGTCTTCGGGGGGCAGGCCCACGCCGTTGGGGAAGTACACAAAGCACATCCGCTTGGGCGCCCCCGCCGCGGAGGCCGACGCCACCGCCGGTGCCCCCATGCACTCGAGGTACGGCAGCATGCAGGACACGCCCACCCCCTTGAGGAACGTCCGTCGATTCAGTTGCCAGGGCTTGCGGGACATGACGCGGTCTCCTTAATGCTGGGTAAACGAATCGCTTAGCACGATGTGCTCGAACACACTGCGGAAGGTGTAATCGTCGCCCTTGACCGCGGCAACGATGTCGTTGATCTCTTCTTCGTCGGCAAACGTGACGTTTCGGCCCAGGGCGTAGGCGTAGAGATGCTCCACCAGAGCCTTGGTGAAGTGGTCGCGCTTGGCCATGAGCACGTAGTTCTTGATGCCGGTGACGCCGCGGACCTCGATGCCGTCGGGCAGGGTCGACGTGGAATCGACGCGCTCGCCCTGCACCTGCTCGCGGAATCGGCCGACGGCGTCATAGTTCTCAAACGCCACGCCGTAGGGGTCGATCTTCAGGTGGCAATCGACGCAGGACGCCTTGTCGCGGTGCAGCGCGAGCTGCTCCTTGAGCGTGAGGTTCTCGAAGCCGGGCGTGTCGGGGTCCAGCTCGGGGACGTTCGGCGGCGGCGGCGGCGGCGGGTCGCCCAGGATCTTTTCCTTCAGCCAGACCGCCCGCTTGATCGGGTGGCCGTCGGTGCCGTCGGAGTGGCCGGTGAGGAAGGCACCCTGGGACAGCAGGCCGCCGCGGTGCATCGACGGCAAAATCTCGACACGGCGGAAGTCGTGGCCTTTCACGCCCTCGATGCCGTAGAACTCCGCGAGGTTCTGGTTGAGCATCGCGAAGTCCGAGTCGATGAAGTTCATGATGCTCAGGTCGTTGACCAGCACCTCGTGCATGAAGTGGTAGGTTTCCTCGGCCATGTCCGCCTTCACGAATCGCGTGAAGTCCGGGTAGCGCCGGACATTGGTGTTCATCTCGCGCAGCCGGTCCACGCGCAGCCACTCCTCGGAGAACCGCCGGACCATCCGCCAGGCCTTAGGGTCCTGCACCATGCGTTCGATCTGAGCGGGCAGCTCGTCACGCAGCCGGCCTTCCTGAGCCAACCGACTCAACTCGGCGTCCGGCGGAGAGTCCCACAAGAAGTACGCGAGCTTCGACGCCATGTAGTGCGGGTCGATCCACGGGCCCCGATCCTCGTCAACCTCTTCGTCGGCCTCGAACACGTACAGGAAGTTCGGCGAACACAGGATCGCGACCAGGACTTCCTTCACGCCGTCTTCGTAACGGTCGTAGTTGCCCTCGATGTTGCGCCAGAAGTCGAGGTACACCTCGACCTCCTCGGCGGCGAGTTCACGACGGAACGCACGCTCGGCGAAGGCCCCTACCACTTCACGGGTGTACGCCTCCTCGTCGCTGCGATTCGGCGAATCGAAGAAGATCTGCGTGTGGCTCGCGGGGGGCCACTGCGCGTAGGCCGGGGTTTTGAGTTCGAGCGAATGGACCATCAGCGGCGGGCCGGACTGGCTGCTGTGTTTGACCAGGAAGTCGTTCCACAAGCCGATGACCATCATGTTCGAGAACGAGTCCGAGCTCGCGTTGGGGTCGAACACGGGGGTGGGCAGGTTCTCGAAATAGCCTTGGAATTCATACGTTTCGGGCTCGCCGGGCGGCGCGGTGACTGTGCGGACGGCGTCGAACGTGGCGTAGTCCATGCCGTCGTCGGTGCGCGTGCCGGCGTAGGCCCGCAGCGACGGAGTGGAGTCGCCGTAGGCCTTGCGGTTCTTCTCCGCTTCCTTCATCAACGACTTGTAGGCCTGGTGGTTTTCGGGCAACGGCGTCAGGCGGACTTCCTTGAACCCGACAAAGAACGGCCCGCCGACCATCAGCAGATACTCCTTCTGCTTCAGGTAGACGAGGCTCACCGCCTCGGTGATCTCGCCCGCCTCGCGCAATTCGTCGGGCAGGTCCAGGCGTTCCTGTTTGCGGAAACGCCAGTCGAAAACAAACCGATACGACGGCATCGCGTCCTGCCCGGCGTAGGGGTGGACAAAGTCGAGCTGATAGAAGCCCGCCTTGGGCACCTCAAACCGGTAGTCCGCCCGGGAGTCGGCCGCCACATCGATCGGGCGGAGCCAACCCTCGGCGTCGATCTCGAGGTTGTCCAGCTCGAGGTAGTCCTCGGCCCGGACGATCAACGAATCCTCACGCACCGCCGCGGGCTCGGGGTTGCGCAGGGTGACAAAGCCCTCCTTCGCCGCGGGCGTGATCTCACCACGCGACGCCTTCACCCGGAAGACGAACGGGCCTTCCTCCGGAAAGATGTCTTTGATCAGGATCTTGAGGTTGGGCGACGGGCCCTGCCACGACTTGGGGCGTCTTTCACGGTGCGGGAGGGCGCCGTAGAGGTTGATGCCTTTTTCCGTGACGCTGAAACGGTCCGAGCCCGAGCCCCGCATCCCCAGCCCGATCTTGTTTTGGATGCGCTCGACACCCTCGCCGGCCATGGGCTGGCCGTTGACGTCGAGTACCTCGACGGTGATGTCGTCCGACGAAACCGGGACGGATTGATACCCGCCGAACTGAGCGCCGGGCAACTCTTTCCCCGAGTTTTTCGCGATGTTCACCCGCCAGCGCTGTGCCTCGGGCTGGTCCCCGAACACGATGGCCTTGTCCAACGCCTCGCGCGCGATCTGCTGGTAGTACTCGATGTGCAGCGGCGAGGCCTGCAACGTCTCGGCGTTGTTGGTGAAGCCCATCTCCGACTTGGCGTCGGGCGGCAGCGTCTGCCCGAAGTCGATCGGCAGGCCCAGGAGCTCGTTCAACGAGTGGGTGTACTGCGCCCGGGTCAGGCGACGGAACGCCGGCTTGTCTTCACTCCGCCGAGCCTTCGCGGCGATCGCCAAAGACTCGGTCATCCAATCCACCAGGCGACGGCGTTCGTCTTCGTTTGGCTGCGACTTGCCCTTGGGCGGCATCTCGCCGGAGTTGATCATGTCCAAGACCGACCGCCAGCTCTCAGCATCGGGGCCGTGGACCATGTCCCAGTCCAACCCATCCAGACGCACATCGCCCTTCTGCTTGTCCTCGCCGTGGCAGCCGTAGCAGTACTTGGCCATCGTCGGCTGAATGTGATCGACAAACATCTGCGCATCGATCAACGAGTTCTGCGTCGCGGCCAGCTCGAGCACGTCCTCCTGCTCGCCTTCCTCGTCTTGTCCGATTCCGAGGTAGCGTTGCAGCGTCTCGGGCATGTACGCGGTGAGGTAGTCCGAGCCGTGCGTTAGCGAGCCGCCGAAGTGGCCGGCCAAAGACAACAGCGCGACATTGACCAGCAGCAACGGCCGATACAACCAGATCCAGCCGTGACGATCCAGACTGACACGCCGCAGATACAACAGCCACACCGCCAGGATCGCAGTGCCCCACCCCAGCCATTGGTGCTGCGACAGCAGGCTCTCCCGATACCCGCCACTCGAGGCCAGCAGAAACCCCGCCAGCACCGCCGGCACCGCACTCAACACCGACACCCACAACACGATCCGGCAGGCGATGTCGAGGTTCCACTTGGATCGAACCAGATTCAACAGCTCCAACAACGCCAACACGAACATCGCGCCGATCGGCATGTGCAGGACCAGCGGGTGGAACCGTCCGAGAAAATGTACCCAGCCGATCTCGTGAGACTCGGCCGGACGTAATAGCAGCGGCACGCATAGGGCGCACGTCAATGCGATCGAGAATATCAGGTGAGACTTCATAGAATCTCTGGCGAGGGGCGGGGCTGCAAACGGCTAAAAACGCAGTAGAAAACGAGTGCAGAACCAAAAAGCACGGCTCAACGCCGCGCTCGAAAACAAAATCCCATCTTAATCGGTACTAATTCATTTACTATGAAGAGAACCGTCAAATTTATGTCTTATTCCGCGAACTATTTGCCCAACAATATTCGGCATTCTGCCAGGAATCTGCCGTCACCCCCGTGAAGATGACCGCACGGGCCGCGGCTCAGCCTTCCAACGTCCAGCCGTCGCGGTAGGGCTTGGTCAACAGCGCGTTCGCGTCGGGGAAGTTGGTCACGACACCGCTCTTGCCGTCGTATTGCAGCTCTTCGCCCGCCCGGAAGGCGGCGAGGCCCAGGCACATGCTCTCGATCATGTTGGCGCTGTACTCAAAGTTGCACGCGGTGTTCTTCGGATCGCCCTCTTTGCAGGCCCGGGTCCACTGCTTCTGGAAGTTGCCCAAGGGCTCGATCAGCTCGGGTTCGGGACGCGGGGCGAAGTGGGTCATGTCGGTGACCTTCCCGTTGGGGATCAGCAGCCGGCGGGAGAAGTCGGCGACCACAAAACCCTTGTCGCCTTTGAACATCGCCCCGTGGTCGATCTTGTTCAGGTCGATCCACGGCGAAGGCGAGCTGGGCATCGCGCCGCCCTGGAACCACGTGCAACGGATGGGGCCACGCCAATCGTTGGCGGGGAAGTTCATCGAGGTGCGTAGCTGCACCGGCGTGACCTCGGGGTTGAACGCCTCGTCCGAGCTGGACTTGATGCTCGTGGGCAGGTCGGCGTCGATGACGTTCCAGACCAGGTCCATGGTGTGGCTGCCCATGTCGCCCATCTGTCCGATACCGAAGTCCCAGTACATGTTCCAGTTCAGGCAGTTCGCGCCGGGTCGGCCTGAGAAATACTCGGGGTGGTATGGGTGCTCGGGTGACGGGCCGAGCCAGAGGTCCCAGTCGATGTGGCTGGGGATGTCGTGTCCGCCGGGCAGGTAGCCGGGCTTGGGGATCTGGCGGTTGCCCCAGGCGTAGACCTCTTTGAGTTCGCCGACGCCGCCGTCGTGGATGAGCTCGCGGAGGCGGTTGAAGTTGGGCATGGCGTGTCGCTGCATGCCGACCTGGGTGGCGAGTTTGTCCTGCTTGCCGAGGTAGGTCTCGCGGACCGTACGGGCCTCGTGGACGGTGATCGCCAGGGGCTTTTCCATGTAGACGTGCAGGTCGCGGTTGAGCGCCCAGTTGGCGATGAAGGCGTGGGTGTGGTCGGTGGTGCAGCAGAGCACCGCGTCGAGGCCGGGGTGGTCCAGGGCCTTGCGCCAATCCTTGTACACGGCGGCGTTGGGGAACTGCTCCAGCGCAAAGGCGATCGACTTCTCGTTGACATCGCAGACCGCGACGACGTTTTCATCTTTGAGCGTGGCGTAGTGCGCGCCCGCTCGGCCGTGGGCGCCGATCAGCGCGACGTTGAGCCGATTGTTGGCACCGACCGCGCCGTGTGCCGAACGCCCCGTACCCAGACCGGGCATCACCGCAAGCCCGGCCCCGGCAGCCAGACCTGCACGCAGTAAATCACGACGACCGATGGCGGGAGTTTCAGAGGGTTTCATGGATGCACTCTTCCGGGAAAATGAAAAAAACAGAAGCGGTGGTGGATACACAAATCAAACGCAGCAGTCTCGAGACGCGAAACGAATCAACCTAAAAACGCGTCGCACTGCCGATACGCGTTAATCACCCGGAGTTCGCCTTCTTTGCCGTCGACGCTGTTGCCGTGCTCCATGCCGACGATTCCCTTGAAGCCCCGGCGGTGCAGGTCGGCAAAGACGTTGAGGTAATTGATCTCCCCGGTGCCGGGCTCTTTTCGCCCCGGGTTGTCGCCGACCTGGATATACGCGATGTGCTTCCACGCCTTCTCCATGTTGGGGATCAGGTTCCCCTCGGTGATCTGCTGGTGGTACAGGTCGTCGAGGATCTTGCAGCTCGGCGAGTTCACCGCTTCGCAGATCGCATAGGCCTGGGGGATCTTCGTGAGGAAGAGGCCCGGGTGGTTGGTCCAGGGGTTGAGCGGCTCGAGCACCATCACCAGCCCCTCGGGCTCGCAGACCTCGGCCATGGCGCGGAGGCAGTCCACCACGTTGGCGGTCTGGTAGTCCCACTCCAGGTTGTTCACGAACTTGCCGGGCACGATCGTGCACCACTTGGCGTTCACCCGCTTGGCCACCTCGACCGCTTCGCGCATCTGCTGCTGCAAAAACGCCCGCGCCTCGCTGCCCCCATTCACATAGAGACCGTCTTTGAAACCGGCGTGGGCGACAAACACCCCCATGGTCATGCCCAGCTCGCTCATAGTCGCGGCGATCTTCTCCTGGGTCGCCACGTCCCGCTTCATCATGCCGTTGTCTTCCCAGGCACGGAAGCCGAGGCTGTGGGCAAACTTGAGCTGGTCGATCAGGTCGTCGCCGGCGTGGTGCTTGAACATGCCGAAGTGCGGGGCGTAGAGCAGATTGAACGGCTCGGTCGGCAGCGCATCCACGCTGCTGGGAACTTCACCCGTCGCGGAAACCGCAAGCCCTGCGGTGGAAGCGAGACCCGCCGCAAGAAAACCGCGTCGATCAATCATGTTCGTGAACTCCAAACGAAAAGAAAAGCGAAACAGAAAATCAGAATTGAGCACAACCACGATGTAAACGCGGCCGAGGCCGAGTGCGCGTTGTGGCTATACATTTTAGTTTTCGTCCGGACCGTGTCTATGACTTCAAACCGCTATCCCATGTCTCATTCCGTGATGGCCGATTCTCGGGATTTGATGGCCGATCGTGGTGGTCGAAAAAGGCGGGCGTACCTCGACCAAGCCATGCGATGGGGATGCCTCACGGGGTAACCGATGATTGGGAATTGTGCCCTGGGACAAAAGACGTTTTACGACCGATGTGAGACCGGATCAGTCGAGCCGATCGATCTGCTGCCGGGCCCACTCCACCCAGACTTCGCGCTCGTCGTTGTCGGCGATCTGCCAGAGCTGCTGCCGGAGACGTGCGTCGTCGTCGCCGCGCTTCACCCGGGCCCGCACCAGGTTGGTCAGGTAGTCGGGGTCGTCGGGGTTGAGCGCGATGGCGGCTTCGTACTGCTTGACCGCGTCGTCCAGCCGGAGCCCGATCTCCATCACCAGGCCGAGGTTGTTCGCCGGCTCGGGGCGGAAGGGCATGAACTCGATCGCCCGCTGAAACGAGATCGCCGCGTCTTGCAGCCAGTCTTGCTGGTAGTAGATCTTGCCGAGGTTGTTGTGGGCCGGGCCGTGACGCGGGTCGGACTCGATCGCAAGGAGGAAAAACTTCTCGGCTTCTTCCAGGTCCTGCAGGTGCACCGCCTGAACGCCGCGCTCAAACGACGACTGCGCCGCCTGCGGATCGCCCGAGAGCTCGACCACTACCTGACGCGACGAGGCGTTCGACGACGAGCTGCACCCGATCGACACGAGCAGCCCCCCCGCCACCAGAAGAAGCAGACCCGACCGGACAACCGTGTTCGTGGAGATTTGTTTCAAGGCTGGCTTCCTGATGAATCGAGGACCTCGGCTTCGATGCGCCACGACTCGACGCCGGGCGAACCGGGGACGGGCGAGTCGCTGGACCGAAGCACAAGCGTGGTGACACGGTTGGCCTGGCCCGAGCCCTCCGACAACGCGTGCAGCGCTTCGACGGCCGGCCGCAAGGCGACTGGGCTCAAGACCATACGGTACGAGACCGCCCCCGAGCGGTCGAGCCGAGGCGTGACCGACCGCAACGACGACAGGGACAACTCGCTTTGGTTCAGCGCCGCTTCGATGCGCGGGATGAAGCCGGTCTGGGCCAACCCCTCCACCGCGCCGCCCGACTCGACGCCCGTGCGCACCAGCCGCAGACGCTCCACGAGCTGCATGCCTTCATCCAGATCGCGTTCGGCGCGCCCGGCCTGGTCACGGGCGTTCTGGTGAAAACCATAGGCCACCACCAACACCACGACCCCGAGCAGTGCGATCGTCAGCGGGATGAACGGTTTGAATCGGCTCATCGCGTCCCTCCCGCGTTGGCGTTTCGGGGCTGGGTATTCACCTGGATTTCAAAGCGGGTTTGGCCGGACGGCATCACCTGCGTGGTCGGCGGCAGCACGCCACCCGCGGCGACCACCGCCGGGTGATCCGCCACGCTTTGGGCGATCGTGTCGATCATGCCGAACGACTTGGTCTCGCCCACCAGACGGATCGAGCTGACATCCGCGGAGATTTCGTCGAGTTCGTAGCCGCCTTCATCCGGTAGCCGTTGCACGAGACCCAGCACGTCTTCCAAAGCGTCGCGTCCGCCCTGCGCTCCGTCCGATGTCGCCAGCACAGCAGCCTCGCTGCGCAGACGGGGAAGCACGACACTCGGGGCGCGTTGGTCGGGGAAGAGCTGCTTGAATTCATCGCGGAGCTGATCGTTTGCGTTGTCCGCCCGCTGCTGTTGTTGCCCGCCCATGACAAAGAACAGCGCCGCCAATCCCCACGCCACCAGGCCCGCCGCTGCGATCGCCGGTGTCCAGACGCGCAGCGCCCGGGCCTCATCCGCCGCGCTCGGCAAGAGGTTCAACGGCAAACCCGCATCACCCGCCAAGACCTCGGTCGCGTGACGCATCGCCGCGTGATACCCCGCTTCGGGCGCGGTGGATTCCGAGCCGTCGGCCAACCCCGAGCCCGTCGGCATCAGCGCATCGTCCACGCCAAACGCTTCGCCCGCCGAGCCCTCGGCCTGCCCCAACACGCGGGCAACCTCTTCCGCTTCCGCCGGCACAAAACGCCAGTGTTCAAGCTGCCCCTCGGCATCAAACACCAGATGGTCCACGCCCGCCGGGTGATTCTGCACCACCACGCCCCCGCTCCGCTCCGATCGAGCCGCCGCGGTCAGCATCGCCGTGGGCGTCACTCCCTTCACCTCAAACCCCAAACCTTCCAACGCCTCAGCCCACGGTTGCCAAGTATCATTGCGTGCCGCCACCGCCAGCGCCGTCGGGCGGTGCGCCCCCACAAACGTCACGCTTAGCGTCTCCAAGTCGTCCGGGAGTTTGCCTTCGAGGCGGTAACGAAGCGCTTCTTCACGACGCCAGCGCGGCAGGTCCTCGGTCGGCAACTCCGCGGCGTAGCACAGCGTGCTGCCCAGGCCCAACACGATCGGCGATGGCGCGAGGCCGTTGTCCATCAGCCATGATTCGATGGCGGCGCGATCCGGTTCCTCATCCACCCACGACAGCCGTTCGAGCCGGGTCATGCCTTCCAGACGGATGCCGAAAACCAGTTCCCGGTCTTCGACAAACACCGCGATGATCTGCTCGGGATTGCTCATCATCGCCCCCCCGACTGCGCTTCGATGCGCTTGCGTTCGGTCTGGAGCTTGATCGAGCGGCCGTTCACGGAGAGGGTGGCTTGGCCGTCGCTCACGGATTCGACCCGTGCACCGCCGGGCAACTCTTCGCCGGGCTTGGCCACGACCAAGCGGTCACGGCCATCGATAAACAGCCCTTCCGGCTCGCCCTGCGACGGGATCAAGGTGCCCAGCAATTTGATCGAGCGGACTTCGATCGGCGGCAACGACACCGGGGTCGGCGGCGGCGCGGGGGCCTGCCCGCCTTGAAGACGCAGCGTGTCGAGACGCTCGAGCTGCTCCGCGGACAACGCCGTGGAGGTTGGCGTCACCACCACCGGCGACGTGCTTCCGCCCGTTACGGACCCGGGTTGTGCGGCCTCGCTCTGCGCACCACGCCACACCGTCCAGCCCCCGAAGCCCCCGGCGACGAGAATCACCAGCGCCAGGCCGCGGGCGAGAAGTTGTTGCAGGGATGGGGTCATGAATGAATCGTTCCGTGGATATCCAACCTATCGGCCGAGCGGGCCGAAAAAACTTACCAACGCAGTTCGTAGTCGCCGCCCCGCCGGTTGCCCTGCGGGTTCTGCACACGCAGCACCACGTCCGTCCGCCGGCCGTCGTCGATCACGATGCGCAGGCTGGTGGTTTGCGCCGCACTCGTGAGGAGTGTTTCAAGACCTTCGATCATCTGCGGATTGTCCCAGCCTTCGAGCAGCTCGGCCAGCGCTTCTTGCAACGATTCGCGGCTCGACACCGCCTGACCCGACAACACCAGAGCCACTTCGTCGGCCTCGCGCGGCGGCAGGTGCGCTCGGAATGCCAAACCCAACGCCAACGGGTCGGCGTGACGCGGGTTGATCTTGCCCGAACCCCAGAGCGTCAGCCGATCAAACGGCCCCAGCGTCGGCGGGCTCTCGCGCATCACACGCTGCACCTCCTCGCGTTCCGACAATTGATCAAACGAGGCAAACGCCGGCCACCGGGCCTGCGCCCCCGAAGCGGTCAGCCCAAAGTCCTTGTACGCCCCGTCCGCGTCGAGGCTCAGCCCCTCGGCACCACCCGCCTCGGCGAAGCGATCCAGCTCGCGTGCAAATACCTCTTCACTCAACACCTTCTGCAGGCTGTTGAGGTTCGCTTTGGCGTCTTCGTTGGCCCAGCGCAGCTGCACCAGCTGATCCCCAAGCAACGCACGCCCCGCCACCACACCCGCGGGTCCCGCCGCCAAGCGGTCGCGCTGGGCAAGGATCGCTTCGTCGGCACTGCGCACCGCCAAGTCACGCTGCAGGCGATGCAGATCCAACGCCGCGGCCTGCTGCTGCGTGTGCACACGCAACGCCAAGCTCGCCAACGCCGTGCCGAGCACCGCCAAGACGGCCAGCACCAACAACAACACAAAGCCTTGGTCCCGCGTCTGTCTCATCAGCCCGCCCCCCCGCGTTGCCGGTCGGCCAGATTGAATCGCAGCGGCCGCACCCCGGGGTCCGCAAAACGCAGCACCACCCAACCCTGTCGATCCATCTCAAAGTCTGCAACACACGCCGCGACGAGTTCGCGCTGAGTCGGGGCGAGTTGGACTTGGCCGAGGCGCTGCTGTTCGCGGAACAACAACTGTGTGTCGGCGTCGATGCGATAGGTGACGCGCACCGCGTTGTGATCCGTGGTGCCGAGTTCGACATCTCGACCGCTCCAGCCCTCGATGCTCAGCTCCTGGTCGTCGTACACCGCCCAGAGCGCCTGGTCGAGGTCCGCCTTGATCTGTCCTTGAACGATATCGCGCCACGGCGTCGCTTCTTCGATCGGCGCATCATCCGCCAACCGACGCTCGCTGCGCACCACGCCGCCGAGCGCTTGGAACAACGCCGCCAGCAGCATGCCGGTTAATGCCAGCACGGCGAGCATCTCAATCAACGTGATCCCGTGTTCTCGCTTATTCACGGCCGCCCCCTTCCAACGCCAACGGCGTCGGCCGAACCACAAAACGCTCGACGGCCGCCAATTCCGGAGCCTGCTCGTCCGCCGCGGGATACACGCTCACCCGCCGCACCATCAGGCCCAGCGCATCCAGCGACGGCGGCTGCCGATCCTGCACCACCACGAAGAACTCGTCGGAGTAAAACGATCCCGGGCCGAGGACTTGCTCAGCCGCGTCATCACTCAACACCTCGAGCAACGCCACCGCTTCCTGGCGAAGTTCCGCACGCTGCGCCTGCTCGACCAGCCGCGACCGCGCCACCAGCGCCGCGGTCAACACGCCCGCCATCAACGCCAGCGCCGCGACCACTTCGATCAGCGTCAGTCCTCGTTGGCGAGAGCGATCAACCATCGCCCACCACCCTCAGCGCATCGAGCACCGCTTCACCCCGTCGGCCGTCGGTATCCAACGGCGTCCACTGCCCGCTCACCCCCGCGATCAGCCACCGCTCATCTCCGCTGGCCGCGGAGAGTTCCAACGCATACGTCGGCATCACCGCGTCGCCCGAGCATCGCCAAGTCACCTCGCCGCGGCGCACCCAACCCGTTGACGGCGTCCACACCGCGACGACCCGCGCGTGCTGCTCGCTGGTGGACCAACGCAGCGGACTCGTTTTCGCCTCGCCCTCCGCTTGTTCGCGCAAAGTGCCGCCGCCCAGGTCCAGCGTGACTTCACGGATGTCTCCGGCGAGTCGGGCGCGTTGGCGCACGCGCTGGTCGAAGTCCACCAGCTGTTGCTTGAGCAGCGCGTTGTCGAACACGCTCTTCGTACCCCGCAGCGACGCCGCCGCGAGGGCCGAGGTCAGTCCGAGCAACAGCAACACCACGATCAACTCGATCATGCTGAACCCGCCGGGCCGGGCCCGGGGTGCGCATTGGACCGGGCTTGGTTTCACTGGCCGACCTCGGCGTCGTTGTCGTCGCTGCTGATGTCGGCGTCCGCGTTCTCGCCGCCCTGCATGCCGTCTGCACCGAGGCTGATCACTTCGTACGGACCGTTGGGCCCTGGCTGGTTGTAGAGGTACTCGCGGTTCCAGGCGTCGAGCAGATCCCCGTTGGCGATGATCGGCTCGGGCAGCTTGTCCGTGGCGCGGAACAAGATCTCCAGCCCTTCCTGGTTGGTGGGGTATCGGCCGTAGACGGTGTAGAAATCCGTCAGCGCATCTTCAAGCGTCTTGATCTCGACCTGCGTCGCGGTGACTTTGGCGCGGACGAGGTGGCCGCGCACGTTCAACCCGACCAGACCCGCCAGCAGGCCGATGATGACCAGCACGACCATGATCTCGATAAGCGAAAAGCCGCCCGGTTGGCGATGTCTGTTTTTCCGATCAAATCCCATTGCCGATCTCCAAAATGGGCAGCAGCGTGGCGAACGCGATCAGGCCCACCAACAACGCCAACAACACAATCAACACCGGCTCGACCAACGCGGTCAGCCGGGTGGTCAACGACACGACCTGGCGGTCGTAGCTCGCCGCCAGGCGCTCGAGCAGTTCCGCCAATCGCCCGCTCTCCTGGCCCAGGCCAAACACCTTGACCATGGCGGGGGGAAACGCCCGTGTTTGTTCGAGCGCAGGCCCCAGGTCTCGGCCTTCGTGGACCGCTTCCTCGCAACGCTCCAACGCATCGCCGAGTTCTCGGTTACGCACCGCCCGCCGCGCGATGCCCAGACCTCGCTCAAAACTCACGCCGCTGCGCAGCAAGGTCGACAACACAAACGCCAACCGCACCACCGACTGTTTTCGTTCGATTTCGCCCAGGATCGGAAGCGCCAGCAAGCTGCGATCAAACCACCGCCGCCCTTTGGGCTGCCGCAAAACCGCCGCGACAACAATCACCACGAGCAACGCGACGAGGCCAATCCACAGGCCATGATTGATCAGCGCATCGCTGAATCCCTTCACAATCCGCGTCGGCCCAGGCAGCGGTCGGCCGGTATCGGATAACGCCTCCAATATGTCCGGCACCACATACGTCATCAGGAACAAGCACACGCCCAGCCCGAACACTCCCACGACCACCGGATACGTCAACGCGCCCAGTAGGCGGTTCTTCATCGTGGACCGCCGTTCCTGATAGTCGGCGACGCGTTCGAGCACGACGTTGAGCCGGCCGGTCTCCTGCCCGACGCGGACCATCGCCACGGTCGCGTCGTCGAACACCTTGCGACCGGTCGACAGGCGGGCCGATTCCATCGCGTCGGCCAACGATCCGCCGGACGCGACACGGTCGCGCACGCCCTGCAGCACCGCTTTGAACCGCGACGCCCGCGCGGGCTGCTGCTGGATCAGCACATCCAGCGCCTCCAACACCGACACGCCGACCTCGATCAGCGTCGCCAGCTCTTGCAAGAACCCCGCGATGTCCGGCTTGCGCAGCGTGGGCAAGCGCCACGACGACAACCGCGACTCTTTCGCCTCGGCGTCGTCCCGCTGCTTCTTCTGATACGCCTCGAGCGAACGCAGGTCCAACCCGCGGTCACGCAGCTGATCCCGTGCATCCCGCGCGGTGTCGGCCACGAGGGTTCCCGTCTCCCGCGCCCTGCCCTTGAACGCGATGTAGGAATACACCGGCATGTCAGAACCCTTCCGCTTCGAGCGGCGGCAGGTCACCCGTATCGTCTTGACCCGTGTCGCCAGACATCGATGAGCGTCGTGTGACACGCAGCACTTCCTCGGCGGTGGTCAATCCACGTGCGATCTTCTCGGCCCCGTCTTCGCGCAGCGTGGTCATACCCGCCGCGATCGCGTGGCGTTTCAACTCGCTGGCTGGCCTTCGGTCGCCGATCAATTCGGAAAACTCGGGCGTCACCGCGAGCAACTCGAACAAGCCCAGCCGACCGCGATAGCCCGTGCCGCGGCATTTCTCGCAGCCCGTGCCGTGGCGCGGCTGCATCGGCGTAACCCAAGGCGTCTCGCCGACCCGGCCAAGCTCCTGCGCGATCTGTTCTTCGCTCAGCGGCTCGCCGCAGTCGTCACACACCCGCCGGACCAGGCGCTGCGCCATCACGCCCAGCAACGAACTCGCCACGAGGTACGGCTCGACCCCCAAATCGATTAAACGCGTCACCGCGCTGGCCGCGTCGTTGGTGTGCAGCGTCGAGAACACGAGGTGGCCGGTGAGCGCGGCCTGGATCGCAAGCTCGGCGGTTTCGCGGTCGCGGATCTCGCCGACCATGATGATGTCGGGGTCTTGCCGCAACACGCTGCGCAGCCCCTTGGCGAACGTCATCCCGCGCTGCGAGGCGACCTGCATCTGGCTGATGTTTTCGAGTTGGTATTCGATCGGGTCTTCGAGCGTGAGCACGTTGAGCTGGGTCGCATCCACTTGGCGGAGTGCACCGTAGAGCGTGGTGGACTTGCCGCTGCCGGTTGGGCCGGTGACGAGAATCAGGCCGTGCTCTGCTTCGATGAGCGGCATGAATTGCTCGCGGATGCGCGTGGGCATGCCGAGTTCGTCGAGGCTGAATCGGCGGGTGCTCTGGTCGAGCAGACGCAGCACCACGCGTTCGCCGTGCTGCGTGGGCACGCTAGACAAACGCAGATCGACCTCGCGGTCGCCCAGTCGTACGCTCGCCCGGCCGTCCTGCGGCAGGCGTTTCTCGGCGATGTCCATGCCGCCCATGATCTTCACCCGGCTCACCAGCTCTTCGTGAACCGCGGCGGGAAATTCAAACGCGTCGTACAGCAACCCGTCGCTGCGCAGACGCACCAGCGTCTTGCCGTTGCGCGGCTGCACGTGGACGTCCGACGCCTCAGCGACCACCGCTTCGTAGATGAGCGCGTTGACCAGCTTCACCACCGGCGCCCGGCCTTCGTCATCCAGCAGGTCGGCGACGCGCTGCGGCGCATCGGCGCCCGCGGATTGCGTCGCGGCTTTCACGTCGATGTCGGCGATGGCGCCCTGGGTATCGATGCCGGACTCGGCGTAGGCCGACTCGATCGCCGAGGCCAGACGGTCGCTCTCCCAACGCTCTAACTTTGCCGGGCACACACGACGACGCAGCGCATCGATCACATCGGGGTCGGTGTCATCGGTCGACAGAAACAGCGGCCGGCCCTCGGCGTCGGCCACACCCAAGATGCTGTGACGCCGGGCAAAACCGATCGGAACCCGCGCGACAAAGTCCGGCCACGGCCGGGGCGGGTCCGCGGGTTCGGCGTTCGGATTGACGGGCTGAGGGTTCATGGCGGAAGTCGGCAGGGACAGACAAGGCGGGCCGAATCAGGGGGCGAAGTTTTCGGGGTCCGTTCAGCGGAGACTCACCAGACCCAACGCGGCTCGCTGACCGGGTGGCCGCTGGCGTCCAGCGGTTCGTCGAGCGCCAGGCCCGCGAGTTCTCGGCTTTCACGCGAATAGAACCGCAGGTCGGAGAAGTCGTCCTGCCGCAGGATCACCGGCCGCATGAACACAAACAGCGTGTTCTGCGATTCCATGATCGTTCGGCTGCTGAAGAGGTATTCGAGCACCGGGATCTCGCCGAGCAGCGGCACGCGCTGGATGGTTTCGGAGTAGCTGTCGAAGTTGATGCCGCCGACGACGATGGTCGAGCCGTCGGGCAGGGTGACGTGGCTCTCGACGGTGTTGCTCTGCCGCGGCGGGGGCAGGTTGGTCGAGGCGGCGTCGCCGGAGAAGCTTTCGAGCGCGACACTGAACTCCAGCCGGAGGTGGTCGCCCTCAGCGATGTGCGGGGTCATCTCGATGCTGGTGCCCGCTTCGACAAAGCCTTCGAAGGTGACGGTGTCGGAGTTCTGGCCCTGGTTGATGCTGGCGACGGGCTGGCCGAGCACGCTGGCGATCGAGCCGGTCTCGTTGTCGTTGACCAGGATGCGCGGTGCCGAGGCGACGCGGGTGTTGCCGTCGGACTTGAGCGCCTGCACGATGACGTCGGCGATGTCGGCCGAGAGCACCACGCCGTTGAAGCCGAGCGCCGGAGCCAGATCGAGTCGGCCGTCGGCGCCGATCTCGTTGAGCCCGAAGCGGTTGAACACGAACGATTGGTTCTCGCCGTTCTGATCCCCCGCGAGGATGTCGACGCCCAGCGAGAAGTTGTCGGTGGTGTCGAGGGTGATCATGGTCACCTCGATCATGACCTGGGCGCGACGGCGGTCGAGCTCTTCGATGAGCTTGGCGTAGATCGCCTGGGTCGCGGGCGCGGCGACGACGATGATGCTGTTGGTGTTCTCGTCGGCGGTGAGCGTGGCGTTGGGGGTACGCACAGCCTTGGGGCGTTGGCTGCCCTCGCCGTCTGCGCCTTCGCCACGCAGGCCAACAACCTCGCGGTTGATCTCTGAGTTTCCTGGAGGAACGTCGCCCAGCTCTCGGCCCAGCGGCAGGATCGCTCCCACCGCGCCCTCGGCCCCCTCGATCAGGAGGCGGTCCGCGGCGGAGCCGTCGTCTTCCAGACCGCGGATGGTCTCGAGGATGTCGGCCGCGTTGGCGTTTTTCACCTTGTAAAAACGAACGGGGCTGGCCTGGTCGTCGGTGGCCACGTCGAGCTGTTCGCGGAGCGATTCCACCCGACGGTGTACCGAATCGGGGGCGGTGAGGATCATGACGCCCGAGGCTGTGTCGACGCTGGACTCGTAGCTCGGGCTCGACACCGACGCGTCGAGCATGCGGCGCATCTGCGTCTCGAAACGGTCGGCCGACGTATAGCGGAAACGATACACCCGGGGCATCAGGCCCGAATCGACATCGATGCTTTCAGCAAGCGCCAGCGCGGCCCGCACCTGCGCCTCGCCGCCGAGCAGCAACACGCGGTTGGCCGGCTCGTCGACGACCACGCCGACGGTGGGTGCGGCCTCGATATCGTCGCCCGCGCCGAGCGCTTGCAAGAGCATGAGCGACAGGTCTTCCGCCGCCAAATGCTGAACGTTGTAGTACTCGCGCACCTGCGGGCCCGCGGCACCGCGGATCGCTTCGAGCAGGGACTCGATCCGGCGGACGTTCGCGGCGTAGTCGGTGACGAGCAGGAGCCCGGTCGACGCGTTGGCCGAGACTTTCCCGGCCGAGGGCGTGAGGAACGGCGTCACCAACTCGCTGGCGGCCTGGGCCGAGAGCCCGTCGAGCAGGAACACCTGCGTGAGCACCCCGCCGCGCTGTTCGTTATCGCCGTCGGCGATGCGCGCTGCCTGCGCGAGCTCATCGATGCTCACCACACGGTACCAGCCCGCGCGGTCGTCCTCGGCCAGTACCAGGCCCCGGCTACGCAGCACCTCGTCGATCAGGTCACGCAGCGTATCGGCGGGCACCTGAGCGGGCGACTTGATCGACACCTGCTGGCCACGCACCTTCTCGGGGTCGTAGATGATGTTGAGGTCCAGCCGTTGGCTGGCGAAATCGAGCAACCGTTCCAGCGGCACCGGGTCGGGCAGATCGAGCTGGATGGTGGTGTCGGGATTGGGCTGGGCCGTGATCGGCGAGACCACGCCCACGGCGACCAAAACCAACGCCCCAACACATAGCCAGGCACCGCGCACAGTGCCCCGCCAGGAGGTTGGATTGAAACTGGAAATACTCAACAAATAGACGGCTCGGGCCAAGCGGGAAATACTCCGTTCGGGAACCCAATAAGTATATCTCACATTTGCTTTAACCCAAACGTAACTGCAATTTAAATTTGGATTTGCAGCCGAAAACCGCGTTTTCATTCTGGCGACTCAGATTTCCCTGAGCGGCCTCACCCAGGAGGCCCGCCAAGGCTCGTCAGCCCGCCAGAATCCGCCGAAGAAACTCGCCCGGGATACGGGGCGCAAGCCAACGAACCGGGGCCCAGATTGGCCCCGTCTCTCCCCCCCAAGGAGAGAGACGGGCCATCCGGTAAGGAAACATCGTGAGCTTGCGGTGGCTCAGTTGTTCATGAACCCGAGGTGGGTGCTGGGGGTGTTCACGTCCAGGAACCGGCCGAGGTTCGGGAACATCGTGCCCATCTCCGAGTTCGGCACGCCCATCCAGCGGGCGAACTCAAACGCGTACTCGTCCACCGAGGTCGTCGGGATGAATCGGCCGCGGGCGGTGTCGTCCGGGCCGTCGATCTCGATGTTGTTGAACTCGCCGTACATCTTGCCGCCATCGACCTGATTGCCGCCCATCACGAAGTGGTGGCCGCCCCAGCCGTGGTCCGAGCCCTGGCCATTGGAGTGGTAGGTCCGGCCGAAGTCGGACGCCGTGAACGTCGTCACCGCGTCGCGCTTGTTGATCTCGCCCAGCGCATCCCAGAAGAACTTCAACGCTTCGTTGACTTCCTGGAGCCGGTTGTCGTGGGGGCCGATCAGCCCGCCGTGGTTGTCGAACCCACCGCGAGAGACGAAGAAGACCTGACGGTTCTGGCCCAGGTGGGACTGGCCGAACTCGATCATCCGGGCCACGGCGGCGAGCTGCTCGGAAAGGCTGCCGTTGGGCACCGGGGTGGTGATCGCGGAGGGCTGGCCGAAGATATTGTTGATGATTTCCCCGTTGTTCAGCGACCGCTCCGCGATGTCGGCGTACACCTTGCCCAGCGCGTTTCGAGCTGAATAGTTGGGGTTGTCTTTCAGGGCGATGAGGTCGGCGTGGGCCGTGGCGATATCGGCGCGCTGGGTCCCATTCGAGCCCAGCTTGTTGGAGATCGTCAGCCCGGTCGCCCCGGTCCGCCCGATCGTGTACGGCGTGACGTCTTTGCCGCTCAAGAAGTAGTTGATGCCGGCGATCGAGATGTTCATCGACACGCCCGAATCGTTCTGCGCCCCGAGCGCTTGCAGCGAATCAGCGATGCGCCCGCCCCACCCGATGTTCTCCGTCGCGTCGGCGGTCGAGATCTGCCACAGGTCTTGCTGGCTGCTGTGGGAAAACAGCTGGGGCGGGCGTTCACCGGTTTTATTCTTGAACTGATCTTTCGTGAGCGGCTCGACCAGAGGGCCCATGTTTGCGACGACCGCCAGGTTGCCCTGGTTGAACAGATCGGTCATGTCTGTCATCTCCGGGTGGAACGCGAACCGCCGCGTGCCCCCCGCGGGGGTGATGATCGTGTCGTTTAACGAAGACAACGGGATCGCCAGGTTCGTGCGGTTCGTCACGTAGTCGGCGTGGTACTGATTGCCGCCGTCGATCGGGATCACCGTGTTGCCCGAGTCATTGCCCCCGAACAGGAACATACAGACCAAGGCTTTGTAGTCGTTGAAGCCCGAGCCGGTCTGGGCCAACGCCGCACTGGTCGTGCGGAGCGTGAAGAGTTGAGACATCAGGCCGCCCATGCCAAGCGCTGCACATGAACCACGGCGCAGAAACGAACGGCGGGAGATCAGTCGGTCGAGATTGTCATCCATTATGAAACTCCTGAGACACCAGTCTCTATTGGTTGGTTATTCGATCATTTGAGTGATGTGAAAAACAGCCGATTAATTGATCACCTGGAATTCAGGCGTGGTAATCGTGAGCCAGATCGCGGTCCGGACCCGGTTGAGGTTGTTGGATTCGGTGCTGATCGTGTTGACGATGATGGCCTTTGCTTCCGGGCTCAACGTGCCGTACATCAGCAGATCGCTGACCTCATCGACCAAGGCGGACGGGTCGTCCGCGACGGCCTGAAGCGGGGCGTACACGCTGGCTTCCTTATCGCCGGTTTCATCGATGTGGCTGGAAAGCAGGTTGTTGATTACCGAGAAAATCGAGATGTCTTCGATAATCTGCGCTTCGGGGATGTCGAGCCCGCGCTTATCGAGTCCGGAGTTCACGACCGTGAAGTCCGGCAGGTAGAAGTTAAAAACCGTGGGCGAGGTCAGATAAGACTGCTTGTAGTCGTTAAAGACACTGTTCTGGTTTTGATCGACGCGCAGGCCGATCTGCTCGCTCGGCTTGTCCCTCCGGTCCAACACGCGGTAGAGCGCCCACTTGACCAGATAGGGCTCGACGATCTTTCCGAAATAGGGGTTGCTGCTGTACGTGCGGTCTCGAGCTTCGGGGTCCAGCAGGATCGCCTTTACCACCGCGCCCAAGTCGCCCCGCACCCCGCTGCCGTTGTCCGCAAAGACGTTCGACACACGCTCCACATAAGCCGGCGTCGGGTTGCTCGTCACCATCCGCTGGATCAGCTGACGGCTGATGAACGGGGGGACGTTCGGGTGGTTGAAAACGTTGTCGATCGCGAAGTTCACGTCGGCCAAGCCGTTTGCTTCGGTTTCTTCTTCCACCGGACGTGCCGGGATGAAACCGTTGTTCGCCGCGCCGGGGTAGTCCAGCAGCTGCTTGGAGCCGAACTCGTGACGCCCCACGTCCATGCGCATCGGGTTCGATTCGCGGATCAGGTTTGTTTCACCGATGCTGGATCGGCGTAGCCCGGTGAACACCCGCGCGAACTGCTGGATCTCGTCGTTGGTGTAGGTCGGGATCGGATCGCCGTTGCTGTCGAGCTTCTGCGTGCCGTCCATGTTCAGTTCAAACAGGCCGATCGAGAACAGCTGCATGATCTCGCGCGCGTAGTTCTCGTCCGGGCTGGTACCCGCCACCTCGTCTGCCTTGCGGTTGTCGATGTAGGTCAGGTACTTGCCCATCGGGTGGGAGAAGGTGACATCCGCCAGCAGGTCGCGGTAGTTGCCGAACGCGCGGTCGATCATGAAGTTGTAGTAGCCGCGGCTGGCGGTGATCCCGCTGCCGTCTTCCGAGTCGTTAATCACCAGGGTCTGGATCAGCGCCCAAGCCATGCGCTGGCGCAGCTGGTCGTTGGCGTCCACCGCGATGTTCGCCCAGGCGTAGCGGTGCAGTTGCACGGCGCCGTTCTCGGCCGTGTCTGCCAGGTCGATGCGCTCCTGGGTAATCGTCGTGGGCGACCGCGTGATCTGCCAATCGATCCAGCCCTCGTACCCGCGGTTGCGGACCTGGTTGATGTCCGCTTGCGAAGGCCCGAACGCGGCCTGTCAAAGGAACCGGCTCGCGTCGCTCTCCGACGGCGTGGCGTTGATGTCGAAGCTGCCGTCCGACACCGTGATCGTCAGCGGGATGCTATGGGTTGCCCCGCCCCCGTCCGTTACCTCGAGCGTCGCCTCGTACGTCCCCGCCGACGCGTACGTGTGGCTCACTTCCGGCCCCGCCGTCGACGTGCTCCCGTCCCCGAAATTCCACGAATACGACGCGATATCCCCTTCATCATCCGACGATCGCGAACCATCGAACCCCACCGTCAGCGGCGCGGCGCCCACAAAATTGTCTGCTTCCGCCAACGCCTCCGGCAGCGTGTTCGTCCCCACCGTCAACACGAACGTCTGCGTCGACGACAACGAGCCGTCCGACACCGTCACGCTCACCGTGGCCGAGCCCGTCTGGCCCGACACCGGCGTCGCCGTGATGTCACGGCTCGACCCAACACCCGAGAAGCCGATGTTCGCCTGCGGGAGTAATGTTGTGTTGTTGCTGGTCGCGCTCACCGTCAACCCGCTCGCTGGCGTGGTGAAGTCGTCGACCACAAACGCCTGCGTCGCGGCCACGCCTTCCGTCGTGCTCTGGTCCGCCAGGCCCGTCAGCGTCGGAGCGGTGTTGGGCAGGCTTTGGCCGTTACGCGTGGCCGTGAAGCGGATGTCCGACACGTTGATTGCTTGATTGATGATCAGGTCCTGAACGAAGTTGTTACCCGTGCCCACGTCCTGACCCGAGAACGTCGCCACTTTACGGATGTCCGACACGTTCACCACGCGGTTGAGCGTCACGTCGCCCATCAAGAAGCCCAGGGTCCCCTCGACACTCGCCTGCGTCTCGCCTCCGGGCGACACCACATCCGTCAGCGAAATCGTCACCCACTCGCCGTCGGGGATGCCTTCAAGGTGGATCTCAACCGTATCCGCAGACGCGCCGCTCACCCCCGATGCGGCGCCGATGGTGCCGTGCGTGCTTGACATCCCCCCCACCGACGCCACCGCCTGGTCGAACACAAACAACACCACGCTCTTGCCGTCGCGCGGCCTGCGTGGCTCCACCCCCCGCGGGCCAGCCAACGGCATGTCGATCGAGTAGACAGCGGTGCTGCCCGAAGCCTGGTGCTCCATCGACGATTGCATCGACGTCGCAACCGGGGGCGATCCGTGAGCGGTAGAAAACGAAACACAAACCAGCGATGCGCTTAGCCAAACAGTGACGGAACGTGACAAAGCCATGGCATAGATTCCTTATGTAGAAACAGAGAATTCGGAAGAATCAAGACGGCAGGGGGTGCCGGGGCAGGAGTCCGGTTTCACATAAACTCAACACGGACTTGGATTGCAAAGGGATACGCGCGGCGCATAAGACCGCCCGACAGCCTCCCCACACCGGAGAGGCCGACTGCGGATTCATTCAATCGAGACGTTTTCGCCGGAGGATTGCCGCCATCGCCGGAAGCGCCAGCAAAGCTGCGGTGGTCGGCTCGGGCACTTCGACGACCTGGAAGCGGTAGGACGAGTCGCCCAAGGCGACATCGTCAAAGGATTCATCGGCGACGATGCCGGGCGTGTTCCCGCCCACCGCGATTTCATACTCACCCGGCTCCAGCAAGCCCACCTCGAAGGTGTAAGCCGAGAGGAAGATCCGCCCCGCCGAGGCGTTGCTCAACCCCAAAGTCGCTTGCCCCAGATCGGTTCCCGTATCGCTAAAAAACGAAACGGGGCCAAAGGCATTGTCGAAATTATTAAATGTCTCGAGAACACTGGCACCTTTGTCACGACCAACCAGCGTCAGCTGAGCCGCCGCGGAAGGCGCAAGCCCCGCCCGGCGGAACTCCAGATCAAAGCCGACACCGCCGGTATCGAACGGGGCATCCAAGACAAAAGAGCTGTTCTGCTCATACACCCCCGGCACCGCGTTGCCTGAATCGTCGAAGACCAGGACCGGCTGAGCAAAGGCGGGGCAGGCCGCAAAACCGGCAATAATCAACAGAGACTTACAACCCGAACGCCAAGTGAATGTGGTGTGTTTATTACGAAAAAGGGCTGAATGGTGATACAAACCTTACTCTCCTGATACGACGTCAACCCCGACGTAAAACTAGAAACCTTGACCAAACTGCATGACCGAACAACACAAGCACGCATGTACTGAAGTCAAATTAATTGAATGACCCGATCGCTTAATCCCTTAGTGAAATGCATTGAATCAAGTTTTAATGCAAACACAATTAGGAGATACCATAGAAGCAGGGAATGCTCTAATTTAAAGCCCAACCTCAAGGCCACTGCCAACATAATTGCTGCGATGGCAAAGCGATAAACCGTAAGCGAAACAAATCGTTACGGTCTAGATTAAAAGTAAAAACCAGAGCTCACTGACGCAAGATAATTACCTTTAAAACTTACTGTACTCATTGCAATAACAAAAGGCTCACCCAAAATCAGGTGTAGCCTTAGGTGTTATCGTTAATGTGTAAGCTTTGCTCCTTAGCGGGGCACCAAATGGCTTGCGACGATGATCAGATGTTCATGAAGCCGAGGTGGGTGCTCGGGTTGTTCACGTCCAGGAACCGGCCAAGGTTCGGGAACATCGTGCCCATCTCCGAGGTCGGGACACCGATCCAACGGGCAAACTCAAAGGCGTATTCATCGACCGAAGTGGTCGGGATGAATCGGCCATTGCCGGTGTCTTCTGGTCCGCCGATGGCGATGTTGCCGTAGTCGCCGTACATCTTGCCGCCGTCGACCTGGGTTCCGCCCATGACAAAGTGGTGGCCGCCCCAGCCGTGGTCCGAGCCGTTGCCGTTGGAGCGGTAGGTCCGGCCGAAGTCGGAGGCGGTGAAGGTGGTCACGTCGTCACGGCGGTTGAGCAAGCCCAGAGCGTCCCAGAAATACTTCAGGGCGTCGTTCACCCGGGCGAGGTTGTCGTCGTGCGGGCCGATGAGGCCGTTGTGGTTATCGAAGCCGCCAAGAGACACGAAGAAGACCTGGCGGTTTTGGCCGAGGATGCTGGGGCCCGATTCGATCAGGCGGGCGACGGCACCGAGCTGGGCGGCAAGCGAGTTGCCGTCGGGCACGGCAAGGTTACGCAGCACCGAGTCGCCGGTGTTGGGGTCTTGGCGGGCGTCGATGCTCGAGATGATGTCTTCGTTCCGGAGAGCCCGTCCGGCGACGTCGGCATAAGCCTTGCTCAGTTCGTTACGGGCGGAATAATTCGGGTTACCTTGAAGGGCGATCAGGTCGGCGTAGGCATTGGCGATGATCTCCCGGTCCGAGGTGGAACCCAACGCGGTGGTGTCCAGTCCGATCGCGCCGTTGGGCGAGACGGCATAAGGCGTGACCTGGTTTCCGGTAAGGAAATAGTTCGAACCGGCGATCGAGATGTTCATCGACACACCCGAGTCGTTCTGCGCCCCCAGCGCCTGCAGCGAGTCGGCGATGCGCCCACCCCAACCGATCCGCCCGATGGCGTCGGCGGTCGAGATCTGCCACAGCTCCTGCTGAGTGTTGTGGGCGAAGAGCTGCGGAGGCAGGGCCACGCTCCGGTTCTGGTACTGAGTCAGCGTGGTCGGTTCGACGAGAGAACCGGCGTTGGCCACGACCGCCATGTTGCCCTGGTTGAACAGGTTGTGCACGTCGGTGAGTTGCGGGTGGAAAGCGAACTGGCGTGTGCTGCCTGCGGGGGTGAACGTGGTCGCGTTCAGGCTGTTTAGCGGGATCGCCAAACCGGTCCGCCCCGCGGCGTAGTCGGAGTAGTTCTGATTGCCGCCGCTGATCGGGATAATCGTGTTGCCGGCATCGTTACCGCCGAACAGAAAGACGCAGACCAACGCCTTGTAATCGCTGAACCCGCCGCCGCTCTGGGCCAAGGCCGCGCTGGTCATCCGCAGGTTAAACAGCTGCGACATCAAACCACCAATACCCAAAGCCGCACAAGAGCCACGACGCAACAGTGAGCGGCGCGAGATCAGGTTGTCGAGATTGTCATCCATCGCTTCGAAACTCCTTTAGAGCTTTGCACAAATACGGTTTGGGATAGGGTCCACCAGATCGGTCGGTGGATCTGCTGCGGCTGAAGAATCAGATCAATTCACCAACTGGAATTCCGGAGAAGAAACGACCATGTAAACCATCGCCCGGACCCGTTCGGTCTGGTTGGCCACCCGTGGGGCGACGGTCAAAAGGATCTGCTTCATCTCAGGACTCATCGTGCCGTACATCAACAGATCATCGATCGCCTCGATCAGGGCGGTGTTGTTGGTCACATTGTTCGAGGGGATCAGCGCCCGAAGATCGTCGTAAACGTTGGCCTCGTCATCCCCACTCTCCGCAATGCTGTTGCGGCGGTGGTCGTTGAGGCTGGAGAACACGGTGATCTCGTTGGTGATCTGGAGCTCGGGAATATCAAGCGTTCTGCGGTCCAACTCGCTGTTGGCCACGGTGTAATCCGGGAGGTAGAAGTTGAAAACCGAGGGCGAGGTCATGTAGGCCTGGCCGAATTTGTCTGTTTCGCCAAACTGCAATTCATCCACACGGAGGCCAAACGGCTGGCCGGGCCGGTCGTAGCGGTCCAACACGCGGTACAACGACCACTTCAACAGGAAGGGCTCGATGATCTTGCCGAAATACGGGCTGCTGCTGTAGGTGCGGTCGCGGGCCTCGGGGTCGAGGAGGATCGCTTTGACCACTGCACCCAGGTTGCCCCGCGTGCCGGTGCCGTCATCGACAAAGACCGAAGCGACACGCTCGACGTAGGCGGGCGTCGGGTTGCTGGTCACCAACCGCTGGATCAGCAGGTGGCTGATGAACGGCGGCGTATTGGGGTGATTGAAAACATTGTCGATCGCAAAGTTGACGTCGGCGATGCCGTTGGCGTCGGTCTGCTGGCCGCTGCCGCGAGCGGGGATGTACCCGCCGTTAACCGCACCCGGGTAGTTCAACAACTGCTTATCGCCGAACTCGTGCCAGCTGGACTGCATCCGCATGGGATTGGCGGTCCGTTGTTCAAAGTTTGAGCCGATGTTCGATGTTCGAAGACCCGTAAACACCCGGGCAAATTGAACGATGTCTTCATTGGTGTAGGTGGGGATCGGGTTGCCTTGAGCGTCTTTCTTCTGGGTGCCGTCGAGGTTCAGCTCAAAAAGTCCGATCGAAAACAGCTGCTTGATCTCACGCGCGTAGTTTTCGTCCGGGACGGTCCCCGCAGCAGGGTCCGCTTTCCGGTTGTCACGGTAGGTGAGGTAGTTCCCCATGGGGTAGGAAAAGGTCACATCGCTGAGCAGGTCGCGGTAGTTCCCAAACGCATTCTCGAGCATGAAGTTGTAGTACCCACGACTGGCGCTGGGCCCAGCGCTGTCCTGGTCGTTGTTCATGACAAAGATCTGGATCAGCGCCCACGCCACGCGTTGACGCAGTTGATCCTGCGCATCGACCGCGAGGTTCGCAAAGGCAAACCGCTGCTGGAAGACCTGGCCCGCCCCGTTGCGCGTGGCCGCCTGGTCAAACATCTGCTGCGTGAGCAGCGTCGGCGAAAGCGCCATCTGTTGATCGATCCAGCCCTCATAGCCAAGGGCCTGAACATCGGCGACATCGCCTTCGCTCGGGCCGAAGGCCGCCTGCCACAGGAACCGGCTGGCGTCGTTGGCCGAGGGCGTTGCGTTGACGTTGAATGTGCCGTCGGAGACGGTGATGACGTACTCGATTTCATCTGTATCCCCGGTGAAATCATCGACGGTGAGCTTCGCGGTGTAGGTCCCGGGCTGGGTATAGGTGTGGGTTAGTTTTGAGCCGGGGAAACCAGCTCCGTCGCCGAAATCCCATGCATACGACAAGATCCCATCGTCTGGATCGAACGACCGCGTTCCGTCCAACTCTACCGTCAACGGCGCAGGGCCCAGGAAATTCTTGACATACGCAAGGGCTTGAGGAGGCTGGTTGCTTGCTTCCTCGGTAACCGAAACGATATAGGACGCGGTGGAGCTCATCGAGCCATCCGACACCGTCAGCGTGATGATTGCCGATCCGACCTCGCCGGGCTCGGGGGTCACGACCACACTACGGTTCGACCCGGAACCTGTCACCACGATGTTCGCATCGGTCACGACGCCAGGGTTATCCGACACCGCGGTGACCGCCAGCGAATCTGCGGGCGTGGCGAAGTCATCCACAACAAACGACAACGCCGCGGTGGGGGTATTGATAACAGTGGATTGATTGGTGAGCCCAACGATGGTCGGCGCGGTGTTGGGAAGGCTCCGGCCGTTCCGTGACGCGGCGAAACGGATATCCGAAACATTGATGGCGTTGTTGATGGTCAGGTCTTGAACAAAGTTGCCGCCCACGCTGGGGTCCTGGCCGGAGAAGGTGGCCACCTTGCGGATGTCCGAAACGTTCACCACACGGTTGAACGTGACATCGCCCAGCAGGTAGCCGACGGTGCCCGCGGCACTCGGCAGGGTCTCGCCGCCCTGGGAGACGATGTCGGTCAACGAAACCGTGACCCATTCCGCATCCGGGACGCCATTGAGGTGAACCGCGATGGTGTCGGGGAACTGGGTGCGGACACCGGAAATGGCCGAGTTGATCGTGCCGTGGGATGTCGCGATGTTCCCGACCGACTGGAGGGCTTGATCGAATACAAAGATCACAACGGTCTCGCCGTCGCGGTGCATTCGGGGCTCGATCGCTCGTGGCCCGGAGAGGGGCATGTCGATCGCGCGGTAGATGCTCGAACCATTGGAAGCCAGGTGCCTCAACTCCGAACGGGTCGAGGTGTTAACCGGCGGGGCAGCGATCGCGGGGAGCGAAACGCAGATCAGCAATACGCTTAGCCAAGCAAAATACCGACGAGACAGGGGCATGGCACAGGTCCTTATGTTGTCAAGAAACCGAAAGCACGTGTCACAAAAAAGTGGCGGAGGGCACCGAGGCGGGAGTCCGAGGTCGCGGTCGAACCAAAACGGACTTGGGGAGCAGAAATAAAGCGTGGAAACGACGTCTGCATCTAAACGCTGGCCGCGGGCGGTCACCCGCGGCCAGCAGCATTTCAATTTCAACCGATCCGCTTACGGCGGAGCAAGACCGCACCGGCGGAAACCATCAGCAGGCCCGCGGTGGTCGGCTCGGGCACCAACACCGTGAAGGTGTAGGACGAATCACCGAGGTTCACATCCTCGAAGAATTCATCCGTCACGATCCCGGGGGTGTTGCCGCCGATGGCGATTTCGTATTCGCCCGGGGCCAGGGCACCCACTTCGAAGACATAAGTCGCCAAGAAGCTGTTGCCTGCTGGGGCAAGCGCTGCGAAGCTGAATTGCCCGAGGTCCGTTCCCGTCGTACCCGAGAAGGCACCCATCCCCAGATTGGCGTCAAAGTTGTTGTAGCTACTCAGAACGCTTCCCGCGTTGTTGCGGCTGACCAGGGTGATCTGATCCGCCCCGGGGGCCGAGCCCGCCTTGCTGAACTCGAGATCGAAACCAACACCCCCGGCATCGAAGGCGGCGTTCAAGAGCAGGTCGAGGGAGAACGAGCTGCCCTGGGCGTAAGCACCCGGGCTCGCGTTCGCCGAGTCGTCAAACGCGATGACCGGCTGAGCCACCGCCGGGCTCACCAGCAGGCCCGCCACAGCGAGCAACGCACCGCCAGCCACACGACGGGCAAGCGCAGATTCCTTGCGGAAAGGGTTAACAAATTGAATCACGTCTTCTTCTCCTGAAATGATGCCGAGGCATCGGAACGAACGGGGTAAATCTTGAATCACTGACTGAAGCGGCACAAAGACTTAAGCCGCGGGGTTATCAAAGGGAACGTCGGAAGGATCGGGACGTCGGAGTTAACAAACCTCCAAGATGAAGTTGACTCAAACGACGTGAAGCCGGGTGCCGGCGTTAAATCCGAAGGGGCCAAAACCCTGTACTCACCAGATGACGATCAAAAAAGAGGAAAAAGGCACAAACAAGGAGGGAAGCCGCAGGAGATGAATAATATTTATATCTGCATGCTTATGTAGTTTAATTTAATCACACCACCAATAAGAAGCAAGAAAAATCTCCAAAACGGTGCGATTTAGCGTCAACGGCCTCGGGTGGAGGATCGCACCAAGCCGAAGGCAGCCCCTAAAGCAAGGATCAACATCGTGTTAGGCTCGGGCACCGCCGAAGTAAAAAACGCTACTTCGTAGGTAATGAGGAACGGGCCGGTGTCTTGGAACACAAAGGCGTACGACCCGGCTCCCAAGGGCTGGTTAGGGTCGAAACGGCGGTTCATCGCCAGCTGCAGGTCCGGCGGATCGTTGACGCGATCGATGGTCACATCGCCGTCCGCCAGGTTTCTCATCAAGTTGCTACCCAGCAATTCCTCGCCCACCAGGGCGTAACCGAGGGTATCCGTCGCAAACTGCAGCTGGCTTGCGGTACCCGCAGACGGGTCGGCGGTAAGCGTAGCGCCCGCACCAAATCCAATAAGCGATACCGCCGGGCCTTCGTATCGGGTGAGTTCGATCCGGTCGATCTGCAGCCCCGGGTTGACCACAACCGTGAAAAAGTCCACGTCGGCACCGGGATCATTCGATCCGCTGGATTGGACCGTGTTCTCGTATGCCTGGATCCCCTCACCCAAAACAAACTGAGTCGGATTCAGATAGTCATCCGAAAAATCAACCTGTGCGTGAGCACCCAACGGTGCTGCAAACACCAACAACGCACACCAACCGGAACGCGAAAAACGCTTCGCAGGCCAAATACTCATCAAAACTCCTACCCTTCAATTTGATTCAAGAAACGTTGCGCAGCGCCAACGAAACGCGACACGGGGAGTCACTCGGCTGCGAGGGGACCTTTAAGATTAATGCCTTAACTCGAAAATTCAAAGAAAATTGTCAACCGTTCATAAACCGCCCCACCGGAAAGGGAGATCCGTCTTTATATAAGAACCGAACGCAAAAGCAGCCCGATGTTGTGAATTGTTAACAAGTTAACTCAGCCCGGTGCCGCACCATTGGTTTCAACCGAAGCTTTGCCCGCCTTCTTCTCCACCAGCAGCAGGTGGTCGCAGACCATGACCGTTTCGCCGCGCTGGTTCGTGACTTCCAGGTGTTCGGTGACGATGCCGAACTGCGGCCGCTTGTGGTCCTTCTTGTCGGTGATGGTGACGGTGGTCCGCAGCGTGTCGCCGATGTGGACGGGCTTGATGAAGCGCAAACGCTCGTAGCCGTAGGTCATCGCGACGGGGTTGATGACGCTGGCGGTCAGGCCCACGCCGACAGAGAAAGTGAGCGTGCCGTGGACCAGCCGTTTCTTGAAGTCCTGGGTCTTGCACCACTCTTCATCCATGTGGTGGGGGAAGAAGTCGCCGGTCTGGCCCGCGTGGACGATGATGTCGCCCTCGGTCATGGTTCGGCCAAACGTCTTGCGTTCGTGGTTCAGCTCGTAGTCTTCGTAGTACGTGGTTTCGAACATGTTCAGATTCCTTTGGATTGGTTAAAGACCGCTGCGATGCGTTCCGCCGCGTCTTGCACCGCGGGCAACAGCACGTCCTGCTGCTCACGCTTGCTCCACTTCTGCAGGCAGGGCACCATCAGCGCCACACGCCCGCCCAGCAGATCGCAAGCCAGCAGCACCCCCACATCCAGAACGCCCGGCGTGATCGGGCTGGGCGCGATGGAGTAACGCTTTTTCCCCAGCCGTTGGACGTCGGCCAGGAACTCACTTCGTTGTTTCTTCGAGAAATCTTTCGCCAGCACACGGCTGTCAAGAATGGCCTCGGCCCGCTGCCGGGGCATGTCGGCCAACATCAACCGCCCCGCCGAGGTGCGGTGCAGGGGATAGACCGAGCCGGGCGCCACCGCCAACGAGTGGGCGTGCGGGCTGGGCTGGTGGCTCATGACCCGGACCTGCCCGTCGTCGAGGACCGAGAGGTGGCACGACTCGCCGATGGTTTCGCTGAGCGCCCGCATCGGTGCCTGCGCGATGTCGTGGAACCGGCGGTAGGCGGGGTGGGGCTGGGCCAACCCGTAGAGCCGCAGGGTTGGGCGATAGGTCGACAGCTCGGCGTCGCGCTGCACGTAGCCCCGCTCTTCCAGGCAGTTAAGCATGCGGAAGACCGTACTCACCGGCTTGCCCGTCGCCGCGGCGACCTGCTTCTGGGTGAGGTCTTCGCCCGAGGCGATCAGCAGTTCCAGCACATCCAGGCCGTGCTCGAGGGCGGGGACGCTGTAGGCGGGTTTATCGTTGGAATTCGCAGACATCGGGATTAGGGCTTGCAGACATGGGGGGCGTCGGATACTTTACTATACCAAATTTTATTTCCACATGTGAAATTATCTCATGCCTGCCGCAAAAAACCCTATCGTCCTTAACGGGATCACCTGGGACCACACCCGTGGCCTGATTCCCATCGCCGCCGCCGCCCAACGGTACCACGAGCTCAACCCGCACGTGACCATCCACTGGCACCTGCGCACGCTCCAGGAGTTTGCCGACCAGTCGCTCGATGAACTGACCGCGAAGTACGACCTCCTGGTCATCGACCACCCCTGGGCGGGCCACGCGGCGAAGACCGGCGTGCTCGTCGGGCTCGACACCATCCTCCCGCTCGAGTTCCTCGCCGACCAGGCCGAGCACACCGTCGGCCCGTCGCACGAGAGCTACCGCTACAACGACCAGCAGTGGGGCCTGGCCCTCGACGCCGCGACGCCCGTCGCGAGTTGGCGGCCCGACCTGCTCGAAGCCCACGACACCGAAGCGCCCAAGACCTGGGACGACCTGCTCGCGCTGGCCAAGAAGAAGCTCGTGGTGATGCCCGGCATCGCGCAAGACACGCTGATGAACTTCTACATGCTCTGCACCCTGCCGGGCAACGACCTGTTCGCCAGCAAAGAGATCGTCGTCAACGAAGAGATGGGCCTGTGGGCGCTCGAGACGCTACGCGAACTCGCCAGCTACCAGGACCCCGCCATCTTCGAGATGAACCCGATCCACGTATACGAGAAGCTGGTCAACACCGACGACGTGGCCTACTGCCCGTTCGCCTACGGCTACTCCAACTACTCCCGCCGGGGCTACTCGCGCAAGCCGCTGAAGTTCGGCGACATCGTGACCTGCAAGGGTTCGCCGATGAGCACCACGCTCGGCGGCACGGGCCTCGCGGTCTCCAGCAAGTGCCAACACCTCGACGTGGCTGCGGAATACGCACAACTCGCCGTGGGCTCCGAGTACCAGCGCACGCAGTACGTCGAGAACGGCGGACAGCCCGGCCACCGCAAGGCGTGGCTGGACGAAGAAAACAACCGCCGGACCATGGACTACTTCAAGGACACGCTGCCCTGCCTCGACCGGGCCTACCTGCGTCCGCGTTACCCCGGCAGCCTGGCGTTCCAGGACCGTGACGGCGGCGGCGTGCCGATCCGCGAGTTCATGATGAACGGCGGCGACGCCAAGGCCACGCTCGACAAGCTCAACCAGATGTACCGCGACTCGCAAGAAGGCGGTGAAGCATGAAACGACCGCTCGACGGCCTGATCGTTTTGGAGTTTTGTCAGTACATGGCCGGCCCCTGGGCGGGGCTCCGCCTGTCGGACCTAGGCGCGCGTGTCATTAAGGTCGAGCGCCCGGTCAAGGGCGAGGCCTGCCGGCAACTCGCGACCAAGAACATGATCGTCGACGGCGACAGCCTCGTGTTCCACACCGCCAACCGCGGCAAGGAGTCCTACGCCGCCAACCTCAAAGACCCCGGCGACCTGGCCGAGGTCAAGCAGCTCATCGCCAAGGCCGATGTGCTCACCCACAACTTCCGCCCCGGCGTCATGGAGAAGCTCGGCCTCGACTACGACGCCGCCAAGGCGCTCAACCCCAAACTCATCTACGCCTCGGTCACCGGCTACGGCACCGAGGGCCCTTGGCGGGCCAAGCCCGGCCAGGACCTGCTCGCCCAGTCGATGAGCGGCGTGCTTTACGTCAGCGGCAAGAACGACGCGCCGCCCACGCCCCTGGGCCTCGCGGTGGCCGACGGCATCTGCGGCGTGCACCTCACGCAAGGCATCCTCGCGGCGCTGGTCCGCCGTGGACGCACCGGCCAAGGCGCACTGGTCGAAGTCAGCTTGCTGCAGTCGCTGATCGACCTGCAGTTCGAAGCACTCACGACCTACCTCAACGACGGCGGCCGTGCCCCGCAGCGCAGCGCCGTCTCGGCGGGCCACCCCTACCAGGGCGCACCCTACGGCATCTACGCCACAAGCGACGGCTTTCTCGCGCTGGCGATGGGCAGCCTCGAAAAACTCGGCGAGGTGCTGCAGCTCGACGCGCTCCAGAACTACGACGGCTCGACCGACGCCTTCACCAAGGCCGACGAGATCCGCCGTGTGCTCGCCGACCACCTGCAATCCCAACCGACCGCCGACGTGCTCGAACAGCTCGAAGCCGCCGACGTGTGGTGCGGCCGGGTGATGGGCTACGACGAGCTGCGTGCCCACCCGGGCTACCAGGCGCTCGACGTCGAACAGACCGTCACCCGCGACGGCGCTCCGCCCGTGAAGACCCTGCGCAGCCCGATCCGTTTCAACGGCGAGCGCCTGTTCGACCCCAAGGCGGCGCCGCGCGTTGGCGCCCACAACGACGCGGTCCGCAAGGAGATCCTCGATGCCTGAGAGCACCCCCCCGTCGACCCACGCCGATATCCCCGCGTACAACGTCGAAGACTGGCTGTACGAAGACTTCGAGATCGGCCTGAAGCACCGCTCCATCCGGCGGACCATCGCCGAGGGCGAGGCGATGCTCTTCAACTCGCTCGTCCTGGACATGCACCCCTACGTCGGCGACCAACACTTCGCCACCACCCAAGGCGCGTTCAACCGACGCCTCGTCGCAGGGGCCCAGGTGTTCAGCTACGGGCTGGGGCTGATGGCCAACAACAACGTCAACACCTTCAGCTACGGCTACGACAAGCTCCGCTTTATCAAGCCCGTCTTCATCGGCGACACGATCTACACCGTCCGCACCCACCTCGCCAAGCGGCCCAAGTACGCGGAGATGGGGCTTATCACCGTGAGCTACGAGATCTTCAAGCTCGATGAAAACGGCGAGGGCGAACTCGCGCTGTATGCCGAGCACCTCCAGACCGTGCGCTACCGCAACCCCGAAGCCTTCGCCGACCAAGTGGAGAAGAAATGAACGCTCACGACAAACCCCTCGACGGCGTCCTCGTGGTGGACCTCAGCCAGTTCCTCTCGGGCCCCTCGGCGTCGCTGCGCCTCGCGGACCTGGGCGCGACCGTCATCAAGATCGAACGCCCCGACACCGGCGACATCTGCCGGCAGCTCTACGTCTCGGACATCGACATCGACGGCGACTCGACGATCTTCCACGCGATCAACCGCAACAAGCTCGGCTACGCCGCCGACCTGAAGAACCCCGATGATCTGGCCAAGGTCAAGAGCCTGGTCGCCCAGGCCGACATCGTCATGCACAACTTCCGCCCCGGCGTGATCGACCGCCTGGGCCTGGACTACGACGCCGTGCGCAAGCTCAACCCCGGCGTGGTGTACGGCGAGATCAGCGGTTACGGCAAAGACGGTCCTTGGGCCGGCAAGCCCGGCCAAGACCTCTTGCTGCAAGCCATGTCGGGCATCACCGGCCTCAGCGGCAACGCCGACGACGGGCCCGTGCCCATGGGTTTGGCGGTCGTCGATCTCTGGGCCGGCGGACTGCTCGTGCAGGGCCTGCTCGCCGGGCTCGTGCAGCGCGGCGTCACCGGCGAAGGCGTGCTGGTCGAAGTCAACATGATGGAAGCCGCGCTCGACTTCCAGTTCGAGCCCGTCACCATCCACCTGCAGGACGGCTCGCTGCCCGAACGCACCGCATCCAACAACGCCCACTCGCTCGTCGGTGCGCCCTACGGCGTGTACGAAACCGCCTCGGGCTACCTCGCCCTGGCGATGGGCAGCATCCTGCAGCTCGGCGAGCTCCTCGAATGCATGCCGCTGATGCGCTTCACCGACCCCGCCTCGTGGTTCAGCGAGCGGGACGAGATCAAGGCGATCCTCGCCGATCACCTGCGCACCAAGCCGACGCAGGACTGGTTGGACGTGCTCGAGCCGGCCGACATCTGGTGCGCCGGCGTCATGGACTGGGACACCCTGCTCGCCCACGAGGGCTTCGAGGTGCTCGACATGCTGCAGACCGTTCAGCGCGGCACCGGCACGAGCTACCGCACCACCGCCTGCCCGATCCGCATCGACGGCGAGGCGTTCAAGTCGCCCGCCGGCTCCTGCGGCCTGGGCGAACACAACGAGCAGGTCGATCAGACCTATTCCACGATCTGAAACGCTCCCTCACTCGAGGCTTGAATCATGCGCGAAGACACGCTCCGTTTTGCGATCCGCCAGTTCGAACCCTTCGAGCGCAGCATGCAGGAAATCTGGGACGCGTTCTGCGCTCAGACCGGCTGCACGCTGAAGTTCGATCCCGTGCCGATGGACCTGCACCCGCTCTACGACGCGCTCATCGGTGACAGCGGCATGAAGAACGGCGACTGGGACGTCGCCCACCTCAACACCGACTTTATCGCCGAGGCCCACCACCAAGGGGCGCTGCTGAACCTCAAGCCGTTCATCGAACAGAACCCGCCGCACGATTTCCCCTCGGGTTGGACCGACTCGATGCTCGGGTTCCAGGACTTCGGCGATGCGATCGTCGGCCTGCCCTTCCACGACGGGCCCGAGTGCCTGATCTACCGCACCGATCTGTTCAACGACCCGAAAGAACAGGCCGACTTCAAAGCCAAGACCAGCAAAGACCTCGCCCCGCCCAAGACCTGGGACGATTTCGTCGAGGTCGCCCGCTTCTTCCAACGCCCAGAGCAAGGCCTCTACGGCACCGCGTTCGCCGCCTATCCAGATGGGCACAACACCGTCTTCGACCTGGCAATTCAGATCTGGACCCGCGGCGGTGAACTCGTGAACGAGCAGGGCCGAGTGGTCGTCGATTCCCCCGAAGCACTCGAAGGCCTGACGTTCTACCGCGAGATCCTGCGCGACACGACCGTGGTCCACCCCAAGTGCGCCGAGATGGACTCGGTGCAGTCGGGCCTGGCGTTTGCCCAGGGCGAGATCGCCATGATGGTCAACTGGTTCGGCTTCGCGGGCATGGGCGAGGTCGCCCCCGACTCCAAGGTCAAGGGCAAGCTCGACATCACCGACATCCCCGCCGCGCCCGGGCACACCAGCGCGTCGCTCAACTGCTACTGGATGTACGTCGTCGGTGCCGGCTCGCCCCACGCCCAGGTCGCTTACGACTTCATCCGCTTCGCCACCTCGGCCGAGAACGACAAACGCCTCACGCTCAACGGCGGCACCGGTTGCCGCATCAGCAGTTGGCACGACACCGAGATCAACCAAGAGGTGCCGTTCTACCACCGCCTCGAGCCGCTGCACGCCACCGCCCGCACGCTGCCCCGCCTGGCCGACTGGGCCTCGCTCGCCGGCGCGATCGATGAGCTGGTCGTCGAAACCATCAACACCGACAAGCCGATCAAGGCGCTGCTCGAAGCGGCGCAGGCCAAGATCGACGCGAGCTGATTGGCCGTGATTCAACACGCCTCGCATTAACCCACTGTCTCCCCACGCTCTCCGCGGAGCCCCGCCATGGACATCACCTACAAACCCACCCTGCCCAACAACCCCGTGCCCATCGTCATCTTCGGTGCCGGCGGCATCGTTAAAGACGCGCACCTGCCCGCTTACAAACAAGCTGGTTTCCAGGTCCACGGCATCTACAACCGCACCGTCGCCAAGGCCGAGAAACTCGCCGAGCAGTACAGCATCCCCAACGCCTACGCCACCGTCGAAGAGGCCATCGCCGACGCGCCGGAGAACGCCGTGTTCGACCTCGCCGTGATGCCACCGCAGTTCGTCGGCATCCTCGACAAGCTGCCCAAGAACTCGCACGTGCTCCTGCAAAAACCCATGGGCGACGACTGGGACACCACGCTCGCCATCCGCGACGCCTGCTGGCGCAACGGCCACCAGGCCGCCATCAACTGCCAGCTCCGCTTCGCCCCGTTCACCATGGCCGCCCGCGACCTGATCGAACGCGGCCTCATCGGCGACCTGCACCACATGGAGGTCCACGTCGAGGTCTACACGCCCTGGCACCTGTTCCCGCACATCCACGGCCTGCCCCGCGTCGAGATCCAGCAACACTCCATCCACCACCTCGACATCGTCCGTTCGTTCCTCGGCGACCCCGGCTCGATGTACGCCCGCACCCTCAAGCACCCCAAGCAGGCCGAGCTCGCCTCGACCCGCACCACGATGATCCTCGACTACGGCGACGACATCCAGGCCACCATCCTCGTCAACCACGGCCACGAGTTCGGGGCCAAACACCAGCAGTCCTACATCAAGTGGGAAGGCACCGAGGGCGCGATCAAAGCCACGATGGGCCTGCTCAAAAACTACCCCGACGGCGTGCCCGACGAGTTCGAGTACTGCCTGCTCCCCCCGGAAGGTTCCGACCAAGCCCCGGAATGGCACCGCGTCGACCTCGAAGGCTCGTGGTTCCCCGAAGCGTTCGTCGGCAGCATGGCCCAGGTCATGCGTCACAAAGAAGGCAGCCTCGACGCGATGCCCACCCGCCTCGAAGACGTCATGCGCACCATGGCCTGCGTCGAAGCGGCCTACGCCTCCGACGCCGCCGGCGGTACCCCCGTCGATTACTCGTTCGCCGTCGAAGGCTAAACGCCTACGTACCGCCCGCGCACCAAACGCGGAATCAATCCATCTCGACCGGCGTGTACGACCAGCCCTCGGGCAGCTCGACCTCGTGGGTCTGTCCGTCTTCGGTATAGACGTGGGCTTGCATGGCCTGCGTGGTCCACGCCACGAGGGTGCGCTTGCCGCTCTTGGCCCGGTATACACGCGACATCGGCGCATCCGACCAGACCGAGTCGTCCTCACGGCCTAGCGAAAGACGCGCGATCGCGTCGGCCTCGACGAGCTTGATGCCGTTGTGGTTGGCCATCGCGTGATCGGACCGGCGGAGCTTGTCGATCTGCCTGATCACCGACTTGGGGTCCGCCAACGCTTCGTAGCCCAACACCAGTTTGCCCAGGTCGGTGCCCATCGCTTCAAGGGTCGCTGAGCCTTCCTTGGCCTTGCGGTCGATGCGCAGGGTCCTGAGTTGTTGCTTGATGAAGTCGGGGTCGGTGGCGAGGTAAGACATGCCCGGCATCATGGGGATCCACTGGATCGCATGGACCCAGGCCGGGTCGGCGGTGAAGTAGGTGGCGTACTGCTGGCCGCCGCTCCAGAGGATGCCGACGACTTCGTGGGGGTAGTCCTTGGACCAGTTGGTGCCGTATTGGTCGAACCAGTATTCGATCGTCGCGCGGGTCTCCATCGCGTAGCCCAGCGCACCGGTGGCGGCGAGGTGTTCGTCTTCGAGCGCGACGCCCAGGAGGTACAACCCGATCCAGCTCATGACCGCTTCGGACGTCGATTCCTGGTTGCTCCCGCCGGGGCTGCTGGTGCCGCTGGCCCAGGAGTGGCCGGCCCACGGGTCGAGGTTGCGCAGCTTCGGCAGCGTGGGGTCGCCGTGCTGGGCGCCGGGGTTCGCGTAGTCGTGGGCGACGAGCTTGGCCATCGGGCCGAAGTCTTCGAGGAACTCGGGGTCGAGCATGCCCAGCACCGCCGCGGCGTAGGCGTAATAGCCGTAGTGGAAGTGGTGGTCGTTGAACATATCCGAGCCGTAGCTGGGCGCGATGCCGACGATGCCGCCCGTGTCGGGGTAGCGCACGAAGTAGTGCTTGGGCTCGCCGGGCGTGTAGGTGAACCAGTCGGTCAGTTCGTAGCGCAGCCGCTTACCCAGCGCCTCGGCCTCGGGGTGTTCGAGGTTCTTGGCCAGCCACAAGAACCGCGTGAGGTCGAGCAGCGCCTTGCCCGCCCAGTAGGTGTCGGGCGGGAGCTCACCGTCGGGCATCGCGGTGTCGAGCAGACGCTCGGCGGTGTCCGGGGTGATCCGCTTCGGCATCGGATACGCCGGGAGCAGCCCGCGGAACGGCCAATCGATCTGAAACGTTTCGCCGACCGCCACCTTCATCGTGCCGCGCGGCGTGAGGTACTCCATCGGCTGGGTCTCGAAGTCCACCGTGGTGTCGCGCAGGTGGTGTGGCAGCCAGCCCTGCAACACCTCGGTCGCCGCGAGCGGTTTCAGCTTGCGGGTGGTGACCGACCAGGTGCTGCGGACCACCCCCGCGGCGCGGTCCAGCGACCAGGTCAGTTCGCTATCGGTGGGCAACGCGTAGGCGTGCTCGGCAACGAGATCAAAGTCGCGCAGCCGGCTCATCGCGCCGAACACGAGGTATCCGCTATCGCCTTCGAACTTCACCGCCAGGTGTTCGCCGATGCCCGTGGGCTCGAAGCGGGTGCCCTTCGGCGCGACAACCGCGATCATCCGGTCGCCGTCCTTGAGCATGAACGACTCGGCGGTAAAGCCTTCGACAATCTTGCCCTGACCCTGGATGCGGACCTGGGTGAGGCCGGGGAGCTTCAGCTCGGGGCTGACGTTTTCGAACTCCATCCAGACGTAGGGCATGCCCCGGCCGATCGTGGTGCGGATACGGCCCTCCGCGCCGTCTGCCGACGGACCCGCCTGCACGAAAGTCACCGTCCAGTCGCCCCACGCCTCGGCCCGGGTGTCGACGGGCGTGAACCCCTCGCCCACGATGTCGATCGGCCGATCGCTGACCAGCTGCCCCCCATCCTCAGCCCACTGCGTGGGTAGGAAGACCGACAGCCCCCGCTCGCTGGTGTCCACCCGGAACGGGTAGGCCCAGAGCATCTGGCCGTACTGCGAAAATAGAACATCACTCCACCAATCGTTCGTGGGGAGGATTTTGCCCTCTTTCACGTTCCAATAAATCGGCTTATTCTGGAACATCGTTCCATCGGGCGCGACGCCCTCGGGCAGGGTTGCCGCGATCGATCCCGCCCCGATCGGCTCGACCGCCTGGCCGATCGCCCCGATCTGAATCTGAAAAATAGCGAAAAAAACAAGGACAAAAAATGAAACCCGCCTCATCGAAGACTCTTTTCCGTAAAAGTGACGAAAACCGTTGACATGAAGCCCGATCAGTGGCATTATACCTGAACACTTTTGAAACAATGAATCAATTCTTGTTTATCTGAGTCACTTTTATGCCAAGCGTCCGCGAGATTGCCAAATCAGCCGGAGTTTCGATCGGCACCGTTTCCCGTGTTCTGAACAACAAGCCCCACGTCAGTGCCGCGGCACGGGCGAAGGTCTTGCAGGCCGCTAACCGGATGCCGGCGTCTCGGCCCGTGGGAGGGCGGGCCGGGACCACTTCGATCGCTCTCGTCTACGGGGGGCGGTCCACGCTCAACACCACCTTCGACTCCGCGATCCTCCACGGCATCGCCGAAGCCCTGGCCACCACCACCCACGACCTGATGATCGTCAGCGCCTCCCGCGGCCGCGGGCCCGACGAATCGCTCGGCCAGATGCTCATGCGACGCGGCGTGGTCGGCGCCCTGCTCCGTACCACCACCGAGACCCACGGCATCTGTGACGAGCTCGCCGAGGACGGCTTCGCCGCCGTCGCCCTGGCCGACCGCATCGATCACGACCGCATCGGCAGCGTCTGGGCCGACGCCACCCCCTCCATCGAACGGGGCCTCGAGCACCTGCTGCACCTGGGCCACCGCAAGATCGCCATCGCCCTGAACGTCATCGACGACTTCGACCACGCCCACCGCCTGGACACCTACCGCCGGTTCGTCCAGACGCACGGCCTGGAGTTCGACGAACGCTGGGTCGTCCGCAGCCCCGCCAACCACGACGGCGGCGGCGCCTCGCTCCGCCAACTGATGGCATTGCCCGAACGCCCCACCGCCGTCTTCGCCGCCGACCCCGCGCTGGGTGCCGGCATCTGCAACGAGGCCCTGCGCTTGGGCATCAAGCTCCCCGACGAGCTCTCGCTCATCGGCTTCGACGACACCAACGAACGCTTCGGCACCTTCCCCCGCATGTCCAGCATCTGCCAGGACGCCGTGGCCCTGGGTGTCGAGGGTTTGCAACAACTTCTCACCCTGGTCGAGCGACGCGAGCCCGCCGAGCGGCACGTGACCGTGCCCAGCTGGTTCGAGCCGCTGGATTCCACCGCCCCGCCGTCCGCCTAAAGTCATCCAACAACGGATCACGCCTCGAAGCATCACCGCGAATCACGAACTGACATCCCATCCCCCGCCCTTGCCAGCATCGCTGCTGCAACAGCCCACCGACAAGGACCCCCATGAAACGCTTCGCCCCACTCCTCGCGCTAACGTTCCTCTTCGCTTTCACCGCCACCACCACCCGGGCCGCCACCGTCACCGTTGAAAAAGACGGCGAGGGCTATCAGCTGTTCGTCGATGGTCAGCCCTACGACATCAAGGGCGGCGGCGGCGACTCGTCCAAGCCCGCGCTCGTCACGGCCGGCGGCAACACCACCCGCACCTGGGGGGCCGGCGACGACCTCATGGGCAAGCTCGACGAAGCCGAGAAGCTCGGCCTCAAGGTCCTGGTCGGCATCTGGCTCGGCCACGAACGCCACGGCTTCGACTACAACGACCCCGCTCAGGTCCAGGAGCAGTTCGACATGGCCAAGGCGGCCGTGCTCAAACACAAGGACCACCCGGCCGTGCTCGCCTGGGGCGTGGGCAACGAGATGGAAGGCTACAAAGACGGCGGCAACCCCAAGATCTGGAAGGCCGTCGACGACATCGCCAAGATGATCAAGGAAATCGATCCGAACCACCCGACCTACACCGTCACCGCAGAGATCGGCGGCGAGCGCGTCCGGGCCATGCACGAACTCACCCCGCACATCGACATGGTGGGTATCAACACCTACGGCGGCGTGCACTCCATCCCCGAGCGCTACAAAGCCGCGGGCGGCACCAAGCCCTACCTCGTCGCGGAGTTCGGCCCGCCCGGCACGTGGGAACAGCCCAACAACGACTGGGGCGTGCCCATGGAGAAGACCAGCACCGAGAAGGCCGGCATCTACAAGACCGCTTACGAAGCGCTCGACGCCGACCCGCTCTGCGTCGGCTCGGTTGCCTTCACCTGGGGCTTCAAGCAGGAAGCCACCGCGACCTGGTTCGGCATGTTCCTGCCCGACGGCAGCAAGCTCGGCGCGGTTGACGCCATGACCGAAGCCTGGACCGGCCAAGCGCCCGACGACCTCTGCCCGGTCATCGACTCGCTCACCATCACCAGCGACAACATCGTCATCCCCGAAGGCAAAGTCGTCGCCAAGCTCGCGGCCTACGACCCCGAAGGCAAGGACATCGAAGTCGAGTGGATCCTCAAGAAGGAAGACAAGGACTACTTCACCGGCGGCGACTACCGCCCCGACATGCCGACCTATCCCAAAGCCATCGTGTCGGCGAGCAGCGACCGCGTCGAGCTGAAGATGCCCAAGAAGCCCGGCGAATACCGCCTGTTCGCCTTCGTGCGTGACGGCAGCGGCGGCGCCGCCACCGCCAACGTGCCGCTCAAGGTCGCCGGCGACATGAAGTCCGACTACGTGGGTATGGACGCCGAGCTGCCCCTCGCGGTGCACACCGACGACATGCCCAACGGCCAGCCGTGGATCCCCTCGGGCTACATGGGCGAAGCCGGCTCGATCAGCATGGATGAAAAATCCAACGACAACCCCAAGGCCGGCAACACCTGCATCAAGGTGACCTACAGCAACCCCGGCGGCTGGGGCGGCGTGGTCTGGCAGAACCCCGTCAACGACTGGGGCGACAAGCCCGGCGGCTTCGAACTCACCGGCGCCACCCGCCTGAGCTTCTGGGCCCGCGGTGCCAAGGGCGGCGAAAAGGTCAAGGTCGGCTTCGGCATCCTCGACCGCACCAAGAAGTTCTACGACACCGCCAAGGGTGAACAGGAAATCACCCTCACCCAGGAATGGAACCAGTACCACTTCGACCTGGCCGACAAGAACCTGTCCTGCATCAAGACCGGGTTCTACTGGGTCGTCGCCGGCCAAGGCTCGCCGTTGACCTTCTACTTCGACGATATCATTTACGAAGCCGAAGCCGCCACCGCCGAGCCCGATTGATTACCCCAACCCCACGGCGGGTAAGGAGGTGGGGAGGCCCGCCGTGGGGCCTTTTCGTTTGTTGTCACCGACCGGTTTCACGCTCACGTCTACAACCCGAAGTCCGTCACCTTTCAGAAGGGATCAGGGGAGGGTGTCGGCCGTGATGGACGCGTGTACCTGTGTACCGCGGTGGTCCGACACCCTCCCCCGGCCCCCGCTGAACCCTAAACGTTATCCGCACAACCCGCGTCTTTCCCCCTCTCCCCCCGGGAGAGGGTTGGGTGAGGGCACCTAGAGTGCACCCGATTCTTTCTATAGCGGTCCTGAATCTGAATGGGAGCAAAGCTTCGACAACACCCAGCTCGGCAGGAGCCTCGCCCTCCCATTCAACCGCTGAACTTTAAAGGTGTCAGACCCCTTTTTCTTTCTAAGGCATTTGTCGCTTTGCAAAAGCATTCAGTGTTTCCTTGCGGAAGTCCCATTGCACAGGGTGCTGGCCAGAACCCTCTATTTCATAATGATCGTCTTTGATTGATTTGTCAGCGTTTCGCTTCTTGAACGATTCGTCTAGTTTCGCCAAAGCCTCCGTCGTCGATTCAGACTTCGACATCTTTTCGATTAAGTCCAAGTAAATCGCCCAATAGCTCTCAAGATCCTTGCACTGCATCGGGCCCGATTTCGAGTAAGGCGACGACTTCGCCAATTTATTCATCGCAGCGGAATACTCACACCAAAATGGCGTGCTTATTTCCCTAACCCCGGCGCGATTTGCGACCTGTATTAGCTTGTCTGCAGCGTCAAACCGATCTATTGCCCAGGCAAGGTGCGCAAAAACCAAATGGTGGTAGTTGCCTCCAAGCACTGACTCAGGCGTCCCGCCATTTTCAACGCCGGACAAAACACTTGTTAACGCAACCAGGTAACGAGACAGAACGCCATCTACATTTTGCTCCAACAGCCATTGTCGACCCGCTTCAAAATCCGAACATTCATCCACAGCAACCGAAAGATAGTTCATCAGTGCAGATGAAAGACATTTACAAACCCAACCCGGTTGCCCTTTTCGCTCCCAACTGTCCGCGTTAGCGATGCTCGATTCAATTACTTTAAACTTCGACATAAGTATCTCGAGAGGGATAGGGGTCAGACCCCTTTAAATCAAACGGGCGTAGCGAGAGCCGGCCACGCCGATGCTTGGCGTCGCAGGCGGCGCTTCGCTTGACCAGGCACCCAACGTTAACCTCTACCGTTCATCCCGCATTGCTCGAACCCCATTCAGCGGTTGCTATACTAATCGTTTACACCCGCCGAAACCCGGCGGCCCCACCCCGACCCGCTCTGAGGATGACCCCCGATGGCGACCAGCTTCGGTGCCCTGTGCACTGACTTCTACATCAACCACAAACTCGCCCTGAAAATGGACTTACCGTCCGAACGCGAGACGATCCTGCACTTCTTCGACCGCATGCGCAAGAGCCTGCCGTCGATGAATCGGTTCAAGCGTTACGAAGGCGAGCTGGCCCTGGAGTCGGCCCGCAAGGACGCCCGCTACACCTGGCTGGCCCTGCGCCGCAATTCCATCCGCACCGGCACGGTCAACCCCGAATCCATGGACGCCGCGGTCGACTACCACAAGCTCGTCCTCGAGCTCGCCCCCTACCACCTGACCATCAGCCCGCTCGACGTCGACTACGTCGAGCTCATGTACGGCTTCGACCTCGAGTGCAAGCAAAACCACGACGCGGTCGTCTACGAAGCGCTGTATGCCGACACCCCGCTCGGCGGCCTGCTCAACGCCTCGATCCCCAGCGAAGACGGCCCCGCTGAAGACGAAGACGGCGATGGCGAAGAAGGCTCCGAAGAACGCAGCGCGTCGATGGCCGGCAGCATCCTCGACGTCCAGCCGATCTTCGGCCAATCGCTCAACGCCTCGGGCGACCTCCAGGCGTACTACGAAGTCAAGACCCGCCCCAAGTCCCGCCGCGGCTCGTCCAAGCGCTACTCGGGCGAACCCATCAGCCTCTTCCTGACCATCCGCAAGTACGGCCCCGTCGACGATCTGGGCGATATGGCCAAGACCGTGCAGCTCCTCAACGCCTACGCCGAGGAACTCGCCACCGCCAAACTCATCCCCGACCTGCTAACACCCATCACCCAGCAGATCGGCAGCAGCGCGTAAAACGCGCTGCTGCATTAGCCCCGGGTCAATGACCCGGGGTGCCGCGGCTCAACCAGCAGATCCAAACGCTTCGGCGCGGATCAAACGCGGGACGCGTCGCGTCGCCTGCTAAACAAAAATCACTTATCAAACGGGTTTTCGTACCCGCCGCGTTTCTGCCAGACGCGGAGGTATTTGATGCGGAACTCGCCGTCGAGGCGGTTGTCATCCGGCAACGCGCCGAACCATTTGTTCGACTCGTTGTTGATGTTGATCTCCAGCGGCTGGTGCCAGTGGGTGTTTTCGACTTCACGGAAGAGCACGCCGTCGATGTAGAAGCGGATGTGTTCGGGGTCCCACTCCAGGCCCCAGACGTGGTAGTCGTCCTGCAGGCGGAACGGCACCTTGTAACGCTTGCTGCTGTCGAAGTGTTCGGTGACGTCGCCCTTGTCCGGCGGGGCGCGGAAGACGTGCATGTTTGAGTTCAGGTCGTTCTCGCGCCCTTCCGAGCCAGGACAGTTCTCGCAGATGTCGATCTCGGTCCACCAGTCCGACTGCACGTTGGTGACCCAGAAGCCCGAGACCCAGGGGGCGTCCATGAGTTTCATCTCGGCCTCGAGGTAGCCGTAGGTCAGGCGATCACGGCTCTTGATGAAGCCGGCGGTGTGGGTGAAGCCCTTGGGCAGCTCGGCGTCGCCGTGCTTGTTGACGCGGAGGACGAGCTCGCCGTTTTCGAGGCTGACGTTCGAGCCGTGGAAGAACGTCGGGGGTCGGCCCTTCCACTTGGGGTTGTTGGGGTACCAGCGGGTGGTGTTGAGCTGTTTGCCGCCGAACTCATCGGAGAGTTCGCGGATGGGTTTCCACTTGCCTTCGTTGTTCTGGTCGGAGAGGGGGAACTTGCGGTTGGTGCGTTCGGGGGCGTCTTCGAAGGAGACTTCGTTGGTGACTTTCGCGCCGGGCCGGGTCTGGGCGGAGGCGAAGGGTGCAGCGATGAACAGCAAGCCGACGATAACCAGAAGCGGTCGAATCATGGAGAGGCACTCGGGAGTATGGTGGGAAGCGAGCCCGGCGGTCGCGGGCTGATACAGAGGTACTACGACCGCGATTATATAGTTTAAGTAAGGCAAAGCGAAGGAAAATCGGATGAAAGTCATGGTGCTCGCCGGCGGGCCGGACCGGGAACGGGAAGTCTCGCTGATGTCGGGAGAGCAGGTGTCCGCCGCGTTGCGGGAGGCGGGGCACGAGGTGATCCAGCGCGATCTTTCGCCGGATGACACGGCAGCGCTGGAGGAGTTTGCGATGTGGTGCACCGAGTCGCCGGGGCCGGGCGTGGTGTTTCCGATCTTCCACGGCAAGTGGGGCGAAGGCGGCGGCGCCCAACAACTGCTCGACCAACGCGGTCTGCCCTACGTCGGCTGCCGAGAAGCCGCGGCCCGTCTGTGCACCGACAAGACCAAGACGAAACAGACCCTGCTCGACGCCGGGCTACCCACGCCGGCGTTTGAACTCGTCAACGCGGACGACCAGCCGACGCTCGACCCGCCGGTGGTGGTCAAGCCCAACGACGACGGCTCGAGCATCGACCTGGCGATCTGCCACGACGCCGAGTCGCTCGATGCGGCGTGGGCGGACCTGTCGTCACGTAACGACGTGCTGCTCGTCGAGCGATTCGTGCGCGGCAAGGAGATCACCGTCGGCGTGATCGAAGACGAAACGGGCTCGCCCGTCGCGCTGCCGTCGATCCACATCGTCCCCGCGACCGAGTTCTACGACTACGAAGCCAAGTACATCCGTGACGACACGCAGTACCACTTCGACACGTTCGCCCCCGAGCTCGAGGCCAAGCTCGGCGAGATCGCGGTCGCGGCTTTTAAGACCTTGGGCTGCCGCCACCTCTCGCGCATCGACATGTTTGTCGACGAAGACGATCAGCCGTGGGTGATCGAGGTCAACACCCTGCCGGGCTTCACGACGCACTCGCTGTTGCCGATGGGCGCGGCGAAACAAGGCACCGACATGCCGGGGCTGGTCGATCGCTTGGTGAATCTGGCGGTGAACGGTTGAGAAATACATCACCTCAACGTTAAGCGGACGGCACGAAGTGCCCCGCTTTGTTTGCGTTTGTATTTGTCGTAGAAATCAAAGCCAAAAGCCGGACGATGCGCGTCGCCCGCTAAACCGGCAGCTGAAATCCGTACGTTTATTCCGCGTCGTCGCGACGCCGACGGGTGGCGATGCCGATCATGAGCAGCGCCCCGGCCGCGGCGGCGGTGGGGGTCGGGATCGCTTGGGGTCCCTGTCCCTCATCACGCCCCGAACCGCCCTGCGGCTGATCCGGCACGGACACGACAGCCAGTTGCGCCTCGAGCACGAACAAGTCCCGCCCCGTCGATTCATCGAACGCGATGCCGCCCAGCGATTCCATGTCGCCCGGAAGGTCCTGCAGTCGGTTGGTGAAGAACGCCTCGACCAGGTCGGGGGTCACAAACGTCGTATCGATCAGCGTGCCGATGGGTGACTCACCCGCGGGCAACGGCCCCTCGTCCACACCCGCAAACAAGAACGTCTCGCTGCTGTCGAAGCCCGTGAGCTCGCCGGTCAGTTCCGCGAAGCCCACCGCGTCCGGGTGCGTGCCGGGGTTGTACTCGGCCACGATCGTGCTGCCGCGGAAGTACGCCAGCGACCAGGTGTCCGCGAGGTACGTCAGCGTCGGCGTCGAGAGGCTCGATCGATCCGGGTCAAACCGGGTCGGCTCGTCGAACGCCAGCCAGAGCTCGAACGTGCTGTTGTCCAGCCCGTTGGCCAGGCCGTTGGTGGACGCGCTGCTGAGCTGGCCTGTCACCAGCAGATTCGTCGTGCCCGCCACGGCGGACGACCAGCCCATCGCCAACACCAGCAAAACCATCGTCAGGCAACGCATCGGGGAGTTCGCAAACATGTCGGGCCTCGCGGGGGTGACTCGAAGGAAACAGAATCCACCGTCGAAAACGGTTCACCCGGAATTATCGACCAACCCCGCGGCTCCCAAACACCTGCGCAACGCCCGTCCGCCGGGGTTATCCGCACGCCACGGCGTAAGTGTTTGAGGGCCAAGCGATTCGGTGTCCGCCCCCACCCCCGGGAATCCGCCTGGCCCCGAGTCGGTTATCGCCCCTGAATCGGTTTCATTCACCCGATTCTGCTCCCCCGGCCGATGGTTAACGGACACGACAGGAGGCTCGGTTTCATGGGTTGGTTTTTGAGCAGTAACAACAAGGGGAAGAAGAAACGCAAGACCTCGCGGGGCGCGAAATCCCAGGGATGGGACCCGCAGCGCACGCTGATGGGGCTGAAGCTCCTGGGTGTCGCGGCGCTGGGTGTCGCGGCGGTCGTGGGCTGGACGTCCACCGAAAAGATCCTGGGCAACTACGCCGCCAACGCGCGGGCCGTGGAAGTCACGCCCGAGACGGTGGTGCTGGTCGATGCGCCGTCGTGGATGGACGATGCCCTGCACGAAGAGCTGCGCACCAAGGTCGCCCACAGCGTCACCGACAACCCGCTCGACCCGCGTGGCCTGCGCGACGCGGCCGACATGCTCAACCACGACAACGATTGCCCGTTCGTCGCCCAGGTCGACCAGGTGCGTCGCGGGCCCAACGGCATCGTTAAAGTCACCGCGACGTATCGCCAACCCGCGGCACTGGTTGAAGACCAGGACCGCCGGCACGCTCACGTGGTCGATGCCGAGGGTGTTTGGCTGGAAGGGCCGATCAACCGCGCGACCTCGCGTTGGAGTCACCTGCCGTTGATCACCGGCGTCACCGCCGCCCCGCCCAACGACGGCTACGGCAAGAAGTGGCCCGGCTCGGACATCACCGCGGCGCTCGCGCTCGAAGACGTGCTGCACGACGAAGTCTTTGCCGACCAGATCACCGCATACGACGTGTCGCACCGCGACCTCAAGGGCCGGCTCTGGCTGGTGCTCTACACCGACGGCCCGGCGATCGTCTGGGGCCTGCCGCCGGGCGAAGAACGCAGCGTCGAACCCGAGTCGCCGATCAAGCTCGCGGCGCTTCGGGACTGGGCCTACAAGCACCGCGGCCGGATCAACGTGAAGGGCCAGGCCGACACGGTTTGGGTTTACACCGGCACCGCCCAGATCGACGCCCGCCCCAGCACCTCCGGCGACCCGGACTTCCAGACGGGCACCGCGTCACGGCGCTAAGCCGAACCCCACCACGATTACTCCTTGAGGCCCACGGATGTTGTCCGTGGGCTTTTTTTGCGGGTTAAGTTTTCAAAGAGCGAACCCGTGTCCCCCGCCACACCCGCTGCCGTGGCTGGCGTGGGGTGGGCGAGTGGGATTCGGTTGAACCGCGAAGGCGCGAAGAGCGCGAAGGCAAACCATTGGTTTGAATTCAATCTCATCTGCCTTGCTTCGCGCTCTTCGCGCCTTCGCGGTTCAACCTTTCCCCGAACACGGACCCTCGACCAACGACGACGGGTTCCGACCTTGAGCGATCCCGGCAAGGTGGTGAGCTCAAGCGTCGCCACGCACCCGTCGTGTGCGTCAGCCCGGTTCCACGGGTATGGGCGTGCTTGGTGCCTTGCCTGTGCGACCTTCACGCCTGGAATGCCACCGTGGTCCGACATTAGGGGGTGAGACGGATCAGACGTGCGCACGGAAACGTCGGCCGTTTCACGGAAGCGAGTACTAACAAGAAGTAAGCAATTTTCTGCGTTGTTGATTTTCTGCATTCGGGCGCGCCCCATTGTGCGCACGGATCCGACTTTAGCCCGGGGTCAATGACCCCGGGCCGCCGCGGCATGGACAATGGCATGATCGTGGCATCCGCTCAAACCGATCGACACGGATTCATTGGCTCGGACCACGCAACCCCATGGCGTTCCCCGCGGCCGCCCCGGGTCATTGACCCGGGGCTAAAGGAGTGGTTTACTCTGTGGGCGATGGACGAAGTGGTTGTGAAAGCATCGAAGAAGCCGCGCGGGGTGGGGCTGCGCGGGTTGGTGTTGGGGTGGAGCTTATGGCTGCTGGGGTCCTGGGTGGTGTTGTGGGCGGTCGGCGGTTGGACGGTTCCGGCACTGCGGGTGATGGTGCTGTCGGGCTTGGTGGGGATGATGGGGGTTTGGCCGGCGGTGCGGCTGAGCCAGCCGACGCGGACGCGGAGGGTGGCGTCGGCGGGGCACGAGGTCTTGGGGGGCGACTGGGCGCGGGCGTGCGGATGGATCGCGGCGGATTGGTTGGCGTTGAACCTGGTGTTTCAGGCGGTGATCTGGCCGTTGCAGTTGGCGGCGCGCTGGTCGACGCCGCAGGCGGTGTGGCTGGTCGTGGCGGTGGCGGGCTGGTCGCTGCTGACGGGTCTGGTGATCGCGTGGGGGCGGGGGACGAATCACCCGGCGGCGCGGACGTGGGCGATGGTGGTGTGCGTGGCGGTGGTGGTGCTCGAGCCGATCCTGTGGTGGATGGGGCTGATGGCCGCGGGCCCGGAGGTCGGCGTGCCGGAGATGCGGTTCAGCCCGTTGCAGGCGGTGTGGGGCGTGTCGGCGGCGGGGACCGAGGCGCAGGCCCAGGCGGCGGTCGCGGTGCACGGGTTTCAGATCGTGACGGTGGCGGCGTCGGCGATGGTGGGCTGGGTCGTGCTGTGGGGGTTGTTGGCGCTGGTGATGCTGCGGGAACGCGCGACGTCGCGGGGAGCCGCCGCTTCGTAAATAGCGGTGGTGTGCTAGGATGTAACGTTCGATTAACGCCCCGCTCATACGAAGGAGCCGAACCGTGGAATTTATCACGCAGGAAGAAAAAGAACGGATCGAAGCCAAGCTGCAAGAGCTGATCGACCGTCGGCCCGAAGTCACCGCCCGGATCGCCGAAGCCCGCTCCCACGGCGACCTCAAGGAAAACGCCGAGTACCACGCGGCCCGTGACGACCAGGGCATGGACGAAGCGGAGATCCGCCGGCTGACCGAGCGCCTGCAAAACGCCCAGGTTGCTGACGACATGGAGCTCCCCGAGAACATGGTCTTCCTCGGCTCGATCGTCAAACTCAAAGACCTCGACGACGGCGACGAGGACCTGTACAAGCTCGTCGGCGAGGCGTCGGGCAACTTCGACGCGGACGAGATCGAAGTCACCGTGAGCAGCCCGCTGGGCGAGGCGTTGATGAAGGCCAGCGTGGGCGACACGATCAAGGCCGAGCTGCCCCGCGGGACCAAGCGGTTCGAGATCCTGGAACTGGTGTAACCGCCGCCCCGCCCGGAGATCGCCGGGGCAAGCGTATTCGCGTTTCTGCAACCTCGTTATGGGAATCAACGCCCGCCGCGGCGGGTTGGTTCTTGGATGGGTGTGGGGTGTCCCGATAGAATAGAAAGCGTTCGCGCGGCGCGGCTGCGCGAGAAGACCTTGGCTGTTAGCTGGAGAACCGCGATGTTGCCGATGCCCCGATGGAACCGCAGTGTGTGGAGCGCGATGGCTGTTGCGGGTTTGATGGCGGTGCCCGCCACGGCCCAGACCCGGGCGAACCAGGGCGGCGGCCGGGCGCTCGACGCCAACAACCAGGTCGGCTCGGGCGGGACCAACCGCCTCGAGAACCAGGTCGACTACTCGGCCCGCAACGACCTGATCACCGGCAACGTCGCCGGCGGCTTCGGCTTCCAGGACGACGTGGGCTACTCGGCCCCCGGCGCGTTCCTCGACGACCTGGGCAGCGAAGAGCTGTTCAGCTTCCGCGCGGCCAGCCTCGGCAGCTCCCCGGTCATCGCCAACCTGCCCAACGCCGGGACGATCCGCGGCGGCAACATCGTCGTCTACAACAACTTCACCACCATCCCGACCAGTCGGCAGATCAACACGCCCACGCGCTTCGCGCCGACCGGCGGCGCGTTCCGCGTGAACCGTGAGTTCAGCGGAACCAACCTGCTCGAGCTCACCCTCGACCGCAGCTCAACGCAGACGTACAACCGTCGGTTCGACACCACGCCCGGCACGAACACGCTAGGCGTGCTGCAGGTCCAGGACGGCACGGCTTTGGCGATCACCGCCGACCCCCTCGCGGGTGTGCGCCAACGTGCGTTGCCCAACCTCCCCGAGCAGCCGACGATCCAGCCGCTGCCCCTGGGCACGCCGGGCCTGGATGAAGAGACGCAGCTGCCGGGCATCGGCGACGAGGCGCAGAACAACCTGATCTCCATCAGCCCGGTCAACAGCAACAACATCTTCACCCAGGGCTCGGCGGACAACCCCGGGGCCGGGCTCCGGGCCGACGGCGGTTTCGCCGACTCGACCGGGCTGGTCAAACCCAGCCTGCAACTCGGCCAGCTCTCGGTGAACCTGGCCAACGCCAGCCCCGCGCAGCTCGAGCTACGCGTCAAGCAGTTGCAGGAATCGATCTTCGGCCCGGAAACCTCGAGCACGCCCGTGCCCGACGAGAACGCCGAGCCCGAAAACGCCTACACCCAGCTGCTCGAAGAGATCCGCGAGCAGGCCGCGCAGTCGGCCGAGGAACGCGCCGCCTCGCTGAGCAGCGACGGCTACGACCCGCGTCCGGAATGGATGAAGGCCCTGGACGAACCCACGCAGGAAGAAGTCGAGGCCGCCGAGGGCACGCTCCAGGCAACCATGGACCGCATCCGCAGCCAGACCGCAGCGCGTCGCGGCGACGACACCGAGTCGGCCGCCGGCGAAAGCGATGCGGGCACCGAAGCGCTCAACGAATTGATGGACGACCTGTCGTACAACGTCCGCCTCGAAACGCTCGTCGCGGCCCGCGAGGGCCGGGTGAACGACCTGTTCGCCGAGGCCGAGCAGCAGATGGCGGCCGGCCAGTTCCTGAATGCCGAACGCACCTACCGCCAGATCCGCATCGAGGCGGCGAACAACCCGCTCGGCCTGGCGGGGCTGATCCACGCCCAACTCGGCGCGGGCATGGTCCGCTCCGCGGCGTTCAACCTCCGCACGCTTTTCGAAGACCACCCCGAGCTCATCGCCACCCGCTACGGCCAAAACCTCCTGCCCCCGCAGGAGCGCCTCGAGTGGCTCCAGAAAGAGCTCCAGCGCATGATCAACACCCAGAGCGGCGCGATCGACCCCGGCCTGATGATGGCCTACCTGGGCTACCAAATCGAGTCGCGGCCGTTGGTCCGTCAGGGTTTGGCGATCGCGCAAAACGCCGCGCCCATCGACCCGCTGCTGCCGGTGCTGCGCACCATTTGGCTCGACCAGAACCCCGGCGAAGCCGCCGAGGCGCCCGCGAAATAAACCTTCGATTCGCTCCACACGCTCGGACTCAAGGCCACCCCATACGTTGTCCACAGGTTGCCCTGCACACGCGCAACCGGGGTCGTCCGTGACTATCCTGTGAAACACCCCAGGCACGGACCGCCGCCCCATGGATCACTCCACCCCCCCACCCCCGAAACGTGACACCGCCGCGCCGCCGCCCTCGGCCCCGCGGCTGTCGCTGACCGACTTCGTGGACCTGGGCACCCTGCAAGAGATCCAGGACGCCTTCGCCTCGGTCACCCGGCTGTCGACCACCATCCTCGACGCCGACGGCCAGCCCGCGACCCTGCCCACCGACGCCGCCAAACGCCACCAGTCCGACCTGGTCTTCGAGCAGCTCATCGACATCGACGACCCCGCGACCGAAGGCACCGTTTCGGAGACCGGAGCCAAGCAGTTCCAGGCGCCCATCACCGTCGAGGGCCAGACGCTGGGCTCGATCATCATCGAGCCGGCCGGCCCGTCGACCGATGAGCTCGCGCCCGACCTGCACGAACTCGAAGGCCTCGCCGATGCGCTGAACCTGGACGAGGTGCAGCGGCAGGAGCTGATCGACTCGGCCGAGCTCGCCTTCGGCACCAACCGCGGCGCGGCGATCCAGTTCCTCTACCTCATGGCCAACGCCATCGCCCGGCTGTGCTTCGAGCAGTACCACGCCCAGCAGCGCCTCGAAGAACTCAGCGTGCTGTACCGCGTGTCTACTGTGCTCGCCGGACGCGAAGACCTGCAGCAGACCCTCGACACCGCCGCCCGCGCCGTGGCCGACCTGGTCAAGGTCCGGGCCGTGGTCATCCGCATCCTCAAGGACACCGAAGACGGGCCGATCCTCGAACGCCGGGCCAACACCGGCTTGTCGGACGACTACATCAACAAGGGTAAGCTCCTGGTCAACCGCAGCGAGATGCTCGCCGCGGCGCTGCGGGGCGAGACGATCTATATCCGCGACATGGCCACCGACCCCCGGGTCTATTTCCCCGAGCAGGCCCGCGAGGAAAACCTTGCGTCGATGCTCTGCGTGGGCATCATCTACCAGGGCCAGGCCATCGGCACGCTGCAGCTCTTCACCGACGAGGTCCGTCAGTTCACGCAGTTCGACATCGACCTGGTCCGCGCAATCGCCCAGCTCCTCGCCGCGGCGATCGAGAACACCCGCCTCGACGAGGCACGTTCTGAAAACCAGAAGATGCTGCGCCAGCTCCACCTCGCCGCGGACGTGCAGCGCCGGATGCTGCCACGCAAGATGCCCGACGTGCCCGGCTACGACATCGCGGCGCGGTACGTGCCGTCGTTCGAGCTGTCGGGCGACTTCTACGACTTCATCAACCTCGACCACTCGCTGGGCATCGGCGTGGGCGACGTGGTCGGCAAAGGCGTCGCGGCATCACTCCTCATGGCCAGCGTCCGCTCGTCGCTGCGCGCCTACGCGCAGGACCTCTACGACCTGGACGAGGTGATCTCGCGGGTGAACAAGCACATGTGCCGCGACACGCTCGAGTCCGAGTTCGTCACGCTGTGGTACGGCACGCTCGACCGCGACTCGGGCCGACTCACCTACTGCAACGCCGGGCACGAAGCGCCGCTTATCGTCCGCAACGGCGAACTGATCCCGCTCGACATCGGCGGCATGATCGTCGGGGTCGACCGCGACCAGGCCTACGACAAGGGCGTCTGGGACTTCCAGCCCGGCGACATGCTGCTGCTCTACACCGACGGCCTGCCTGACGCGATGAACGCCCAGGGCGAACGCTTCGGACGACAACGCACCGAAGAGCTCCTGCTCAGCGTGGCCGACAAGCCCGCCAACGATGCGCTCAACGACATCCTCTGGACCGTCCGCCAGTTCACCGGCCCCCGCCGCGCCACCGACGATACGACGCTGATCGTCATCAAGGCCGAGTGACGCCGCGATTGCGGTATCGCTCAAGCAACATCGGATTCAACGAGAAGACTCGACTTCGGTGGTCAGGACCAGCGTGCTGACCCGGCCGCCGGTATCGGGAAAGACGATCCGCACGGTCGTGTTGGGTTCGAGGTGTTCCATCGGCACGGGGATCGGGATGGCCCCGAAATAATCTTCCCGGTTGGCCTGGTCGTAACCCGGCCAATCGTTAGGGACCGTGACTTCCTGGCCGTTGACCTGAACCCTGGGGGCTTTGCTGCGGTCGTGCTTGCGGCTGATCGACATCCGCAGCGTGGCCCGGCCCTCGCCAACGTTGACGTCTCGGAAGCGGAACACGATGGGCTTGTTGGCTTCGATCTTCTCGAGGTGGGTGTTGCTGTAGTGCGGCGTCGAGCGGACCGTCTTGGTGGGTTCCATCTTCTCGGGGGTTTGATAGATCAGAATGACCGCCTCGTGGGCCTCGAGCCGAAGCTCAGTCGCCAGATCAACGAGGGTTTCATCAGTGTATTTCGCCGCCTGTTTCTCGGGCACATGCAACCGTCGGATGCGGGCGGTGGTGCCTTCGGGCAGCGGCGTGAGATGATCCAGGCGGACCTCGCGGGGCTGGGTTTCCAGGTTATTCAGGCAGACATAGACCCGATCGCCATCCACGAAGACATGCGAGTAGATGTCCGGGTCGTCGGCGTAGCTGACGGCGCGGTCGCCGCGGACGTCTTTCCACAGCTCGTAGAAAAAGATCTTCGGAGTCTTCAGAAAGCCCTGGACCTTGCCGTTGCTGATCTTGCTGGGGTCGGGCCGGAAGATGTCGACGCCGTAGGGCTGGAAGTTGTTGCTGGGATTGTTGTAGAACCAGGGGCTGCGGGTGGTGATGAACGGGATCGAGGTGAGGATGCGGTCCTGGCGGTCGATGAAGCCAAACATCAGGTGGTTGATGCTGTTGAGGTGGGCCGAGGCCGAGGCGTCGCTGTACTCGGGGCCGAAGCCTTTGGGGATATCGCCGTACTCGGTGAGAGCGTGGGGCTTGACCTCGCCGAACTTGATCATGCTGTAGGTTTCGATGAGGTCGAGGATGGCATCAGCGTTGCTGCCCGAACGGCGGTTGTCCTGGCCGGTGACGTTGGTGCCGTCGTAGAGGTGAACCGAAAAGCCGTCCATGTACCGCCCGGCGGTGTCCATGAACATCTTCATCCGGCTCTCCCAATGCCCGAAGTCCCACAACTCCATCGACGGCCAAGCGCTCGAGTAACCGACAACCTTCACCGGGAGCTTGCGCCGATCGAATTCCTTGCCGATCGCGCCGTAGACCTGGGCCATGCGTTTGCGCACGCGCTCCTGGTCCTTGTGGAAATCACCCGCGTGAACGAACGGCTCGTTCATCGGCTCATAAAACATCGGCATGGTCTGCTCGTCGAAGAACAACTCGAAGTAGTCGGCGGCGTACTTCGCAGCACGAGTGGGACTCAAATCCTTGACCATGACCTCCCGGGGGTGCTCGGTCATGACCTGCCGGCGGGTCCGGAACCGGTAGGCTTCGTCCCGCTTGGTGTTATCGATGGCTTGACGCCCCGGGCCCGCCAGTTGTTTGCGGTTGGCGTAAGGCGGCTTGCCATGATCGGAGGCGAAGGGGCTGTAGAAGAACCGGCCGAACCCCACGTCGTATTGCTCAACCAGAATCCGCGTGTCTTCCGCGGCGGCGCTGTAGCGCGAGTGCACGTTGATGAACTTGCTGCGGTCGAAAGCGCTCTCCTCGCCGAGGTAGCGCTGCGCGGCGAGGTCGATCGTCACCGTGGCGGGCGCCTGCGCCGCCGATCGCTCCGTCTCGAGGGCGAACCAGCCAAGGCTAAGCAAGAGGCAGATGCTGAATCGACACATGGCTTAGTTCTCCGGCCGAAAGTCTGCGGGGGCTCTCTCTGGGATCGCGGGGCGATCGGGGCGGCTGGCCACGAACCGCCGCCAGACAAGACGCCTCACTCCCTCGTGGGCGAGCTTATTTTAGCTAAGTAAAGTACTTTAACACAGCTATTCAACGATGTTTATTCCAGACACACCCGCATGCTCACCGAACCACTTGGCGGCGGTGAAAGAGCTCGGGCTCCCGGAATCACTTGCGGATGCTTTAGAGGATCACCCGGAACGCGCGGGGGTCGCCGGGCGTGCCGAACTCGCCGGTGCCCAACGATCGGTTGGACTCGACGTCGGTGATGTTACCGCTCATCGCTTCCTGCACCGCATCGATCAGCCCCGCCACCTGCTGGGCGTCGCCCTCGGCGACAAGCTTCACCCGGCCATCGGGCAGGTTCTTCACCGTCCCGGCCACCTCGAAATCTTTGGCCAGGCTCGCGGTGGTGTAGCGGAACCCCACGCCCTGGACGCGGCCGGTGTAGTGCACGGTTTCGCGGATCATCGCCATGCCCGATCATAGCGGCCGCGCACCGAAAAACCCGCGCCTCGTGGCGCGGGTTGATCGTGGGTCGGCCAGAACCCGACGGGGATTACTCCGCCAACTGGTCGATCGTCGCGTCGGCGGGGACACGATATATGTTGGCGTTGGGTCGTTGCGTGCGGAAGTCGAGCTCGCTGACTTCGGTCACCGCGCCTTGGCCCGGGTCGTCGGGGTTCCAGCCGGCGTAGAACGTTAGCCGGGCGGGGGCGAACAGGCCGTCCTGTTCCTGCCAATCGTTGAACACCCAGGTCACTCGTTCGACGCCGGTCTCGGTCACCGAGTGGTGGATGGCAAACAGACGGTCGGACTCGGGGTCGATCAGGAGTACGTAGTCGTCCTCGGCGGTCGAGCCGATGCCCTGCTCGTAGCCGACACCCACACTCCGGTAGGTTTGGCCTTCAAACTCGACGTCGACGCGCTCGGTGATGACGGTGCCCGGGTCGGCGAAGACGAAGGGCATGCCCAGGAAGTAGAACGAGCCGAGCGTCACGAATCGGCTGGGTAGGCCGGAGCTGTTGGGCTCGCCGGTCGACCACGCTTGTTCGCCGTTCCAGCCGACGGTAAAGCCTTGGCCGTCGATCCGGTTGGCTCGGCTGCGGAGATCGATGGTGGAGGTGTTGGGCTGGCTCATGGGTCCGGACAACGGGAAGCCGGTGAGGACGTAAGTCAGGGTGCCCTGCTGTTGCCAGGTGTCGAGCCCGCCGTGGGCGTCGAGGGTCGCTCGGATCGGTGCGAGTCGGTCGGGCTCTTCTGCCATAACGGGTGAGCCGGGGAAGCTCGCAACGGCCGCCATGGCGAGGCCGGCGGCGAAACGGGAGGTAACGGACGAAAGTGTGTGGGAAAGGTTCAAGACGGGTCTCCTCATATAAGGGGGTTTAGTTTTGCCGAGACGTACCCGGCGACGAGAGGAGAACAAATAGACTGTTTAGTCTATTTCAATTATATTGAAAAAGTCCCAATTTACATTTAAAAGTGGGGTTTGTTTGAATTAATAGACTTATTTGTCTATTCTATTTACATGTCTTCTGCCCGCCAACGCATCCTCGATACCGCCTGGGAGCTGTTCACCGCCCGCGGGGTGCACGCCACGTCCATGGACGATGTCATCGCCGAGGCGGGCGTGGCCAAGCAGACGCTCTACAACCACTTCCCGACCAAGCCCGAGCTGGTCCAGGCCGCCTTGGCTCAGGGCGATCTGGAACTGCGGCGGGCGGTGGTTGAGCAGACCCACGCCGGGGCCGACGCACCCGCCGAGCGATTGATCGAGGTGTTCGCGGTGGTGTCGCGCCTGCTTGCGCCACTGAAATTCTCCGGGTGTACTTTCCTGGGCGCCGCGGCCGAGGACCGCGGGCACCGCAGCGGGGTCACGGCCGTGTCGGTCATGCACAAGCGGGCGTTCGAGGCCACGCTGGAAGCGTGGGCGGCCGAGGCGGGTGTTGAGGATCCTGCGCGGCTGGCCAGTCAGTTGATGGTGCTGCTCAACGGGGCGCTCATGTCTTCGCTGCTCGAGGCCAACGGGCAGGCTTTTGATCGCGCCCGGGAGGTTGCGGCGGTGATGGTTGATGCTTCCACGACCTAATCAACTATCATGGTTGGGCTTCTCGACCCGTATTGACATCTGTACCATCTCCCGGAGTTCCCCTCATGACATTCGAGTCCCTTGTCCGGATCGCAACCTGTGCTGTTTCGCTCGTCCTGTTGGCGTGCTTGATCATCGCTCCGAGTGTGGCGGATGACCACGAGAACAATGAAGCCGAGAGTGACGGCTTGAGCTACGTCGGGATCAAAGACTTCACCGATCTCAAGGCCGGCGAGGCGCCGTACTACATCGACAAGTGGCGTGATGTCCTGGCGATCAACGCCGGCAACGTGAAGTTCCGCGACAAATGGGCCCGCGCCACGGCCGAATTCACCGGGGCAGATGGCACCTACGACGTGGTCATCACCACCATCGGCGAGTACGACGGCGAGTGCACCTACCGCCTGTACGTGGACGGTGAGCTGATCGGCGAACTCCAGAACGACGCCGTCGACAAGTCCGGCGACATGAAGCCGCAGACCCACGTCTGGGAAGGCGTCTCGGTCAAGCAGGGCCAAACCATCGGCGTCGAGTCCAACCTGCACACCAACGGCAAGATCCCCGAAGGCGACGGCACCGCATGGGCCCGCGGCCGCTGGGAGAAGGTGGATTTCAAAGCGGCGGAGTGATTACACATCCGCGCACCGTTTAGCGGGCGACGCGCAGCGTCCCGCGTGTTGGGGGGTGTATGCCGAACATCCACGCACTGACACGGGGCACTTCGTGCCGCCCGCTAAACGGTAGTTTGAATGGGGGATAAACTAACTCAGGCCGAGCCGTTGCGGTTGACCTTGAGCACGACGCCCGACGAGGTCTTGTACTTGCCGCCGCGGTAGGCGCAGAACAGGTAGTCGGGCACGCCGTTTTTCATCAGCATCTGCGGGCGTTCGAAGCGGCCCTCGCGGTCGAGGCCGGGCATGGCTTCGTCGAAGTAGGACGGCGCATCGAGGAACGCGACTTCCGGGTCGCCCCAGCTCACGCCGTCGACGGAGGTGAACTTCAGGCCGTACTCGTGGTTGTAGAAGCCCATGTCACGCAGCACCGCGTGGTACCGGCCCTCTTCGTGCCAGATGTAGGCGTCCTCGCACTGCATGTCTTCGTGGATGTGACTGAAGTCGATGACGGGGTTGTTCTCGTGCTTGATGTACGGGCCGGTGAGGTTCTCGGCCTCGGCGTAGCCGTACTTGCGGTTGGAGTGGCCGCGTCGTTCGTCGCCGCCGTTCCACCCCTTGTAGTACAGGCGGAACTTGCCGTCGGGGGTGACGCAGAAGGCGGGGTTCGACACGACGTAGTCGTCCCAGGCGCCGTCTTCGCCGACGTGGAGGATCTGGCCATCGGTGCCGACGCGTTCCCAGGGCCCGTCGAGGCTGTCGGCCATCGCCATGCCGACGCGTTTGGTGCCGACGGTGCGGTGGAAGTAGGGCTTCACTTCTTCCCGGCTCATGCCCACGAGCATGTCGCGGTCGCAGCCGGCGGGCTTGCAGGTCGCGCCCATGTAGAACAGCACGAACTTGTCGCCGACACGGTAGACCGTGGGGTTGTGGATCGAGTCGGCGTCCCAAGCGTCTTCGTTGCCCAGCCCGCCTTCGGACACGGGGTTGCCCGCGGGGACCAGCGCCGGCTCAAGAATCTCGTATGGCCCGCCGGGCTGGTTGGGCTCTTTCGACACCGCGTGGCCGACCTCGCAGGCGGTGACCCAGCCTTCGTGGTGGTAGACGTTTTTCCAACGGGCGTAGAAGACGTGTACCCGGCCGTCGTCGCCGTAGATCGGCGAGCAGCCCCAGACGTTGTAATCGGGGTCCTCCAGGATCCGGCCGACGGGCGACAGGCTCTGGGCGAACTGGGACATCGGGGCTTCGGTTTCGGGCATAACGGTCGGGGCCTTCGGGAAACTAGGTGGCCGGATACCTACTGCTACTCGAACAGGCCGAGGTATCGACAAGCGCACACTATGGCCGGAAACCGCTTGCGTGTCGACTCCGAACCGCCTTAGTGAAGTACTTATTGTGGTGAAAACAACCCTTACTGAGCGTTCGGAGCGTTGCGTTCGGTGGCGTGCAGATCGAACCGCGGCAGGATCGCCAGCAACTCGTCACGCTCGGCCCGGTGGGCTTCGGACACCTTGCTCCAGTCGGTGATCTTGGGGAAGTCGTCCAGGTCGTCTGGGGTTTGCGAGACGTCGTACCAGTCGCCCGCGCCGTCAATCAGCACCAGCTCGCCGCGGAGGATCTGGCCCTCGCGCTGCCAGGCGTAGACCCAGTCGCGGTGGGCTTCCTGATCGGTGAAGAGGAACGGCACGAGGCTGGTGCCGTCGATCTCGTAGCCCTCGGGAAACTCGAACCCGCCGAGCTCGGCGATCGTGGGCAGGATGTCGGAGATGTTCACCAGCACATCCTGCTCGCCCTGCTTGGTCATGCCCGGGGCGTAGATGATGAACGGCACGTGCGGGCCGACCTGGCGGAACCAGCGCGACTTGCCGTAGCCGTGCGTGCCGTTGTCGGCGGTGAAAATCACGATGGTGTTGTCGGCGATGCCCAACTCCTCGAGCTTCTCACGGTACAGCCACATCTGGTAATCGAGGTATTCGACGTGGGAGTGCATGCCCGGCTCGGTGACGGTGCCGTGGGTGTCGTACACGCCGTTGTCGCCGGTGATTTTCGGTTCGGTGCGGGTGTACCGGCTGCCGTCCCATTCGATGATCGGGGTGCCGGGGTATTTGATGTTGCTCTCGGGGTGGAACCAGTCGAACTGGGCGTGGCCGAGGTGCGAGGTGTGGTACACGAAAAACGGCTTGTTCTCAGCGGTTTTGCGTTCCATGAAATCGAAGATGTAGTCGAGCTCGACATCCGGGGCGTAGGTCGTCAGGCCGTACTCGGCTTTCTGCTGCTCGGTGTAGGGCCACCACACGATCTCGCCGGGCGCATCGGGGTGGTTCATCATGGTCGCGCCGGGCTGCCAGAAGTAGCCGCTGACCTGGTAGAGCCCGCCGGGCTTGCCGGTGTCCTGGTTGATGAGGATGCGCTCGCCGTCGACTTTCTTGGTGAGGATGCTGAAGTCGGTGTACGGGCTGTAGCCGTCGAGGCCGGCGCCGGGGGTGAACAGCCCCTCGTCGAAGCCGAACTCACGGATGTCGCCGGCCATCTGGGTCTTGCCCGCCCACATGGTGGCGTAGCCGGATTGCTGCGCGACCGTACCCATCTCCAGCGGCGAGCTGGCGTAGAGCGGCCAAATCTCTTTCTTGCCCTTGGCGTTGACGTACTTTCCCTTGTCTTTGTTGTGCCACCACTTGTGCTGGTGGGCATATCGGCCGGTCATCATCATCGCCCGGCTGGGGCCGCAGACCGTCGCCGCCCACGCGTTCTTGATCCACACACCCTCGGTGGCCATCTGATCCATCACCGGCGTCTTGGCGAGGAAGGCGGGGTCGCTGGTCTCGTGGTCGTCCACCACACGCCCGGGCCGGGTCCAGACCGAAGAGCCGTAGATCGGCAGCTCGCGGGCACTGATGTCGTCGGCATACACCACGATGATGTTGGGCTTGGTCCCCGGGCCGATCGGCTCGCCGGCCACCACGTTCGGCGCGAAATAAACACCCAAGCCCAGCCCCAGCAGGGCGACCGACAGAACCGCAAGCAGGTGACGCATGAGAGAATCCTGGGGAAAAGAGACGATAGATCAAGTACTTAAGCGGCTAATCTTAACCTTGAATATCCAAAAACACAAGTATTATTTCGTATTTTAGACAAATCATTCATCAATTTAGATCGGTTGCAGGAGGTCAAAGGCGGCTTTGGACGGCGTGATTCCCAGGCCGGGGCCCGTGGGCAAGCGGTAGAGGCCGCGGTCGCAGGCCATGTCGCTGTCGATCATCTCGCGGTTGGACCGGAAGACCGCGTGCTGAAACTCGTGGCCGGCCACGGCATCGAGCGCCGCGCTCGCATGCAGGCTCGCCGCGAGGAAGACGCCCGCGCCGATCGTCGCGTGCGGCAGCATCTTCAGGTCGTGTTCTGCCGCGAGCTGGCCGATGCGGAGGAAGTTCGTGATGCCGGTGTGGCCCATCTCCGGCTGCACGATCGCGATGGGGCATCGGCCGAGGCGCAAACGCAGGTCGTGGTCGGTCCGCCACTCCTCCCCCACCGCGACGGGGGCGTCCACCGTCTCCGCGACCGCGGCGAGGCCGTCGATGTCTTCGGTCAGCACCGGGGCCTCGGCGAACCACAGGCCGTGGGGCTCCATCGCGCGGATCAACTCGATCGCATGCTCGGCGGTGTGGTTCCACTGCAGGTCACACGCGATCTGCGCATCGGGCCCCAACAGTTCCCGCAGATATTCGAGCTCGGTCGCCACGCCTTGGTCCGACGCGGGCGATGCAAACTTAAACGCATCGAACCCCTTGCCCTGCCATTCGACCGCCAGCTCGCCGCGCTCCTGCAGCGTTCGCCGAGGCAAACCCGATACGTAGGCGGGGATTGTGTTGCGGTGCGTTTCACTGATGAGCGCCGCCACCGTGCAGCCCGCCTGCTTGGCCGCGATGTCCCACAGCGCGATGTCGATCGCCGCCAGCGCATCCACGTAGAACCCGCCGCTGTAGCCGCGCACACGCATGAGGTCGTAGAGGTCGTCGTAGACCGCTGCGGGATCGGACGGGTCGCGCCCGATGGTGAAGCCGGCCAGGAGGTCGTTGATGATCGCGCCCACCGCGCCGGGGGCGACGATGCCGTAGGTCTCGCCCCAGCCCACGAGGCCTTGCTGCGTGGTGCAGCGGACCAGCACCGAGCGTTGAAACGTCGGGTAAACCGTGCGATTCGCGGTGCGCACGACGTAGCCCTGGGCGTTGGGCGGCGCGTCGAACTCGTCGCTGCCGAGATACGGGCGGTCCGGCTGGCGGGTCAGCGTGAAGACTTCGACGGACGCGACGGGGTCGACCATGGGGACTCTCAACAGCGTGAAGGGCCGGGTGGGTTAAGCGGGCGCGGCGGGGACGAGGCCGAGCTCGGCAAGATTCGCATCGACGTCGGCCACGGCCGCGGCGTCCATCTCCGGCGTGGGGGCGCGGACGGTCGTGTGCTCCAACACACCGCGGCGCACCAGCGTGTGCTTGGTCAGTCGCATCCGGTACACGGCCTGCAGCACGAGCAGGGGCAGCGTACGCACATAGATACTCCGGGCCGTCGCCCGATCCCCCGAGCGCCACGCCCGGTCGAGCGCGACGTGTTCGTCGGCCAACTCCAGCGCTGGCATCACGGCGCAGGCCCCGCGCTGGTATTCGTCGAGGATGTACCGCGCCCCGCCTCCGCCAATCACCCCGCGCAGCGATACGGGCGGCTCATCGAGCAGCGCCGAGATCGACGGGCCCGAGGGCAGCGTTTCTTCCTTGATATAGGCGATCTGCGGTACAGCGGCGGCGAGTTCGCGCAGCGTCGCAGCGGACAGGTCCGAGCCGCGCGGGGCCGGAGCGTTCTGCAACACGAAACGCGAATCGGTCAAGCCGTCGGCGACTTCCGTCATGAAGCGGACGACTTCTGCCGCTTCCGAACCGATTGATTTCGGCGGCTGGATCATCAACCACGGGATGCCCAGCTCGGCGGCCGCTCGACCATGCTCCACCACCGACTCAACGTCCGGCCCGCTCGCCCCTGCCACGATCGGCACCGCCCCGCCGACCGCATCGACCACGCTCTTCAGCAGCGCCAGCCGTTCGTCTGCCGTGAGGTGTTCGACCTCGCTGGCGAACCCGGGGAACACCACGCCGTGCACGCCCGCGTCCAACGCAAACCGCACCAGCCTCGGCATCGCCGGCAGGTCGATCCCGCCGTCCGCATCGAACGGCGTCGGCAGCACCGGCAAGATGCCCTGGAGGGTCTCAGCCATCGAGCGCCGCCATCGCCTCGTCATCGATCTCGGCGTTGTGGTGCAGCTTCTGCACGTCGTCGTGGTCTTCGATCATCTCGATGAAGGTCAGCACCTTCTGCACGTCGTTGCCCTCGACCGCGACGTGGTTGTCGGGCACCATCGCCAGCGTGGCCGAGTCGATCTCCAGGTCCGCGGCCTCGAGCGCATCACGCACGGCGGTGTAGTCGCTGGGCGCGGTGGTGATGTGCCAGGCCTCGCCCTCGTCGGCGATGTCCTCGGCCCCGGCTTCCAAGGCCAAGTCCATCAACGCTTCTTCGTCGATCTTGGATTTCTCCAGGAAGATCTCGCCCTTCTGCTCGAACATGTACGACACGCAGCCGGTCGCGCCGAGGTTGCCGTTGTACTTCTCGAAGAGGTAGCGGACTTCGCTGGCGGTGCGGTTGCGGTTGTCGGTCAGCAGGTCGAGCATGACCGCGACACCCGCGGGGCCGTAGCCCTCGTAGCGGATCTCTTCGTAGCTCGCGCCTTCGCCGTCGCCGCTGCCCTTGTCGATCGCCTTCTGGATCGTGTCCTTGGGCATGTTGGCGGCTTTGGCTTCGTCGATGGCGTAGCGGAGCGTGAGGTTCATGGCCGGGTCGCCGCCGCCGTTCTTCGCCGCGACGATGATCGCCCGGCTGCACTTGGACCAGATCTTCGAACGCTTGGCGTCCTGACGGCCCTTGCGGTGACGGATGTTGGCCCATTTGCTGTGTCCGGCCATGTCGTTGGCTCCGATGCTGCGGGAAAGACAAACCTTATCCGAGTGCGACGCCTGGTTCGCGTGAACCATTTGCCGTCTCGGGTCGTCTATTTTAGGAAATGCGGCCCACTAATGCCCGGACGCGGGAAACCAAGGAATACGCCGCTTCCCGCCGAGGGTTGGCGGGGGTATAAACCAAGGGTGTTTGGCCCTGCGAGACGGCCGGGGCTAGTTGTTATCGATGTCTGACACGGGTCCCACGTTTGCAACCTGATTCCCAAGAAAACCCGACCGAACCACCGGCCAAGCGCTCGGGCGCGTGGTGGGCCGCGGTCGTTTTGACGCTCGCCGCGCTCGGCCTCACCGGGTTCATCACGCTCCAGACCGTGACCGGGGACGGCGCGTTGCCGGGCTGCGGCGTCGCGACCGAGATCCTCGCCGAGGAACTGGCCGCCGCCTCCGATGCGGAATCTCACAGCATGGAGGCCTCGGACCTGCCGGGCTGTGGCGCGGTACTGGTGACCAAGTGGTCGGACTTCCTGGGCCTGCCGGTCAGCGCGTTGGCCGCAGGGCTGTACCTCGTGATGCTGGTCACCCTGCTCAAACAAAAAAGCCTGGGCGGCCTGGTGCTCGGCACCGGTGCGGTGTTGGTCATCGGCGCGGGGCTGTGGTTTACCTACGTGCAGGTGTTTGAGCTCCGGGCGATGTGTCCGTACTGCATCGCCTCCCACGCGGTGGGTCTGGTGCTGGCGATCGTGTTGCTGACCCACACCGCCAAGCGGCTGCTGCCGCCCTGCCTCGCCATAGGCATGGTGGGCACCGCGGTGTTGGCGGCGGTCCAGCTCAACAGCACCGACCCGGTGATCATCATCGAAAGCGGCGGCGGCACCCGCGACGGCCACACGCTGTCGCTGCTCGAAGACCGCCTCACCCTCGACCTCCGCGAAGAGATGGTCGTCGGCGACGTGTCCCAGCTCGACCGCCCCGACGGCTGGCTGGTCGTGAAGATGTTCGACTACAACTGCCCCCACTGCCGACACGCCCACGAGGTCGTCTCACAGATGAACAACCTCGCGGTGGTGCTCGTGCCCGTGCCGCTGGACCCGCGCTACAACCCCTACCAGCGCGAGTTCCCCAACGACAACTTCAAACACAGCCACGAACTCGCCCGGATCGCGCTGGCGATCCACCGCATCGACCCGGAAAAACTCCAGGCCTACGAAGACTGGGTCTACGGCGAAGGCTGGCCCCAGACCACCGAAGCCGCCCAGGCCTTCGCCGGGTCCCTGGTCGGCCGGCTCCCGCTCGACATGCACCTCAACAACCCGGAGATCAACGCGATCCTCGAGCGCAACGTCGACGCGTGGGGCAAGGCGGGCGTCGCGGGTCTGGTCGGCGGGCTGCCCATCCACCTGGTGCCCGACGGCGGGCTGACCTACGGCGGCGTCGGCGACGGCACCGGCATCGTCCAGCTGCTCAACGGCACCCACCGCTCTCAGCAAACAGAAGAAGTCGACGAATGAACAATGTTGACTCACATTTCGTTGATGGTGCCTGGTTTGCCCCCTCCCCCACCGGGGGAGGGCTGGGGTGGGGGAAGCAGAAAGCCCCTGTGCATGATCTGAACGCAAGCCACTTCGGACTCACCCGCCCCCTCCGACCCGCTACGCGGGCCACCTCCCCCGGTGGGGGAGGGGTCGAAGCGCGCAATCATTGATCTGTTACCCATTGGACTTCGACCATGAACCAGCCCTACCCCCCGCTCCCCGCCGACGACCTCCAGCTCCTCCAGCAAGCCGGCGACACCTACGCCCGGCTCAAGGACGAGATCGGCAAGGTCATCGTGGGCCAAGACGACATCGTCACCGCCCTGCTCGCCGCGATCTTCGCCGAGGGCCACGCCCTGCTCGTCGGCGTGCCGGGCCTGGCCAAGACGCTGCTGGTCAAAACCCTCGCCGAGGTCTTGGCCTGGGACTTCAACCGCATCCAGTTCACCCCCGACATGATGCCCGCCGACATCATCGGGATGGAGTTGCTCCAGGAACAAGCCGACGGCAAGCGCGGGATGAACTTCGTCCCCGGGCCGATCTTCGCCAACATCATCCTCGCCGACGAAATCAACCGCACCCCGCCCAAGACCCAGTCCGCCCTGCTCGAAGCGATGCAGGAGCGCCAGGTCACCTCGATGGGCCACCGCCACGTGCTCGAGCCGCCCTTCGTTGTCGTCGCCACGCAGAACCCCATCGAGCAGGAAGGCACCTACCCGCTGCCCGAGGCGCAGCTCGACCGGTTCATGCTCAGCCTCTACCTCGACTACCCCGACGTCGAGCAGGAAGAACAGATCGTGATGGAGACCACCGCCGGGCCGCGCACCGCCGCCAGCCCGATGCCCACCGGCGGGTTCATCACCAAAGACCAGTTCATCGCGATGCAGGCCCTGGTCCGCCGGCTGCCCGCCAGCCAACACATCGTCAGCTACGCCGTCGCCCTGGCCCGCGCCACCCGGCCCAACAGCGCCGCGGCCAGCGAAGTCGCTCAGCAATACGTCGAGTGGGGCGCCGGGCCCCGGGCCGGTCAACATATGGTGCTGATCGGCAAAGCGCTCGCCCTCATGCACGGCCAACCCGCCGTCACCGCCGAACACATCCGCCAAGCCGCCCCCCACGTCCTGCGCCACCGCATCCTCCCCAACTTCCAGGCCGCCGGGGAAGGCATCACCGCGGGGGACATCGTCGAGCGCATCGTGAGCGAGATCTCTGAGCCGAGCTATGCGTGAATTGATTTCGGATTGGGGATTTCGGATTTCGGAAGCCCTGAACCCGCACCGCTGATCGCCGTCGCTTGCGTCCGCTCCGAAATCCGAAATCAAAATTCCGAAATCGTTGAATGCCATCGACCGCCACTCCATCCCGCTACCTCAACCCCGCCGAGCTCGCGCCGCTGCGTCACCTGGTGTTTGCCTCCCGCCGCGCGGTCGTTGGGCACTACGCGGGTAAGCACGCCTCGCCGCAGCGCGGGCACTCGGTGGAGTTCCAGGACTACCGCGACTACTCCCCCGGCGACCCGCTCGGCGAAATCGACTGGAAGGTCTACGGCCGATCCGACAAGCTGTTCATCAAGCTCTTCGAGCACCAGTCGGACATGACGGTGAACCTGCTGGTCGATGGTTCTGCGTCGATGGGGTATCGGGGACTTGGGGGCTTGGGCGCTGAGGGCTTAGGCCAAGACAAGCGCAAGCGACGGCGGTTCTTCCCAAGCCCCCAAACCCCTAAGCCCCCAACCTCCAAATACGACCACGCCTGCGCAACGGCCTCCGCCATCGCCTACCTCGTCACGCAGCAGCAGGACAAAGTCGGGCTCGGCATTGCCCAGCAGGGCCTGCAGCATTCGGTCCGTGCCGCGGGCACCTACCCGCACCTGCACCGGCTGGTCGGCATCATGGAATCGGTCGCCCCCCAAGGCCCCGCCAACCTCGCCGCCGCGATCCACGCCGCGGCGCGGCAGGCCAAGCGCAAAGGGATGCTGCTGATCTTCAGCGACCTCCAAGAAAACCAGGGCGCCGTGCTCAAGGCGCTCTCCCATTTCCTGCACCGCGGGCACGAGGTGATCGTGTTCCACACGCTCCACGCTGATGAATTGAAACTCCCCGATCTGTCGGAGGCCGTGTTCGTCGACAGCGAGTCGGGCCGGGAGGTGCGGGTGAATGTCGAAGACATCCGTGCGGATTACGAGGCCAAAATGCACGCCCGCGTGGACCAGTGGCGGCGCGTGCTCATGGCCCGCGGCGTGGATTACAACCTCGTGTCCACCGCGACGCCGTACCACGAGACGTTGCGGCAGTACCTGTTTAGTCGAGCGAGTTTGATGTGAATACCCAGTCATGAACACCCTCGCCATCATCTCGCTGACCACGCCCGCGATGCTCCTCGGAGCGGCGCTGGTCGCGCTGCCGATCGTGGCGCACCTACTCAATCGGCGGACACGCCGAAGGATCGTGTTCCCCTCGGTGGCCCTGCTTTCGGCCGCGGCGGCGAGCCAGTCTTCCGTGTTCAAGATTCGGCGGCTGTTGTTGCTGCTCCTGCGTTGTGCGGCGGTGGTGCTGGCGGTGTTGGCCTTTGCCCGGCCAGTGTGGCTCGGTGGGGCGAACGCGTCGTCCACGGACCGCGGCGCGATCGGTGACAGCGCCGCGGTGGTCGTGGTCTTGGACACCAGCGCCTCAACCCGCCAACTGGTAAGCAATGGGCAGACCGCCGCATCGCTGCTGCGAGGCCAGGCCAACCGTGCGATCGGCGGGCTGCGGTCGGGAGTTGACGCGGGCAACGTGATCTTCGCCGACGCTGCGCCGACGCCGGTGTTCGACACGATGACCCGCAACCTCGCGGCGCTGAAGCAAGCGGTGGATGGATCCCAGCCCACCGACCACCACGCCGACTTCGCCGGGGCGTTGACGCTCGCCGCCGAGCTGCTGCGCAACCACGAAAGCGACGCCTCGGCCAAGCGCGTGCTCGTCCTCACCGATGGGCAGCGCAGCAACTGGCAAGAACTCGGCGACATCGACCTGCCCGAGGATATCGAGCTGATCGTGCAGACCCTCAGAGACGACCCCGCCGCCGAATCGCAGCACAACAACGGCCTGGCCACGCCCGAAGTACGGCCCGCCCGGCCCGGTGTCGGCGCGCCGACCGAGCTCAGCGTCGAGGTCGCCCGGTTCGCACCCGGGCAAGAACGGCTGCGCGTCGACCTGCTGGTCAACGGCCAGGAAGTCCAGTCGCAGTGGGTCCGCCTCGGGGCCAACCAGCGGCAACGCGTCGGCTTCACCCACCGCTTCGACACGCCCGGCCAACACCGCATCGCGTACCGGCTCGACGCCGATGACGCGCTGGCCCTCGACAACACCGTGTGGCAAATCGTGACCTGCGCCGGTCGGCTCCCGGTGGTCGTCGTCGGCGACGCCAACCCCGACGAGCCCGGCACCGCGGGGTACTACACCACCCGCGCCCTGGCCCCGCACAACAACGCGCGCGACCGGTTCATCGTGACCCACCTCGCCCCGACCGCGGTGCGCGGCACCGCGCTGCGTCGCGCAGCATTGGTCATCGTCGGCGATGTCGAGGGCCTGGACCGTGTCGCCGAGGCGACCCTGCTGGACTACATCCAGAACGGCGGAGCGTGCTTCGTCTTCGCCGGATCGAAACCCGTGCTCAACGCGTCGCTGCTGCCGTGGCAGCTCGTCAGCCGATTCGGCGGGGCACGCATCGCGGAGGGTGAGTGGCAGACCCCCGAGCTGCGCGGGTTCGACCTCGAAACGCAGGACGCGCTCGCCCGCGCTGCGGTCGGACGCGGCTGGCGCACCATGGCTGTGCGGGACGATGCGCGGGTATTGCTGCGCTACCGCAACGGTCAACCAGCGCTCGCGTCGCGCCCCGTCGGCGAAGGGCGACTCCTCGCCGCGACGTTCTCGCCCGCAAGCGACAGCGGCGACCTGGGCAAATACGCGGTGTTCGTCGTGCTCATGCAGAGCCTGGCCGAGCAGCTCACCGCGGCGACCGACAGCGCGGGGCAAGCGCTGGCCGGCCGGCCGGTCACACTCGTCGCCGATGCCGAGGTTGATCCGCAAGGTCCCGCGCCGCGCATCGAGACGCCCACCGGCGCAACCGACAACAACGCGGTCTTCACCCTCGCCACCGACACGCCGATCGCCACACTCCCGCTTGCCGACCACGCCGGCTTCTACGCCTGGCGTCAGGGCCCGGCAACCCTCGGCCGGGCCGCGGTCAACCTCGACCCGCGCGAAAGCGATCTGCGGACTATGCCGGGTGACGCGCTGGCTTCGGTGCTCAGCGAACGCGGGGCGGGGAACACGGCGTTGGTTTCGGGCGGTGATTCATCCGCGGCGTTGAACACCGGCGGGACCGGGATCTGGGGCTGGATGCTCTTGGCTGCACTTGGGATGCTCTGCCTGGAGATGGGCCTGCTCGGGGGGTGGCGGCGATGAACGGATGCGCGAGCGTGCTGGCGATGATGTTCAGGCCGTACTTCCCCGTCGTGGTGATCGCGCTAGCGGTCGCGGGGGCGATGGGGTTGGCTGTGTGGGCGTGGCGGCGGAGCGAAACCGACAACACGCGCACCGCGGCGGTGGGTATGGTCATGCGTCTCGTCGGCATCGCAATCCTCGGCGTCCTGCTACTCGGGCCGAGCAACCTGCCCGAAAGCCAGCAAGACGAAACACGCTCACCCGTGAACCTGCTCATCGACGCGTCGGGCTCGATGCAAACGCAAGACCTGCACCTCGAACCCGGGCAGGACGCGGTGTCGCGCTACCGCTTCGCGCTCGAGCGCTGGCTCGACCCACAATTCCTCGCCACGCTCGAAGCAAAGCACGACGTCCGCGTCTACAGCTTCGGCGACCGCGTCCGCGCAACGCTGCCCGATGCCCAGGACGCAACGCATCGCAAGTCGAACCTGGTTGAGAGCACTTACGACTTGCTCTCGACCATGAACGCGATGGGCTCGGGCACCGCCGACTCGACCGGCGGCGCGGTGGTTGTGCTCAGCGATGGACGTGACAACCGTGGTGCCGATACCACCGCCACGGCCCAGCTCGCCCAGGCCCGGCGGGTGAAGCTGCACACGGTCACGCTCGGCGGGCCAACGCTTAGCCGCGACGTGTCGCTGACCGCGATGCCGCGCCAGCCCTACCTCATGGTCAACGAGCCGGGCCTGATCGATGTCCGGCTCGACCACATCAACGCTTCGGGCGCCAGCGCGACCCTGCGTATCCGCCAAGGCGAAGAGGAAACGACCCGCCCGGTCACGCTCCCCGAGCAATCCGAGCTGCGGGTTGAGTTGCCCGTCGAGTACACCGAGCCCGGGTTGCACATGATCGAGCTGTCGGTCGACCAACTGCCCGGCGAGCCCGAGCCAAGCAACAACACGCAGGTGGTGTTCGTCGAAGTCACCGGCGAACGGATGCGTGTGCTGCTGCTGGAGGGCCAGCCGTTCTGGGACACGAAGTTCCTCGCGCAGTCGCTGCGTAAGGACGACCGCATCGAGCTGACGCAGATCACCCAGATCAACCGCGACCGGCAGGAGCGCATCGTCACGCGGGTCGACCGCCCCGCCGTTCCCCCGACGGACCTCGACGGTTTTTCCGAGTACGACGTGGTGATCCTCGGGCGCGGGATGGAGAACGTGCTGAGCGTGGAGGCGGCCGAGGCGCTGCCGCGCTACGTCAGCGAGCGCGGGGGGCGTGTAGTGTTGGCCCGGGGCCGGGCGTACGACCCGTCGACTCGTGTGGGTCGGGAGATCGGCCGGGCGCTCGCGCCGCTGGAGCCGGTGGGTTGGGGGGAGGGAAGGCGCAGCGACGTCGCGCTCACGCCGACGGAGTCGGGCCGGTCGCACCCGATGTTTGCCGGGCTGATGCGGGCGACGAAAGGCTCGCCGAGTGCGCGTGAGCTGCCGACGCTGAGCTCGGCGGCCAACATCCGGTTACTCAAGCCCGCGACGCGGGTGTTGGCCGAGTCGTCGAACGGTTCGGGTGACGCCGGGGCTCTGCTGGTAAGCATGCCGTATGGCCGGGGCATGGTGTTGGGGGTGCTGGGCGAGGGGCTGTGGCGGTGGAGCCTGGCGGCGTCGGAGTACGAGGCGTTGGCCGGCGTGTTCGACGGGTTCTGGTCCAACGGGGTGCGGTGGCTGGTGCTCGGGGCTGACGCCGGACCCGGGCGTGATTTTTCCCTGCGGTTAAGCGGACGCAGCATCGCGCTCGACGGCGAACTCACCGCCACGGTTGTGCAGCGCGGCAACGCCATGGGGCTGGAGGTCCAGGCCACGATCACCGACCCCAAGGGCGAGACGACCACGCTGTCACTGCAGGACCAGACCGGCGCGGACCTGCGTCGCGTCGGTGGCTTCCGCCCGCAGACCCCGGGTGTGCACACGCTCACCGTCACGCCGATCGGCGGCGACGATTCGCTCCAGCCGTTGGAAACAAAATTCATCGCCTACGACAGCAACACCGAGCTGCTCCGCACCGCGGCCAACCCCGCGCTGATGCGCAGCCTGGCGGCCGATTCGGGCGGGCTGGCGTTGGCCCCCGACGAACCGGGCGCGTTGCTGCAAGTGTTGGAAGCGGAGCGTGCGGCGCGGGTCGTTCCGCCGGTGCCCGCGTATGTGTGGGACCGGGGGTGGGTGATGGCCACGATCCTGATCTGGGTGGGGTTGGAGTGGCTGTTGCGCAAGAAAGGCGGGCTGCTGTAGATGAGCCAGGCCTCACCCAAACCGACGTTGACCGACGCCCTTTCGACCGACGTGGAGCCGGATCGCGTCGCGGCGCCGACGCTCACGGCGCTGCTGCGCCGAGCCGCCGGGCGGTGGCGCGGGGCGCAACGGCGAAGGCTTGTGCTTTGGGCGGTGGCGTTGATGATCACGGCCGGGCTTGCGGCATTGTTGTTCGACGCGTCGCTGGGTCTGCCCGCCTGGGGATTGATCGCGCTCGACCTCGGCTTGATTGGCTTGGCGGTGGCGTTGCTGTTCACAGGGCTGCGCAGCGCCCGCGCGAGTCAGATGAATCTCCGCCGGACGGCCGTGGCGATGGAGCGGCGCGGCGGAGTCGGTTCGAGCCAATTGATCAACGCGTTGGATTTGATGGATGCCGAAGCCCTCGACCCCGCGACGAGCGAGCCGCTGCGTGAGCTCGCGGTCACGCAAGGCGACAGCGCAGCACAGTCGTTGACGCCCGGGGCGCTCGTGGATCGGCAAGCGCTCGGCCGGGCGTGGGGGGTGGCGGCGATCGCTGTGGTCGTCGGCGTTGTGGCGTGGCTGACGATGCCGCGGGTGTTCGACGCGGTGGTCCCCCGGCTGCTCTCGCCCACTGCGGGCCTGCCGGCGTACACCACGCTCCAGTTCGAGGTCGCGGTGGTCTCCGGCGGCGACGACGGCGTGATCCACGTCGGCAAGCCGGGCGTAATCGAGGTCACCCTGTCCCGCGCATGGGGCGGTCGCGCCTTGCCCGAGGAAGCGGACGTGGTCATCGTCGATCACGACGGGCAGAGCCAGGCGTTGCCGATGCACCGCTCGTACCGCGACGGCGAGTCGCCGGTGTCCGCAATCGCGAGCGAAGCCGCGAACGCTTCCGTCCCCCCCGCCCCGCCGACGCGTTTCAGTCTGCGTTTCGAGCGGATCGACGAGCCGTTCGAGTTCTACATCGACACGCCCGACGGCCGGAGCCAGACGTACACCCTCCCGCTCGACACCACCCCGCTGTTCGAGTCGCTGCACGTCACCGTGACCCCGCCGGATTACACGGGCTGGGGCGCAACGACGCTGCGGCTGCACGTCGACGAGGCCGGCTCGGATGAAAACCACGTGAAGGCCCTGCCCGGCTCGGCGGTGATGCTTGCGGTGTCGAGCAACGTGCCGCTGGCCGAGGCCCATCTCGAACTCGGCTCGTCGGCTCGGCCGCAGGTGTTCCCTGTGCGCGATCCGGCGACCAGCGCGGAAACGCTTTTCATCGTCGACCACACCACCACCGCGCAGCTCCAACTCGTCGGCGTCGACGGCAAGGCCTCGGCCTACCTGCCCGTCGGCATCGAAGCCCTCGAAGACGCTCCGCCCACGGTCAGCATCCACAGCCCCGAACCCATCGCCTTTGCGGTCGAGGGCTACCCCGTGCCGGTGCGTGTCATGGCGAAAGACGATGTGGGCGTGGCATCCTTGAAGCTGCATCTCAGCGTTGAGGATGGTTCGGTTGATGCCGTCGAGCTGTCCGGAAAAGCGGAAACGCGCAGCGCCACGCCGCCCTACGAAAAACGTATCGGGACCACGCACGAGTTGGACCTCGCCGCGCTCGGGGCCAAGCCTGGTGACACGGTGCGCTACTTCGCCTCGGCCCGCGACGCGCTGCCGTTTGCGTTGGGCGGGCCGCCGAACGATCTCGGACAACGGACCGAGACGCTGGTGCAGGAGATCCAGGTCATCAGCCAGGAAGAGTGGCAGGAGATGGCCCGCCTGCAATACGGCCTCGACCAACTCCGCGCCGAGGCCCAGGCGTTCATGGATCAGATGGATCAACTCGAACAAGCCCGGGCCGAGATCGTCGAGCAGTTGGCGGAGTTGAAAGACAAACTCGAATCCGGCGCGCCGATGTCCGAGACCGAGCAGCAGCAGATGCAGGAGCTGCAACAACAACTCGAAGACTACGCCGAGGACGCCCGGGCTCTGGCTCAGGAGATGCGGGAGCGGGCGGAGCAGCCGTCGGTGTACGAATTTGAAGAGCCGTTCAAAGAGCAGCTCAAGGAACTGGCCGAGCAGTTGGAGCAGCAAGCCGAGATGGCCGACGCGATGCAGGAGGCCGTCGAACCGTTGGCCGAAGCGGGTGAATCGAGAGGCGAGAACGGCTCGCCCTCGCCTTTGGGTGGCGTGACGCCCACGCAAGTTGAAGAGTTCCTCGAGCAGGCCCAGCAGATGATGCAGGAAGAGGGGCCGTTCGACGAAGAGACGCAAGCGCAGATCGAAGAGCTGGAGGAAGACCTGCTGCGTCTGGAGTTGGCCGAGGAGATGCTGTTCCACGCCGAGCGGATCCGCGAGGTTATCGTGCAGCAGCGCGAGCTCGAGAAGAAGCTCGGGGAGCTGCGACACTTTGAACGTGATGCGCTGACGCCAGAGCAGGTTGAACGCCTGATGGCGTATGGCGAGCTGGAGTTCGAGCTGCGCGAGGAGTTGGAGGACGCGGCGTTGATGCTGCGGGAGAGCGCCGAGTTGGCCGGGCCGATGTTGCCGAACATGTCGGGGACGTCGGTCTTGCTGGTTGAAAAGCTGGATGAGCTGGAGGTGTACCCGGACATGGAGCGGGCGGGCGAGCGGGCCGAGGCGAGCGACGCCCCGATGGCGCACGCCGCGGCGCAGATCGCGGCGGACAAGCTGGAGTCGCTGCTCTCGGATGCGGGGAGCATGCCCGGCCAAGCGCAGCAGGACTTCGGCTACGACCCGCCGATGAGTCTGCCCAAGGCCAACCGCAACCGAGGGCTGGAGCAGATGTCGAGTGCTCAGTCCCGTGCCGCTCAGATGCGTATGCAGCAGGGCCGTGGGGTCGGGGGTTCCTCGGGCGGGATGGCCCAAGGCGCCAACGCCTCGATCATCGGCCCCCGTCCGCCCATGGACGGCAGCCCCGCCAACGCCCGCAGCGGACGCGACGCCACCGGCGAGATGGACCCCACCCGCGCCAGCGGCGGCTACCTCCCCGAAGCCGGCGAGGCCGAGACACTCAACCCCGAATCCACCTCGTCCCGCGGCCGCGCCGCGATCGCCCTGCCGGGTGTGCCCGCCCGCTACCAGGACGACGCCGCCGCCTACTTCCAACGCCTCGCCGACGAGGCCGCCCGCCAAGAGGAGAGCCCGTGATGTTCGGAAATCTCTCGTCGATATCCAGACCCGCACCTATACTGAAAGTCATGCCCATGACCTCGGCTCCAACCCGCTTGCTCACGCTCTTCACGCTCCTCACGGCGATGGTGTGCCTGCCCGCAGCGATCCACGCCCAGGACGACCCGGGCATGGTCCGCGCCGCCAAGCTCATCTACGCCAACAACAAGTCCTCCGTCTGCTTCGCCGACCAGTTCCTGACGGTCCTGGCCGATGAAACCCACGTCCAAACCCACCCCGAGCTCATCCCGGTCAAGTCCGACTCCGGCGAGTTGTTCGACTACCCCTTCGCGGTGATGACCGGCGAGGGCGCGTTCAACCTCACCGAGCCCCAGCTGGACAACCTCCGCACCTACCTGACCTACGGCGGGTTCGTCATCGCTTCGGCGGGCTGCTCCTCGTCCGACTGGAACCACTCCTTCGGCCAAGCCGTCGAACAGCTCTTCCCCGACGCCGAGCTCACCACGCTGGATGCCGAGCACCCGATCTTCCACACCGTCTACGACATCACCACCAGCAAGTACAAGTCCGGCGGCGCGAAGCTTCCCGAGCTCCGCGTGCTGGAAATCGACGGCCGGGTCGTCATGGTCTGGTCCCCCGACGGCCTGAACGACACCGCGAACGCCGGGCCCAACTGCTGCTGCTGCGGCGGCAACGAGATCAAGTCCGCCAAGCAGCTCAACGTCAACATCCTGGCCTACGCGCTGACGCACTGAGCGTTACTCAAGCTCGATCTCTTCTTTGCGGTTCCCCAGCCGCCAGGCGATCCAACACCCCGCGCCCAGCCAGAGGCACGCCGCCAACCCCGCCCCCCAACCACGCCCACGCTCAACACCCGCCCGGCCCCCCGCCTGGTCGTAATACCACGACAACACCTCACGCTGCTCGCCCGGCGAGAGCGCCTCGGCTTCGGCGATCACCAACTGCTCGATGTCGAACGCGGTCACGACCTCGTCCCCCAGATCGCCGACCGCTTCGTCGCCCAACCGCCCCACGCCGCGGAGCTCGGGCAGCTCGTTGTTCTCCTGCATCCACAGGTGGACCGCCGCCTGCAGCACCGCCGGGTTCTGCTGGATGATCCGTTCGGACGGGAAGTGCCGGCTCATCGTGAACCCCGCTACCGCCGAGACCAGGTACAGCCCCGCGGTCAATCCCACCGCCCAGCCGGCCGAGCCCTGCCCCACCCGGCTCCACGCGTACCCAAAGAACACACCCACAAGAACAATCGGCCAACTCCAACGCACCTCGAAGTGCTCCGCCGCCACGCCCCACAACACACCCAGCAGCAGCGCCGAGAGAAACAGCAGGCCCCGCTTACGGCTCATCGATTCCGCCCGGCCGTGCATCGCGTCCAGGTCCACCGTCTCTTCGCGGTTGGTGACCTCCGGCAGCGGCGGTAGACCCGGCGCTGGCGTCTCTTTTCCTGGGCTCGGCGGTCGGAGCAGACTCACCGGGCAACCATCGGGTGCACCTTGTTGGTCACCCACTCAAAATCGTTGAACGGAAGGGTCAGCGGCTCGGCCTCGTCCACCGCCCCGGGCAGCGAGATCACGTAGGGCCGGGCCAGGCTTGCGACGTGCCCATCCAGGAACAGCCAGTTGGGCGATTCGTTTTCGTGCGTGCTCGCCCCAACATACGACCGAAACGCCTGCTGCAGCCCCTGCTCTTTGGGGTCGTCGTCGTGGATCGCCGCGGCGACCAACTGCGGGGTGTCGATGTAGTCGGCGATGGCGTAACGCGGCGACTTCTGCGGCAACTCCCCCAGACCGACGAAGGTGCTGGGCTTGGCGATCTCGTACATGTTGGTTTGGAAGGCGTGCTGCGGCTCGTTCACCACCCCGCCGTTGAGCGACGCGTACGGGTTCACGCCGTAGCTCACAAGACGGAACATGCCCTCAAAGCCCGGCGTGGGCTGGGTCCAGAACGGGCTCTCGTCCGACGGGCATTTCGCAAGCTCTTGAACCGGGGCCGTGAAGTACGGCTGGGTGGTCTTGATCCAGCTCCCTAAGAAACCCGCGGCCGCCAACTCGGCGTCGTAGCTGCCGCAGTTGATCTGCCGGGCCGGGTACAGGTGCCCGAGGCTGTCTTCGGTGAAGCCCGAGAAGCCGATGCCCAGCTGCCGCATGTTGTTGGCACACGCGACCGCCCTCGCATTGCTCTTGGCCTTCGATAAGGCCGGCAGCAGGAAGCCGACCATGATCGCGATGATCGACATCACCACCAACAGCTCGACCAGCGAAAAGCCGCCTCGGAGGCAAGACCGGTCTGACACGTGGCGCCCCATGCGGAAAGTCCTCGGATACAAAAACAATTAGATCTGACAACCAACTCGAAGCCTCACCCTAGGCCAAGCCATTTCTCGTCGCAAGCAAAATCTACCGCCCGGCCACCCCGCGACACCTTTCGCGATCCGGGCGGTTGGAAGCGGCTTTGCCTCAATTCTGGGGCGGTGGGTTGACTATCATGTTGCCGTTCCCGTGGGACCGAACTTATGGCCGCCAAGCTCAAAACCCTCGTCGAATCCCGCGCCTTCGCCAACGTCATCCTCGGGCTGATCGTGTTCGCCGCGGTGATCGTCGGCATCGAGACCTACCCCGGCGTGATGGATCGCCACGGCAAGCTGCTCCACACGATCGACAAGATCATCATCTGGCTGTTCGCTCTCGAAGCGGCGCTCAAGATGTCCGCCGGGGGCAAGAAGTGGTACCGCTACTTCACCGACCCGTGGAACATCTTCGACTTCACGATCGTGGTGGTGTGCTTCCTGCCGGTGAACGCGCAGTACGCCCAGGTGCTGCGATTGGCCCGGGTGCTGCGGGCGCTGCGGCTGATCTCGGCGATCCCGAAGCTACAGCTGCTGGTCGGCTCGCTGCTCAAGTCGCTGCCGTCGATGTGTTACGTCGGGCTGCTGCTCATGGTGATGTTCTACGTCTACGCGGTGCTGGGCGTGTTCCTCTTCCGCGAGAACGACCCGGTGCACTTCCGCAACCTCGAGCTGTCGATGCTCAGCCTGTTCCGCGTGGTCACCCTCGAAGACTGGACCGACGTGATGTACATCCAGATGTACGGCTCGGCGAACTACCCGTTCAGCGAGCAGGACCTGGCCCGGTACGAGTTCAACAGCAACGCCCAGCCGTTCATCGGCGCGTTCTACTTCGTGTCGTTTGTGGCGCTGGGCACCATGATCATGCTCAACTTGTTCATCGGCGTGATCATCCAGTCCATGGACGAAGCCCAGGCCGAGGCCGAGCAAGCTAAACGCCGAAAACATATCGAAGACACCGGCCACATCAGCGTCGGTGACGAGATGGCATTGATCCAGAAACAACTCAAAGCGCTGGCGGATGATTTGGAGCGGCTGCAGAAGCGAGCCGACAAAGAATGACCACATTGGCCCCGGGTCAATGACCCGGGGTGCCGCGGCTGCCGTGCAAATGTGTTGCGCCCCCAGAAGTCCCAACCCGCGGCACCCCCGGCGACTCACCGGGGGCTGAGGTTGCAGCCGGATCAATCCAACTCCATCGCCGCGGCCTTCGCCGACTGTTCCTTGCGGAAGTCGTGCAGCTTTGCCCGCAGCGACGCGTCGCTGTTCGCCAGGATCGACACCGCCAGCAGCGCCGCGTTCTTCGCGCCGCTGTCGCCGATGGCCAGCGTCCCCACCGGCACGCCGCCAGGCATCTGCACGATCGACAGCAGGCTGTCCATCCCGCTGAGCGCCTTCGACTTGATCGGCACCCCCAAGACCGGCAGCACCGTCTTGCTCGCGACCATGCCCGGCAGGTGGGCCGCGCCGCCCGCCCCGGCGATGATGACCTGCAGGCCACGCTCCTCGGCCGAGGCGGCGTAGTCGAACATCAACTCCGGCGTGCGGTGGGCCGAGGTCACCTTCGCCTCGTACGCCACGCCAAAACCCTCGAGCATCTCCGCGGCCAACTTCATCGTCGGCCAATCCGAGTTGCTGCCCATCACGATCCCAACCAGCGGCGATGATTCACTCATCTGAACATTTTGCCACAGATCGCGCCGATTCGCGCATAGGAAAGTCGCCCTGTGATTTTCTGTAATGAATCCGTGCCTATGCGCGGAATCTGTGGCAAAATGCCCTGTCCAAAATTTTTAAGAAAGTCAAAGCATGCTCAACATCCCCCCCCGCGTTCTCCACGGCCCCGGCCCCTCGCCGGTCGCGCCGTCCGTCCTCGAAGCCCTCGCCAAGCCGTGCATCGGCCACATGGACCCCGTCTTCATGCAGGTCATGAACGAGGTGCGGGAGATGCTGCAGCAGGTCTTCCAGACCGAGAACGAGATGACCCTCGCCTGCTCGGGTACGGGCAGTGCCGGGGCGCAGATGCTCATGGACAACCTCGTCGAGCCGGGCGACACCTGCCTCATCGGGATCAACGGCGTGTTCGGCGGGCGGCTCACCGAGAAAGCCAAACGTGCCGGAGGCGTCGTCACCAACATGACCGCCGAGTGGGGTCAGGTCTTCGACCAGGGCGCCATCATCGAGAAGGTCAATGAGCTCAAGCCCAAGCTCGTCGCGTTCGTCCACGCCGAGACCTCGACCGGTGCACTGCAACCTTTCGATAAGCTCGCCGACGCGGTCCACGCCAATGGCGGCCTGCTCGCGATGGACTGCGTTACCTCGTTCTCCGGCCTGCCGGTGAAGATCGACGAGTGGGGCATCGACGCGGCCTACACCGGCACGCAGAAGTGCCTGTCCTGCCCGCCCGGCCTCGGCCCGGTGACGCTGTCCGAACGCGCGATGCACAAGGTGCAAAACCGCCAGTCGCCGGTGAACTCGTGGTACCTCGATCTCAACCTCGTGGGCAACTACTGGTCCGGCAGCCGGGCGTACCACCACACCGCCCCCGTGAACATGAACTACGCGCTGCACGAAGCGCTGCGCCTCGTGCTGGAAGAAGGCCTGGAGGCCCGCTTCGCCCGGCACCAAGCGGTGCACGAGAAGCTCAAGGCCGGCCTGCTCGAGCGCGGCTTTACGTATGCATCCGACCCCGAGAACTCGCTGCCGATGCTCAACCTCGTGAACATCCCCGAGGGCGTGGCCGACGAAGCCGCGATCCGCAAACGCCTGCTCGACGAGTTCAACCTCGAGATCGGCGGCGGGCTGGGCGCGCTGGCGGGCAAGTGCTGGCGCATCGGCATCATGGGCCACGGGGCCCGCGATGAAAACGTCGAGATGATCCTGGATTCGCTCGACAAGGTGCTTGGGTAACGCATGATCATCGCCGGCCACCTGCTGCTGCCCGACGACGACCGGCCCGGCCACGTCCGGCTGAGCCCGGGGCACCTCCGCCTCGACGGCGAGCAGATCGCCGAGGTCGTCGAGGGCGAAATGCCCAACACCTGCGACGCCGGCGGGCCCGATGCCCTTATCACCCCCGGCTTCATCGACACCCACCTGCACCTCCCGCAGTTCGACACCATCGGCGCCCACGGCCTGCCGCTGCTCGAATGGCTCGACGGCGTCACCTTCCCCGCCGAACGCAGATGGGAAGACACCGGCTACGCCCGGGCCATGACCCAGCGCGTCGTCGGCCAGCTCCTGGCCCACGGCACGACCGGCATCTGCGCCTACGCCACCGTGCACCACGACGCGACCCACGCGGCGCTGCAAGTCGCCAGAGACGCGGGCCTGCGCGGCGTGATCGGGCAGACGCTCATCGAACGCAACGCCCCGGATTTCCTGTCGCGCCCCGCGTCGCAGCTGCTCGATGAAACCGCCCGGCTGCTCGAGGCGTTCCCCTCCAGCGGACGCGTGGCCGCAGCGGTGACGCCGCGGTTTGCCGTGACGTGTACCGCCGGATTCATGGCGGAGATGGGCAAGCTTGCCGCCGAGCACCACGCGTTCATCCAGTCGCACCTCGCCGAGACCGTGCCGGAGTGTGAGCTCATCGCCGAGCTGTTCGACGGCACGTCCTACGTCGACGTCTATGGCAACGCCGGCCTGCTCACACCCCGATCGGTCTACGGCCACGGCATCTACCTGGACGAAGCCGACCAACGCACGCTCGCCGAAACCGGCACGATCATCGCCCACTGCCCCACCGCCAACTCGTTCCTGCGCTCGGGAACGATGGACCGCCGGTCTCACCTGGACCACGACGTCCGCACCACGCTCGGCAGCGACATCGGCGGCGGGTACGAACGCTCCATGGTCCGCGTCGGCCGCGCCATGATCGAAGCCGCAGCATCGTTCCACGAACGAGAGGTGGACACACTGCCCAACGCCAGCCAAGTGTGGTGGCAGATCACCACGGGCAACGCCGAGGCGCTGGGCTGGCCAGGCGGCGGGCGATTGGCTGCGGGTGCGTCTGCAGATGTGGTGGTCGTGCAGCCCAACATCCCGTGGCACAACTCGGCGGTCGATCCGCTCGAACGGCTCATGTGGTCGTGGGACGACCGGTGGGTGCAACGCACGATCGCGCGCGGCCAGACCGCTTATCCCTCGACGGGCTGACGCGAAGCGTCACGCTCTTTCAACAACTGTGCCGCAATGCTCACCGCGATCTCCGCGGGGTGGTTGCTGCCGATCGGCAGGCCCACCGGGCAATGGAACTGCAAGCGATCCGCGTCGATGCCCACGTCCTGCAACTCCCGACGGAGCACCGCCGCTTTCGCGTTGCTGCCGATCACGCCGAGGAACGGGAACGCCCAGCCCTGCTCGAAGATCGCCTGCAACACCGGGAAGTCGCTGCGGTGGCCCTTGGTCATGCACAACACGTACGCGCCGTCCGGCAGACCCGCGACCTCCTCGGCCGGCGCTTCGGTACACACCGTCACCACCGACTCGGGCAAGCGAGACAGCCAATCCGCCCGCGGGTCGATGCACGTCAACGCACACGGCAACTCCGAAAGTAACTTCGCCAAGGCCTGGGTTACATGCCCCGCGCCAAAGACCACGATCGGCCAGACGTTCACGTTGACCGACTCGAAGTACAGCCGAACCCGCCCGCCGCAGGTCATGCCGACGTCGGCTTTGAGGCTCCAATCGACAAACTTGGTCCGGCCTGCATCACGCATCAGTTGAAGCGCCTCGTCGATCGCTTTGGCTTCGACACGACCGCCGCCGACCGTGCCGTGATCAAGGCCACTGGGCGTGACGATCATCTTGCTGCCCGCGTCCTGCGGGGTCGAGCCGTGCGCATCGACCAGCGTCACCGCGACGAACGGCTGCTTGGCGAGGGCGAGCTCGGTGTAGCGCTGGATGTGGGAGGAAGAAGACATGTTTCGCTCGGATACATCGGATGGTTCGGATCAAACCATTGGCCTACATCCGATCCTATCCGATTGATCCGAGCGATTCCGCCTTGGGTTCGCTGAGCCGGGTCATGCACATCAGGATCTGCTCGTTGGTGGCGGGCAGTTCGAGCGGGGCGATGGTGCCCGGCGCGACAAACGACATGGCGTGTTTCACCGCCAGCCACGGCGCGACGCCGAGCATGAGCGGGGGTTCGCCCACGGCCTTGCTCAGCCGGACGTTCCGCTTGTGCTTGGGGTTCGGGATCGTCTCGACGTTGAACACCGCGGGGGTGTCGGTGATGTTGGGGATCTTGTACGTCGTCGGGCTGGCCGAGAGCAGTTCTCCCTGATCGGAGTATTTGAGTTCTTCGGTGGTGCACCAGCCCATGCCCTGGATGAACCCGCCGTAGAGCTGGCCGCGGTCGATGCCGGGGTTGATCATTTGGCCGACGTCCATGAGCAGGTCGACACGGTCCACGACCAGGTCGCCGGTGAATCGATCGATCGTGACCTCGGCCGCGGCGGCCCCGGTGGTGAAGTAGAAGAACGGCGTGCCCTTCCCGGTCTCGCGGTCGAAGTCCACGCCGGGCGTGGCGTAAAACCCACGTGCTCCGAGGTCGACACGTTCCCGGCGGGCCGCATCGCAGAACTGGCCGAACGGCAGCTTGTGCTCGGGGTGGCGATCGTCGAACACCGCGCTATTCTCAAAACGGATGTGCTCCGGCGAGGGCGTTGTGCCTTGCTTCTCGCTGGTCAACAGCTCGGCGCCAAACTCGGCCATGCGCGTTCTGATATCGCGGCAGGCGTTCACCGCGGCGGTGCCGTTGAGGTCGGTGCCCGCGCTCGCGGCAGTGGGCGAGGTGTTGTGGTTCTTCTCGGTCGAGGTGGTCATCAGCATCACGTCGTCGGGTGTGATGCCGAACTCATCGGCGACGAGTTGACGGATCTTGGTGTTGAGTCCCTGGCCCATCTCGGTGCCGCCGGTGGAGACCTGCACGGTCCCGTCGGTAAAGACGTGGACGAGCGCGTTGCCCTGGTTGAGGAACTTGGTGGTGAAGGAGATGCCGAACTTGATCGCGCTCACCGCCAGGCCTTTGACGTGCGTCTTGGACTTGGCATTGAACGCCTCGACCTCGGCCATGCGCTGGCGGTAGTCGCTGGTCTGTTCGAGCTGGTCGAAGGTTTCGTGGATGACGTGGTCGCTGACGAGTTGGCCGTAGGGCGTGTGCGACTTGTCGGGATTGCCGTCGACGTAGGCATTGCGTCGGCGGACGTCGAGCGCGTCGAGGCCGAGGGTTTGGGCGATTTCTTGCAGGATGTTCTCGATGACCAGCACGCCCTGCGGCCCGCCGAAGCCGCGGAAGGCGGTGTTGGGCGGGAGGTTGGTCTTGCAGATCCGGCCGGTGATCTTGACCACGGGCAGGTGGTAGGCGTTGTCGGCGTGGAGCATGGTGCGCTCCATGATCGACGTGGACAGGTCCGCAAACGCCCCGCCGTTGCTGAAGAACTCGAACTCAGCGGCGCGGAGGCGGCCGTCGTCGTCGAAGGCGACCCGGTAGCGCGATTCGTAGGGGTGGCGCTTGCCGGTGAGTTTCATGTCCTGTGTCTTGCCGTAGACGATGCGCGCGGGTCGGCCGGTGAGCTGGGCCGCGAGCGCCGCGGCGAACGCGGGGATGGCCGACTGCGTTTCCTTGCCGCCGAAGCCGCCGCCCATGCGTTTGCATTCGCACACGACCTGGTGCATCGACAAGCCCAAACCCTCGGCCACGACCGCCTGGGTCTCGGTGGGGTTCTGCGTCGAGCAGATCAGCTTGACCTGGCCCTGTTCGCCGGGGATGGCCTGGCAGGCCTGGGACTCGAGGTAGAACTGCTCCTGACCGTTGTTGTGGAACACGCCTTCGAGGGTGTGCGGCGCTTCGGCGAAGGCGGCGTCGAGGTCGCCGCGCTGAATGTGACGGATCGGCCCGAGGTACGAATCCGCGGCGATGGCGTCGGGGATCGTCAGGATCGGCGAGGCTTCTTCGACATTGACCGCAACCAGCGCCGCAGCGCGGCGCGCGGCCTCACGGCTGTCCGCCGCGATGACCGCCACGGGCTGGCCGACGTAGCTCACCTCTTCGTAAGCGAGGAACGGTTCGTCATGAAAGATCGGCCCGAACTGCCGCGCCGCGCCCCGCGGCATGTCTTCGTGCGTGTACACCCCCACCACGCCGGGCAACTCCAAGGCCTGCTCGGCATCGACCGACATCAACCGCCCCGCCGCGACCGGGCTGCCGACGACCTCAACCCACAGCTCGCCCTGGAGCGGGGTGATGTCTTCGACGTAGGGCGCTTCGCCGGTGACGTGCCCGGGTGCCGAGTCGTGCGGGATGGAGGTTCCGATGGAGGGCATGGGGGAGGGTTAAAAAACAGGAAAACGGGAACGCAGAAAACCAATGGGCATCAAGCCGGCTGCGGTGTTGGGGGCGAGAGCTCGTGGTAACACTTCACGAGGATGTTCTCGGCCAGTTGCAGGCGGAAGTCGGCGCTGCCGCGCACATCCGACAACGGTGTGATTTCGGTGCGGGCGAGTTGGCCGGCCTGACGCATGGTGTCTTCCGTGAACGGCTGCCCGGCGAGATACGCCTCGGTCTCGGGCAGGCGTAACACGGTCGGCCCGACACCGCCGTAGGCCAGGCGTGCAGCGACGAGCGTGTCGCCGGTCTCATCGAACGTCAGCAGCACCGCGGCGGTGAACGTGCTGATATCCATGTCGCGGCGCTTGGACACTTTGAACAGCTTCAACCGCTGCCCGGGCGTCGGGAGCGGGGTGCGGACCGCGGCGATCAGTTCATCATCCGCGAGGTCGAGCTGTTTGTATCCCAGGTAGAAGTCGTTGAGCTTCACGCTGCGTTTGCCTCGCGAGGAAACCAGGTCCAGCTCCGCGTCCATCACCATGTGGAACGGGATCGAGTCCGCGATCGGCGAGGCGTTGGCGAGGTTGCCCGCGATGGTGCCGGCGTTGCGCACCTGCGGGCTGCCGAAGAGCGTGAGGATGCGGTGGTACTCGGGCACCGCGTCCTGCACCGCGTGTTCGATCGCTCCCCACGTCGCGCTGGCGCCGCAGGTAAGCACCCCGTGGTCGAGGGTGACCGCGTCCAGACCATCGATTTGCGTCATACTCAAGATCGCCGCGGGGTACTGGCCCGGCCCCGGCGAGGCGTGGTTGTGCTGCACCCCGAGGTCGGTCGTGCCCGACGCGACTTTGCAGCCGGGGTTCGCCGCTCGGAACGTGGCGGCTTCTTCGAGCGTGCGCGGCAGGAAGACCCGCCGTGTCTCGCCGTACTGCCGGGCTTCGATCAAGACAGACTCGTCGCCGAGGCGGGCAAAGTCTTCGATCATCGGCGAAGAGTCGTAGCGCCGATTCATCGTGTCGACCCCCGCCGGGTCGATGGCCTTGCCCGCGTCCAGGATCTGCTGGTAGCCGGTGCATCGACACAGGTTGCCCGACAGACCCAGGCGGAGCTGCTCTTCGCTCAAAGCCGAGCACCCCTCGTGGCCATTGGAACCCTCGCAGGGTTTGGGCGCGGGTTCGTCTTCGAACAACCCCTGCATCGTGACGACGAAGCCGGGCGTGCAGAAACCACATTGGCTGCCGTGGCCCTGCACCATCACGTCCTGCACCGGCGAGAGCGTGCCGTCCTGGTTCTTCAAGCCCTCGATGGTTACGAGGTGGGCGCGGTCGAACTGGTACATGAACCCGATGCAGGCGTCGATGGTCCGGTAGACCAATTGTGATCCATCGCACGACGGCCGACCGACCAACACCGAGCACGCCCCGCAGTCGCCCTCGGCACAGACCACTTTGGTGCCGGTGTGTCCGAGGGTTTCGCGCAAGAAATCGGTGAGCGTGGAGAACGCCGCCGCGCCATCGGCGGTGTGTCGCTTTCCATTGAGATAGAAGGCCAAATGGTCACGCATCGGGTTCTGCCGCGGAGGTGGGCGGGTGTTGTTGGACGGCCGATGAAGCGCAGCAGGGCATGGTTCAGACCGATCGAAAACGGTTGCGATAAGACGCGAGCAGCGATACACTCGCGTGGTTGTGGCCAACCCTGAACCTTACGCTTGGGGGCGTGGAGTGTCAACGGTTTTTCGTCCTAAGGTTGGTCTGCGACTGGGGCAGCGCACCGGAGTGCGTGATTCAACGTTGATTGTTTTTGTCAGGCCAACTCGGCCGTTTGGATGGATTTTCTCATGGCCAACCCGGCGACATCGATCCGTGTGGATGCGCTGGCCAAGCGTGTGATGCAGCGCTGCGACCACCTCTCGAACCATACCCAGGAACCCGGGCGGATCACCCGCTTGTTTTTGTCACCGGCGATCCGGGCGATCCACGTCGACCTTTCCGCCTGGATGCGTGAAATCGGCATGGACGTCCGCACCGACGCCGCCGGCAACCTCGTCGGTCGGCTCGCCGCTTCGTCGCAGCCTCACGTCGAGCCGACGCTCTACGACAAGAGCTCAGACGAGACGCAGGTGCTCGACGCCATCCAGCCCGATGCGCCGCGCCCGGTCTTGCTGCTGGGTTCGCACATCGACACCGTGCCGAATGCCGGCAAGTACGACGGGCTGCTGGGCGTGATCGTCGCGCTGGCGGTGGCCGAAAGGCTTCAGGAATTGCAGCAGCAGTTGCCCTTCGATTTGGACGTCGTGGCGTTCAGCGAGGAAGAGGGCGTGCGTTTCTCTAAGCCGTACCTCGGCAGCGCCGCGATCGCCGGCCGGTTCGACCCGGCGTGGCTGGATCGTCGAGACGACCGCGGCCAAACCATGCACAGCGTGATCACCGAGTTCGGCCTCGACCCGGCTCAGATCTGCAACGCCGCGTACAACCCGCAGCAGGTCCTGGGCTTCATCGAGATGCACGTCGAGCAGGGCCCGGTGCTCGAACGCCTGAACAAACCCGTGGGCGTGGTCAACGCCATCGCCGGGCAGAGCCGACTCATCCTCCGCTTCAGCGGGCAGGCAGGGCACGCCGGCACGACACCGATGTACCCCCGGCAAGACGCGCTGGTCAGCGCCGCACACCTCATCGCCGAGGTGCAGGACTACGGCCGATCGATCGACGGCCTCCGCGCGACCGTCGGCTACGTGAACTGCCACCCCAACGTCCGCAACGTCATCCCCGGCGATGTCGAGGTCTCACTCGATGTCCGCCACGCCATGGACGACGTCCGCGAGATCGCGGTCGAAGCGCTGCTCGAGACCGCGACACGTATCGCCAACGACGACGGCGTCGCGGTTGAGGTGCTGGAGAACCAGCCCCAACCCGCCACCGAGATGGACGCGGTGCTCAACGGCGTGCTCGCCCAAGCGATGGAAGACGCGGGGCACGAGCCGTTCGACCTGCTCAGCGGTGCGGGCCACGACGCGGTGGCGATGGCCGACGCGTTTCCCGTGGCGATGCTGTTCGTGCGCCACCCCGACGGCGTCAGCCACAACCCAAGCGAGCGCGTGAACGAGGCCGACGTCGCGGTGTCGATCGAGGTTCTGACGCGTGCGGTGCAGCGGCTGGCCTCGCAGGTACGGGAGTCGGCCCTCACATGAGTGACACGCTTCCCCGGCCCGAAGACGTTGCTGCAGCGAAGCAGCACCCCGCCGCGCAGACGCGCACCCTCGTAAGCACCGACTACGCGGTGATCGCGCCCGACGGCCACGTCGTCGCCCCCCTCGTGGGCTGGAACCACACCTCTGGCGTCGTGCTCATCAGCCCGAGCATGGGCAGCGCACCACGCCAGCCGCGGTTCACCCAAACCCTCGTGCAGCTGACCGACAAGTCGACAACAACCAGCGCTGCGCCGGGCGTGCAACGCTTTGTCTACGTCTTGTCGGGCAAGGTGCGTATCAACGGCCAGGATCTCACAACCGACGGCTACGCCTGGCTCCCGCCGGATGTGCCTCACGACCTGCAAGGCGTTGAACCCGGAAGCCTGCTCGTCTTCGAACAGCCCTACTCCCCCCTGCCCGGCACGCCCGCGCCCGATGCGGTATTCGGCCAAGCGCTCGCGCAACCCGCCGAGCCGTTCATGGGTGACCAGCACGCCCGCCTGGCGCACCTCCTGCCCGATGAGACGGACGCGCGTTTCGACTTCGCTGTGAACCGCTTCACGTTCGACCCCGGCACGCCGTTGCCCTTCGTGGAGACCCACCACAACGAGCACGGCCTCTACCTCCAGCACGGACAGGGCGTCTACCGCCTCGGCTCCGGCCCCACCGAAACCTGGTCGCCCATTACCGCGGGCGACAGCATCTGGATGGCCGCGTACTGCCCGCAGTGGTTCGTCGCCACCGGCGACACGCCCGCCACCTACCTCTACTCCAAGAACGTCAACCGCGATCCGCGATAGCCGTGCGGTCATTCATTATGTCTCTTGAACCCACCATCGAAACCGATCGCCTGCTCGACGAGCTGCAACAGCTCGCCGCCATCAGCGACTGCCCCGAGCCACCGCCCGCGGTGACGCGCGTCGTCTTCACCGAGACCGACCTCAAGGCCCGTGCCTACCTGCAAGGCCTCTACGAAGACGCCGGGCTGACCGTCCGCGTCGATCCCATCGGAAACACGTTCGCCCGCTGGTGCCCGCCCTCGGCCGACGCCGACGCCCCCGCGGTGGGCACGGGGTCGCACTGCGACGCGATCCCCCACGCCGGGATGTACGACGGCACCGTCGGCGTGCTCGGCGGACTCGAAGCCATCCGCGCCCTGCAACGCGAAGGCTTCGAGCCCAAACGCCCCATCGAAGTCGTCATGTTCACCAGCGAAGAGCCCACCCGCTTCGGCATCGGGTGCAGCGGCAGCCGGGCGATAGCAGGCGTGCTCTCGCCCGAGGACCTGGTCAAGCTCACCGACGACGACGGCGACGACTTCGACACCGTCCGCCAACGCGCGGGCTTCACCGGCGATCTCGCGGATGTGAAACTCGCCGAGGACCACTACCACGCCTGGACCGAGCTGCATATCGAACAAGGCCCCAAGCTCGAAAAGCAGAACATGCCCATCGGCATCGTCATGGGCATCGCCGCACCCGCGACCTTCGTCTTCCACGTCACCGGCGAGGGCGGACACGCCGGGGGCGTGCTCATGCCCGAGCGTAAAGATGCGCTGTGCGCCGCCGCCGAGGCGATCCACAGCATCGAGCAGTTCGCCCGCTCCAGCCCGAGCCCCGACCTGGTCGCGACCGTGGGTGAGCTCGACGTGTTTCCCGGCGCGGTCAACTCGATCCCGTCAAAGGTCCGTTTCACGCTCGACCTCCGCGATACCGACGCCGACAACCGCGACCAGATCGCCCAGGCGATCCACGAAGACTGCAACGAGATGGGCCTGCGGCGGGGCGTGACGATCACCAGCGAAACCCTGAACGCCGACCCCCCCGCCGCGTGCGACAAGGCGGTCATCGACGCAATCGAAAAAGCCTGCAACGACGCCGACCTGCGTTGGTGGAAGATGGTCAGCCGGGCGTACCACGACTCCCTGTTCATGGCCCGCCTCGCCCCCACCGGCATGATCTTCATCCCCTGCCGCGACGGCGTCTCCCACCGCCCGGACGAGTTCTCCTCGCCCAACGAAATCAGCGCGGGCGTCGAGGTGCTCGCACTCACTTTGGCAGAACTCGCTTCGAGTTGATTCTTTGAACGCCAAGTTGCCAAGAAGCCAAGAGAGACAGAGAGAACCTGTCAATTTGCTTTCTTAACCCACCACTACATTCAGGTGTAGATGGTGATTGATCATTGTTGCCTTGCTTGGCAACTTGGCCCCTTGGCGTTCAATCACTGTCGAGTCACGGTCCCGGTGATGTACCCATACGGCTCATCCGTCACGTGGAACACCTCGTTGTCGTTGGTCCGCCCCAACGGCTCAAGATTGAATCTCAGATGGTGCTTGTTGGGCATGGTCAGCGTAATGCTTGTCGCATCGGCACACGTATCGAGCCCGGCATTGGCCATGAGGTAGAGCGTTTCCTGAACCGACTTGCTGTAGTGGTCGGTGAACTTAGCGAGCATCGCGTCGCGGATCGCAGCGCGGGCGGCGGCGAAGTCGGTGTCGGCCGAGGCGTAGTCCCAGCTCGCGGTGAGCACGGTGGCGAAGATGCGGTCGTCGGTGTCGGGCAGGGTGCGGTATTCGTCGCGGTGGAAGTTCTCGAAACCGGTCTGCGTGGTCTTGGCGATCATCAAGTCGTCCAGCCCGGCCGAGACGGTCGTGGCTTGGCCCCGCTCGGCCACCACGGTCGCGGTGGGTGTTTCGCCGTCGCTTCCGGTAAAGCAGTGCCCGTGTCCGTCGAGGCGGTGCCAGCGGTGCTCGCGCAGCTCGACGGTGGCTTTGGTCAGGTGGTCGTACTGCGAAAGGAAATGTTCAGCCAGCGTGACGCCGAAGGATTCGATCGTGTCGAACGGGTCGTCTTTCGCCTTGGCGTACACGGTGTTGCGGCAGGTGTCGGTGGCGACGACGTTGGTGTTGTCGCCAAGGGTGTACGACTCGGCGAGGTCACCTTCGAGTGTGACCGCGACGGTCGCTTCGATGAACTCGTGGTGCTGCGGATCGTTAGCGCTGCGTTTGATCTTGCTGACGCGCACGCGGTGCTTGCCGTAGGCGTTGTGCGATAGAGGATGAGGCATGGGTAGAAACTCTCTTGGTTGGGATACGCAAAGAACAGGCGACCCCGTAGCATAGTGGAACATGACCACGCCACAAGACCTTTCAATTCGCAGTAAAAGAGTGCTGTTGCCCGACGGTGAATCGCCCGCCACGGTGCGCATCCGGGACGGGCGCATCGCTTCGATCGAGGCTTATGAATCCGAGGCCCCCAACGTTGAAGACCTCGGCGACGCGGTGCTGATGCCCGGCCTGGTCGACACGCATGTTCACCTCAACGAGCCCGGACGTACGGAATGGGAAGGCTTCGCCACCGGCACCGCCGCGGCAAGGGCCGGCGGGTTCACGACACTGATCGACATGCCTTTGAACTCTTCGCCGGTGACGACGAGCGCCGAAGCGCTAAGCAGCAAGCGGCTTGCGAGTGAAGGACAACTCTCGGTGGACGTCGGCTTCTACGGCGGACTTGTTCCCGGCAACGCCGACCGCATGGGCGAGTTAATCGACGCGGGTGTCCGTGGCATCAAGGCGTTCCTCTGCCACAGCGGGATCGGTGAGTTTCCTAATGCGACCGAAAACGACCTGCGCCAGGCGATGCCCGTGCTCGCCGAGCGCGGGGTGCCGTTGCTGGCCCACGCCGAACTCGCCTCGGAGGACGTGCCCGCGATGGCCGACCCGAGGAAGTACGCCGACTACCTCGCCACGCGTCCGCCGTCGTTCGAGCGTGACGCGATTGCGTTGTTGATCCGGCTATGTCGCGAGACCGGCTGCCGCACGCACATCGTGCACCTCGCGGATGCCGGCTGTCTGCCGATGTTGGCCGAGGCGAAGAACCAAGGCCTGCCGATCACCGTCGAGACCTGCCCGCACTACCTCGCGTTCGCCGCGGAGAACATCCCCGACGGTTTCACGCTGGCCAAGTGTGCCCCGCCGGTGCGTGACGAGGGCAACCGCCGGGCGCTGTGGGACGCGTTGCAGTCGGGGCTGATCGACATGGTTGTGTCCGACCACTCGCCCTGCCCGCCCGACATGAAGTCGCTGGAAGAAGGCAGCTTCGAGAAAGCCTGGGGCGGGATCAGTTCGTTGCAACTCGGGCTGTCGATCATCTGGAAGATGGCCCAGGAAGCGGGGCTTGGTCTGCGTGACGTCGCGGCGTGGATGGGCGCATGCCCCGCGCAGCTCGTCGGTGTCCCCTTCGGCATCGAACCCGGCCACCCGGCCCACCTGTTCGCGTTCGACCCTGATGCGGTGTGGGCGCCGTTCCCCGATGACCTGCTGCACCGCCACAAGCTCACGCCGTACCTGGGCATGGAGATGCGCGGCCGGGTGCTCCGCACCTACGTGCACGGCAACCCCGAGCTCCTGGCTGGACAACTCGTATGAACCTGCAAACCCTCAACACCCTGTCCGAACTCGACGCCCAGGAGCGCTTTCTCGGCTGCTGCGGCACCGCGTGGTGGGCCCAGCAGATGGCCGCCTGCCGACCCTTCCAGAACACGCCCCAGCTCCACGACACCGCGGACGCGATCTTCGATCAGATGGCCGAGGGGCACTGGCTCGAAGCGTTCGCCGCGCACCCGAAGATCGGCGATGTCGATTCGCTGCGGATGAAGTTCGCCGGCAACAAGCAGTGGTCGGCCGGGGAACAAGCGGGCGTGGACAACGCGGACGAAGGCGTCTTGGCCGAGCTCGCCGACGCGAACGACGCCTACGAGAAGCGCTTCGGCTACATCTTCATCATCTGCGCTTCCGGGCTCACTGCCGACCAGATGCTCGGGTCGCTGAACCAACGCCTGCGCCACGACCCCATGGCCGAGGCCCCCATCGCGGCGGGCGAGCAACGCAAAATCACCCACCTCCGGCTCGACAAACTCATGGTCGACGAAGACTAAGTAAAGACCAACAGTCGGGTTTCTCCCCTTCAGCGGGTACAATCACCCCATGAGCGATTCACCCCTGACCACGCACGTTCTCGACACCGCCCTGGGCAAACCCGCCGCGGGGATGCGCATCGTTCTCGAACGCGCCGGCGACGAGGGCTACGAGCAGATCGCCGCGGGGACCACCAACCAAGACGGCCGCATCACCGACCTGATCCCCGCCGACGAATTCACGCCGGGGCAATACCTCATCCACTTCGACACGTCCGACTACTTCGCCACCTCGAAACGTGAAACGTTCTACCCCGAAGTTGCGGTGCTGTTCACCGTGAAGGATGCCGGGCAGCACCACCACGTGCCGCTGCTGGTGTCGCCGTTTGGCTATTCGACCTATCGCGGCAGTTAAACACTCTACGTTTAGCACGCGGAATGGCGATCTTCGACCGCCCGCTAAACGTCGTGACCTCACCGTCAAACCCAGAGATCGGCAAAGCCGAACGATTCGCCGTCGAACAGCCCGCGGTCGCTGAGCTTGAGGCTCGGGATGACCAGCAGGGCCATGAAACTCAGTGTCATGTACGGAGCACGCAAATCAGACCCCATCGCCTTGGCGAGGTGGTCGAGTGATTCGTAAGCGTTGGCCACCACGTCACACGGATCAAGCGAAATCAACCCCGCCACGGGCAGCGGCAGTGTTTCGACGCGATCTCCATCCACTGCCGAGAGACCGCCGCGCATCTCGACCACCGCGTTCACCGCCGTGGCGAGTTCCGCATCACTCGCGCCGACGGCGACGATGTTGTGCGAGTCGTGCCCCACCGACCCGGCGATCGCGCCACGCTGCAAGCCAAAGCCCGTCACAAATCCCACCGCCGGCGGAGCATCCGCATACCGGTTCACCACCGCGATCTTCAACAGGTCGCGCGGCGGGTCGGCCAAGGCGGCGCCATCCTCCACCGCGGGCTCAAGCTCCAACGCATGCGTCACCAGCTGCCCATCGATCGCCTCGATCACCCGCAACGACTTACCGGGCTCGGCGGGGACCGCGAAGTCTTCCGTGGACTTGGGCGAGCAATCGAAACGGTTGATCGCCTCGGCGGGCTTGACCTCGAGCTTCGACTCGCGTCCCTGGGCCACGCAGACCCCGTCGATAAACGTGCGCAGCACGTGGAAACCGGTGAGCGAATCGACCTCGATGAAGTCGGCCGGATCGCCGACGCGGAGCTGCCCCACGGGCAGGCCGTAGTGCTCAACGGGCGTGATGCACGCGGCCTGCAACACGTTGAACACGTCCGCGCCATCGGCCACAGCACGACGGACCAGGGCGTCGAGGTGCCCGTGGACCAGCTCGTCGGGGTGCTTGTCGTCGCTGCAGAGCATGACCCGGCCGGGGAACTCATCGATGAGCGGGAAAAGTGCTTCGAAGTTGCGGGCCGCCGAGCCTTCGCGGATCTGGATCGTTGCCCCGGCGGCGAGTTTGTCGAGCGCCTCGGCCTTGGTGAAGCACTCGTGGTCGGTGCTGATGCCCGCGGCGTGGTAGCGCTTGGCGTCGTCGCCACGCAGGCCCGGGGCGTGGCCGTCGACGGGCTTACCCCGCCGCTGCGCCGCGGCGATCATCGCCAACAGGTCCGCGTCGCCCGCCAACACGCCGGGGAAATTCATGACCTCGCTGAGGTAGAAGATGCGCGGATCGTCGAGCAACGCGGTCACGTCTTCCACGCCCAAGGCCGCGCCTGCGGTTTCGAACGTGGTGGCGGGGACGCACGACGGGGCCCCGAACGCAAACTTGAACGGCACGGTCGCGGCGTTGTCGAGCATGTACCGCACGCCGGGCACGCCGAGCACGTTGGCGATCTCGTGCGGGTCGCTCACCGTGGCGACCGTGCCGTGCACCACCGCCGCCGCCGCGAAGTGGGCCGGGGTGAGCATCGAGCTTTCGATGTGGACGTGGGCGTCGACGAAGCCCGGCAGGACAAAGCCCTTGGGTTCGAGGCCGACGGATGCGGGCGCGATGGAAGCGATGCGGCCGTTTTCAACGGTGATCGTCGCCGGTCGCACCGCGCGGGCGGGGATATCAACCAGATGGGTATCGAGCGTAAATGAATGATCGGGCACAACGCAGAATAGCACGGCCCGGGCGGCAAGTCTCGGATCAGTCGTCTTTGGTGTGCCAGGTGATCCGGCAGACATCGCCGACGTAGTGGATGCGGATCATGTTGGTCACACCGGGCGTGCCCAGCGGTTCGCCCTTGACGATGACCACCGCGTCGCCGGGGTTGGCCCAGTGGTTTTCGGTGAGCAGTGTGTCCACACTCTCCAAAAACTCCGCGGTGTCGGCCGGCCGTTTCATGTGGACCGGGTGCACGCCGAAGAGCAGCGCCATCTGACGCAGCGACGATTCGTTGGAGCTGATCGTGATGACCGGCTTGCGGAGGCGGTTCTGCGAGAGGTAGCGCGCCCCGCCGCCGAGTTCGGACCACATCACCACGAAGGCGGGCTCGAGGTCGTTGACGATCGTAGACACGCCGTGGGCCAGCGCCGCGGTGCGGTACTTGGATTCACGCAACTTGGCCGGGGGCTTGGTGGTGCCGGCCCGGCGGTGGGCGTCGTACTCTTCGGTGATCTGCGCGGTGCGGGCCATGGTGTGGATGGCCTGAACCGGGTGGGCACCCACTGCGGTCTCGCCCGAAAGCATGATCGCGTCGGTGCCGTCGAGGATCGCGTTGGCGACGTCGGAGACCTCGGCCCGGGTGGGCGTGAAACTCTGGATCATGCTCTCGAGCATCTGCGTCGCGACGATCACGGGTTTTCCGTGGGCGTGGGCCTGGTCGATGATCTGTTTCTGGATCACCGGCACCTGCGCGAGGTCCATCTCGACCCCCAGGTCGCCGCGGGCGACCATCACCGCATCCGTCTCGTCAAGGATGGCGTCGAGCTCATCAATCGCCTGCGGCTTTTCGATCTTGGACACGATCGGCAGGCGCGAGTGGCTGCGCAGGCCGCGGTTGTCGCGTCCGAGTTTGAGCAGCAGGTCGTTGAGCTGGATGACGTCCTCGGCCTTACGCACAAAGGACAACGCCAGGAAGTCGATGTCGTTTTCGACCGCCCACGCGGCGCATTCCTCGTCCCAGTCGGTCAGCGCGGGGGCGCTGACGTGGGTGTCGGGGAGGTTGACGCCCTTCTTGTTCGAGAGCGTGCCGCCCTCGGTGACGCGGCAGATCAGGCGGGGGTCGTCCGGCCGACGGTTGGCCAGGGGCGGATCGTCGGCGGTGACTTTGTCGGTCACGAGCATGCGGATGGCCCCGTCGTTGACCAAGAGGCGTTGGCCGGGGTCGACATCGTCGACCATCTCGGGGTAGGTCGTGCCGACGGTGACGACGCCGGTGTCGGGGTGGCGGGTGGCCATGACGTCGCGCTGGGTGAACTCGACGTGGTCGCCGACCGCGAGTTCGAGCTTGCCGTTTTCAACGGTGGTCACGCGGATCTTGGGCCCCGACAGGTCGCCGAGGATGCCGACCGGGACGCCGGATTCGGCGGAGGCCTGACGGATCAACTGGACCGATTTTTCGAAGTCGGGAAAGTCGCCGTGGGAGAAGTTGACGCGGAACGCCCGGGCCCCCTCCTGGATCATGCGGACGAGCGTCCCCACGTCTTGGCTGGCGGGGCCGACGGTGGCCAGGATCTTGGTGAGCAACAGCGGGGAGTGAGCATCTGCCATCGGCCCCCACTGTATCGCGGCGGCCGCCCGAGTGCGCCGCGCTCACAAGAAACTGGTCAATAAAAAACAAAGCCCGCGCTCGAACAAAACGCGGGCTTTGCAGGGGGGTATCGATCGGAGTGAAGAGTGTTGGTTTCGCCGCCGCCTCACCAATGCGTGGGGGGGTCAGCCACATCAAGCGAGGCGTCACGCCAAACTGCCGTGAAAAAACGTCGAAACCAACACTGCCCACTCGGAACGAAAGCCTTGGGGCCAAGGCTTGAGGCCGGAACAGTAGTATCGGTATCCACCGCCCCCCTCGCCATGGGGTAGGCACCCCGGTTTTCGATGGCAGATCGGTTTACGCCTCGACCAGGCCCTCGCGGATCGCGTAACGCGTCAGCTCCACCCGGTCGTGGATATCGAGTTTGTTCATCAGCTTTTCGACATGTTTATCAACCGTGCCGTAGCTACGGTGGATCGTCGCGGCGATCTCTTTCTTAGAGAGGCCCCGAGCGAGGTAACGCAGCATCTCCAGCTCCCGGCGGGTGAGCATGTCGGCCTTGGTCGCGGGCACGCCGTCGTCCTCGAGCCGGAGCTGGTTGTCCGGGCCGATGACCAGCCGATCCCGCACGCTGGGCGAGAAGTACGAAAGCCCCTGGGCCGCCTGCCGCACCGCATCCACGACCACCTGCGGCGATTCGTCTTTCGTCAGGTACGACACCGCGTGTGCCGCGAGCGCATCGCGGATGTAGCGGTCGCTGAAAAACGCGCTGAGGAACACCAGCCGCACGTCCGGCGACACCGCGACGATGTCACACGCCGCATCGAACGACAGCCGACCGGGCATGTCCACATCCATGATCACCACGTCCGGCGACAGCTCGCCCACCATCGCCACCGCCTCGTCCGCCGACGCCACGCTGCCCACCACCTCGAGGTCCATCTCGCGGTCCAGGCGTTCGCGCAGCGTCTCACGCATCAGCGTGTGATCGTCCGCGATCAGGATTTTTTTGGGGGCCGGTGCCTGCATGACTGTTCCCCGTGCAACACTGCTCGATCACCCGGGACCAACTGTATTTTACGCCGGACCCGCCCCACCGTCGATTTGTTTCTGCACCACGTTGCAGAAATCTGCAATGCCGAACGGCTTATTCACCAACACCGTGTTGCCATCGATCTGCGGATCGAGCCGTAGATCCACGCTGCCGGTGATCACCACCGCCGGAGTCTCGCAGCCTTCGCTTCGGAGCTCACGCAGCACCTCAAGCCCCGAGCGCCCGGGCATGTCGACATCCGACACCAGCGCGGCGAGCTCTTCGCCATCACGGGTGTAGGCGTCGTAGGCCTGCCGAAGCGCGTGGCCGTCGCCCGCCTGGATCACGCGGTGGCCACGAGACGTGAGGGCCGTGGCGATCACCGCACGGATCTGCGGGTCGTCTTCGCCCAGCAGGATCGGCTTGTCCAGTGTCGGCGGTGGCTTGGGGCCTGCCGCCGCGGGGCGTGCATACCTCGGGGTTTTATTCGACTTCGGCTTGGGCTGCCCGGCGCAGGGCAACTCCAGCGTAAACGTGGTGCCCTTCTGGTGACGGCTGAACACCGCGATCGACCCGCCGTGCTCCTCGATGATGCCCCGCACCACCGACAGCCCCAGACCCGTGCCCGCGTCGGCGCCCTTGGTCGAGAAAAACGGCTCGAAGATGCGCTGCCGCACCGCTTCGGTCATCCCCAGCCCGTCGTCCTGCACGATGATCCGCACCCACTTGCCCTCCGACTCGCCGTCGGTGGTGCGCCGCTCGAAGTCCTCGGCCGCGATCCGGATCGTGCCCCCGCCCGCGGACATCGCGTCGCGTGCATTGATCGCCAGGTTCAGCAGCACCTGCTGCAACTGAACGCTGTCGCCCATCACCGGGCTCAGCCCTTCGGAGGGCAGCTCGATCGCCAGCTCCACCGTGCTGGGCAGCGTGCGATCGATCAGGCGCTGGGTCTGCACGATCACCTGCCGGATATCGGTCGGGCGTTTTTCCGTCGGCAGGTTCTTGCTGAACGCCAGGAGCGAGCGCGACACCCCCGCGGCGTGGTCGATCGCCTCGCGAACCACCGCCAGGGATTGAGCCACGCCTTCCACCCCGCTGACCTTGTCTTGCACCAGCTCCGCGTGCGCCGAGATCACCGCCAACAGGTTGTTGAAGTCGTGCGCCACCCCGCCGGCCAGTTGGCCCACCGCTTCCATCTTTTGCGACTCACGCAACTGCTCGTTCAGGCGGTGCAGTTCGGTGATGTTGGTCAGCGTGCCCCAGATGCGCAGAAGCTTTCCGTCTTCCACCACCCCGGCAAAACTAACCAGGAACCAGCCGGTCTCTCCGTCCGGCCCATGACCGGGGCGGCGCGACTCGGTCATCATCGACTGGCATCCGCTGGCGTGGAACCGCCGCAGGTATTCGAGGTTGAACTCGTCTTCGAGCCGGAAGTTGTCGATGAGGCGCGTGCCCGCGGCGCTCTGCGCCTCGTCGTAGCCGTACATCTGCGCAAACGCCTCGTTGCACTCAGCGATCCTTCCGCCGGCAATCCCCTGCTTCAAGAATTCCTCAAAAGGCAGGTCGATCGGGATCGGCTCGTCGAACTCGCCCCGCCAGACCCCTTCCTGGCTGATGCGCATGAAATCCTGGTAGCGGTCGTTGCTCTCACGCAGGTCCTGCACCAGCATCTGGTGTTGCACCGCGGCCTGCCGGCGGTGGGTGATGTCTTCGACACTGCCCACCAGCTGCTGGATCTTGCCGTCGGCGTCACGGACCGCCGAGGACAACTCGCGGACCCAGCGCACCACACCATCGGGCCGGACGATGCGGTACTCGGTGTCGTCCCACCCGCGCTCGCGCATCACCTTGAGCGATGCTTCGGTGATCTCGCGATCTTCGGGGTGAACGATCTCGCTCCACACGCCGGGGCGATGGAGCATCGACTCCACCGAACGCTCGGCAAGCGTCTCGATGGAAGCATTGATGTAGGTGATCTCGTTCGACTCGGCTTCCATCACCCAGAGCGTGGGCTTCAGGGTCCGCATCATGGTGTCGAAGCGGGCCGCCTGGAGGCGTTGCCGAGCCATCGCGGCGCGGTCCCGAACCGAGAGCGACACCAGCATCAGCACCGCCAAACATGTCACCAAGAGATAAACCTGCACCGCCAGAGTCGAGATGTGATACGCCGCGAGTCGGTCACCGTTGCCGTTGGGCGCAAACGGGCCGACGCCCTGCTTCATCTGGAGCACAAAGAGCACGGCCAACAGAATCAGCATGGTCGTGGTCAACCGGACCCCGAAACGCAGCGCCCCCCAGATCAACAGCGGGTACACCAGGTAAGGCAGCTCCAACACCGATTGGGCTTGATTCGGCAGCGACACCAGCACCAGGCACATCAGCACGAGCAGCCCGAGCAACACCCCGCCTTCGATCCATTGCCGAGGGCTCGGCCAATCGAGCTTCCGCCCCGCCCCGAAGAAGGCCAACATCCAGGGCACCGCCAACACGCAACCCAGCGAGTCAGAGAACCACCACAGCTGGACCTCGTGCCAGTAGTCCAGGTCGGGCTGAACCGCGCGCCAGATCGACACCGACGCAAACGCGCCCACCGCGGTGACACCCAAAACCACCGTGAAAAGCCAACCAAAATCGCCCGGCGTTTCCAGCCGCACCGCCCGGCCACGCCCCAGCCAGAATACCTCCGCGCCCAACCACATCACCAGGTCGCCCACCAACGCGAAAACGATGTACTGCCAAAGCGGAACGTCCAACTTATCGGTCGAGCCGGCGTAAGCCACAAAAACCACCGCCGAGCCCAGCAGCAACGCGGGCCACCAGACCCGGCGCGTCAGCAACAGCGCCCCAAACGTCACGCCTGTCGACAGCCAAACCACCGTCAACTCAGATTCACCCAAGCGGACCGCGTACCCCAGCCAGATCCCCAGCCACAACGCCAGCAGATACAGCACCCCCCAAACCACGACCCGCCCGATCGGGGCACGCGGTGATTCGGTCGGTTTCGACGGGTTGGCTTCGGGCTCCGGCATCTGTCCCCACGCGGTTCAAAAAAGACTCGCGGCAAACGCCTCTCCGATTCTATCGGAGGGTCCACACAACATACACTAGGGATTATGTCGATCCCAAACCTTCCCGGCTCGGCCTCGATCCACGCCGCCAAACGCGGCGGTGAGCTCGCCGCCCAACTCTTCAAGTTCGGCTTCGGCGAAATCGTCTCGCAGACCGGGCTGGCCAAACTCCTCCCCGCCGGACTCTCCCCCGACCCGGCCCACCACAACCGCCCCGCCCCCGAGCGGTTGCGCCTCCTCATCGAGGAGCTCGGCCCCACGTTCATCAAGGCCGGCCAGGTCCTCTCCACCCGCCCCGACCTCATCCCCGCCGAGTTCGCCAACGAGTTCAAAAAACTCCAGGCCAACGTCCCCCCCGCCCCGTGGGAAGGCGACAACCCCGACAAACACGTCCACGCCGCGCTCCGCCAGGAGCTGGGCGACCGCTTCGACACCGCGTTTCAGAAGATCGACCCCGAGCCCCTCGCCGCCGCGTCGATGGCCCAGGTCCACCGCGCCACCCTGGCCGACGGGACCCACATCGTGCTCAAAGTCTTGCGGCCCGGCATCGACGAGGTGATCGCCGCCGACCTCCAGCTCATGGGCTGGCTCGCGGGGTTGGCCGACGGCTACCTGCAGAACCTGGGCTTCGATGCGCCCGATGTCGTCGAAGAGTTCACCAAGCAGCTCGAGCGCGAAACCGATCTCCGCATCGAAGCCGACTCGACCCAGCGCATGAGCGACGACTTCGCCGACGAGCCCGGCGTGAATTTCCCCAAGGTCTACCGCGAGGTCTCGACGCGCGGCGTGCTCGCACTCGAGCATGTCCAGGGCACACTCCTGAGCAGCCTCGACACCGAGTCGATCTCCAAAGAGCAACGGCTTGCTTTGGTCGGCCGCGCTGCGGACGCGGTGTTCCGCCAGTGTCTATCCGTTGGTTTTTTCCACGCGGACCCGCACCCGGGCAACATCTTTGTGGATGTCGACACCGCGTCGATCACGTTCATCGACTGCGGCATGGTCGGCAGCATCGACCCGCGCTCGGCCGAGCAGCTCGCGCAGATCACCCACGGCACGATCGAGGGCGAGCTCGACCGCGTGGTCCGCACCGCGATCCGAATCGCCGACGCCGACCCCACCGTTGCCGACGACCGTAGGTTCCGCGCCGACGTTTGGCGGTTCATCGACAACTTCAAGGGCGGCAGCCTCGAGTCCCTGCGCATGGGCCAGCTGCTCGACGAGTTCTTCGAGGTGATGCGCAAGCACCAGCTGCGCTGCCCCGCGGACATCGTGTACCTCATCAAATCCCTCACCACGATCGAGGGCGTCGCGCAGGAGCTCGCGCCCGAGTTTGATCTGGTTGGCCACGTCCGCCCGTACGTCACCAAGCTCGTGAAGCAGCGCTTCGGTTTCCGGGCCCTGAAGCGTCGGGTGCGCAACAACGCGGTCGCATACGCCGACCTGCTCGATCATCTACCCTACCGCCTCGACGACCTGATGCGGATGGTCCGGCAAAACCGCACGACGATCCGCCTCGAACACCAGAACCTCGACAAGCTCACCAACGAAGTCGAACGCGCCAGCAAACACATCGCCTGGGCGGTGATCCTGGGGGCGGTGATTCTGGGCGCATCGATCCTGGTGCTGGCCGACCAGCGCGGCGGACGAACTTACCTCAGTGTGGTCGCGCTGGTCGCGTTCGTGGGCGCCTCCAGCATCGGGCTGTTCCGGTTGTTACGCCCGCGGATTTAGACGTGTCACGTCTGGCAGACATTGAACTGAACCCACGCCGAAGAAAAAACGTGTGGCACTTTATGCCGCACGTTTGATGATTTGATGGGTTGAAACGAATCAACCGCGTGGTCTGCGCAAAAAGCGGCCCGCGGCGTTCTTGGCTCACTCGCGCTCCATGTTGGGCGAGGATCACGTCGCGGGTCGTTTGGCTCGGACCGCGTTTCTTTTCCCGGTTTGGGTGCGCCTCGTTTAGGTTGGCGCCGCGGGTCATCCGAGTGCTGATTTAAATATAACGCGCGGCGTCGAAAATCCAATGCGTATTTTTCCTGCGAGCAAAATGCGAACAAGTTTTTCGGGTTGGTCACCGGGGCAAACGCTCGCCCCCCCGGCCGGGGCTCGGTTTCAATCCCGTCGACGCCCCAGCAACAGACCGCCCGCCGCGAGCAGCATCGTCAGGGACGCGGGCTCGGGGATCGGGAACGCGCCCGAGCTCAGGGCCGACGTGTTGCCGAAGTTGTCGGCCCAGATCGTGTAGTCCGCCGCGTTAACCACGCCGTCGCCGTTGCCATCGGCCGCGAGATCGGTGGTCGAGTTGAAGCTGTCGGCCCAGACGGTGTAGTCCGCCGCGTCCACGACGCCGTTGCCGTTGTAATCGCCCAGCACGCTGGCCAAGAGGCTGAGGCGGATGTATTCGATGCGGTCCAGGTTGCCGTCGCCGTTGCCCGGACCCGACACGAGGCTGTCGGCGAGGAGTTCGCCGCCGTCGGCCGTATCGAAGAGCGCCACGGCGACCCAAATCTCTTCGGGGATCTCGTCGAGGCCCAACTCGGCGGCGAGGTCGAGGACGCCTTCGAGATAGCCGCCGCCGTTGCCGGTAGCCGATTCGCCCTGGTCGCCTTCAGTGTCGAACCATCCCGACCACCCGTTGTCGTTTTCGTTGGCCAGGAAGGCGTCCCAGCCCGCGACCTGTCCGGACTTGGCCCACTGCGCCGGGCCGAGCTCGCCGGGCCCGTCGGCGAGGAAGATAAAGACATCCGCCCCTTCGCCCCCGTCTTCGGTGGCGAGATAGAGCTGGTCGCCCTCGACCGCGTAGTAGAGGTTTTGGCCGCCGTGGCTGGCGGCGAGTTCGGCCTCGCTGTCGAGCTGGCCGTCCATCGCAAAGCCCGGCCCGTCGGGTCCGGTGCCGCCGATGGTGGACTGACCGACGTAGACCGATTGGATCTCGCTGCGTTCGATGTTGCCGTTGTTGTCCACCGCTTCGACGTAGTAGTCCAGCAGGACTTCCGAGTAGCCGGTGATCATCGCGCTGAAACGCTCGGCCCGGACGAGTGGGTCCAGGATGCCGTCGGGCGGCTCGATGTCGCTGGACGACATCGACAGGCTCATCCAGTCGCCCACCTCGTCGCCCCCGGCGTACGTCTCGTTGTCCGTCGAGTCGAGCGGGTTGAACCCATCGTTGTCCAAGCGGTACTTCAGCGTCACGCTGTCCAGACCCGACACGTCGTAGGCAAACGTCCAGACTTCGAAGTCGCTGGGCTCGGGAGTGTCGCTCCACTCAAACCCGCCGGGGTTGTACGACTCGCGTTGCGGCAGGAAGACCGACGGCGCGGTGGTTTCGTCGTTCAGCGAGGCGAGCACCTGGTTCGCTTGTTCGACCGCCAGGTTGCTCCCGAGGGTGACGTTGCTGTCCCAGCTCTCGGTGCCGTCCCAGTACCAGTGGTCGGATGCCTCGGCCTGGAGCAGGTAGTGCCAAGCGCGTTCGGTCGCGTTGCCGGTGTTGTCGATGATGTTCTGCAGGTCCTGCACCGCGACGTTGTCGTCGGCGGTGAAGACGTGGTTCTTCGCGGCCGTGAGCACCGCCCAGGAGTTGCGGTCGGGCGACCAGCCGGTGTTGGGGTCGGGGTCGCCGAGCCATTTCTTGAACTCGGGGTCGCCGTTGTCGGCCCCGGCCCAGGAACCCGGTGCGATGTGGACCACGTCGTTTTCGTCGACGGGGAAGCGGTCCAGGTAGTCCTGCACGGTGGTGGCGTTGTAGTCGGGGGTGTTGGAGACCCAGTTGACCATGTTGTTGAAGTTGCCGTGGTAGTAGGCCTCGCTGCCGCCGCCGAAGTTGTCGCCGTCGTGGTGGAGGACGACAAACATCGGGTGGTCCGGGTCGGTGTTGAGCTGGCGGTACTGGCTGAAAACCTGTTCGTACTGCAGCGCGCCAAAACCGCCGCGCCCATCTTCGTTGCCCTCGTAACGCGCCGCGGGCACGGCGACGATCTTCTCGATCTCGCCGGTATTGGGGTCGACGTACTGAGCCATGTGCGGGCGATACGCAAACGGCGCCGCGACACGGCTCGGGGCCCAGAGGTTGTTGAGCTGCACCCACTGCTCGTCGGGGAGCGCGGGGTTGATCTGGTCGGCCCGGTTGGGGGCGTAGAGGTTGCTGCCGTTGGTGTGCGGGTAGCCCTGGGTGGCGCGTTCGAGGTGGATGCTGTCGAAGAGCGTCCACTCGATGCCCTCGGCCTTGAGCGCCGGGATCATGCGGGCCGAGAACGCGGTCTCGGCGGGGAAGTAGCCGCGCGACTGGTCTTCAGGTGGGCCGCCGAACTGCTGGTCGACCATGTGCTTGTGCAGCTTGATCTGCATGCGGAGGTCACGCGTGTCCAGAAGCGGGGAGAGCGCGTGGTGGTAGTTGAAGTTCACCAGGTCCAGGCGGGCGTTGCCCTCGGCGGTGTTGAAGCCGCGGGCCTGCTGGTAAGCGCCGTCCCAGTTCTGGAAGTTGCCGTTGCCGTTGGCGGCGAGGGTGTTGAGGTTCTCGACCAGTGAGCCGGAGAACGAGACCTGGGCGCCGAGGTTGGGCTGTCCCGAGCCGGACTGGATCGCGTTGCGGGGCCAAGTGGTGTATGGCCCGGTGCGCTGGTTGTGCACGTCCTGCACGCTGAACGAGAAGCGGCCCGAAGCGTCGGTCTCGAGGATGTTGCTGCCGGGGGTGTAGATCGGCTGGTGCATGTGCCAGAGGAAGCCGAACTCGATCGGGGCGGGCGTCTGCGCCGAGGCCGAGGTGACCAAACCAAGCGCGACGACACCCGGGGCGACGAAACCTCGCCAACCGCCCTCACGGCGGAGCACATCACGGAGACACCTCTTCAAGCCAAACTCCTCAATCCCCGGAGTGTCGAGCGCACAGAAAACAGAGAGAAAAGAACTTTACGTGACACCCGGGCGAAGATCGCCGGGCAGATCGGCCTAATTTAACCGGTTAACCTGCGAAAAACAAGCGTATTTCTTGATTTATCCCCCGCACAGGCCCATTCCACGAAAAAGCCCCCGCCCGTAGAATCGGGTGGGGGCTTTCGAGATCGGGGATCGGCCGAGGTTACAGGTTCCCGTAAAGGGTCGCGGATTACTCAGCGGCCTTGCGCCACGCTTCGAGCGGCTTGAACCAGACCTGCCGGTACTCGCCGTTGTTGTCCGCGCCTTCGATGAAGCCCTGCAGCTCGGGAGAAAGCTCGCCCATCTGCACGATGTGGAGCTTGACCTTTCGGCCGTCGGGGTTGAGCTTGCCCTTCAGGGTGTCGAGGTAACCGCCCCACCCGGTCGCGCGACCGGTCACGAAGATGACCTCTTTGGCTCCGCTGCCGACCGCGGCGTCGAGGCTCGCGCCCAGGCCGCCCTTGCCCACGGGCTCGATCGGCTCGAGGAAACTCGTGAGCGCGTTGCGGCGAGCCGGCGCCGGAGTAAACGGGTTACGTCCGTAGGGGATGACTTTCCCGTCGCTAACCACAAACAGGCTGACCGTCTGGCCGCTGCCGGGGTGGGTGAGGCCGGCGACCAAAGCGGCGCGGGCGTTTTCAGACCAGTACCTGGACTTGGCGATCGAGTCGAGGAGTACCGCGGTGTGCCCGGGCTGGAGCTCGATGTTCATCACATTGGGGGTGGGGTTGAGGAACGGGTTGCTCTTGTCCACGACCGCCGGGGCGACGGGCGCGGGCGGCGGGGTGACCGCGGGCTTGGTCGGCGTGTTGTTCGTGGGCGTTTGAGGCTTGGGAGTAGGCGTTTGGACCGCGGGCTTATTCGCGGTGGTCGGCGTTTTGGCGGGGGCCGGGTCGGTGGCGGCGGCGCGCTGGGGCGACTGGGCCTGGGCGACGGTCACATTGCTCGTTGCGCCGCCACGGCCGAGGATGATCACCAGCACCACGATCCACTGCACGACGAACGTCGCCCAACCCGCGATCGCCAGGCCGACCAGGCCGGGCCGGGGTTTGCGTTGGGCGATCGAGGCGATGGCGCCGCCGGCGGGCTCGGCCACGCCGACGTCAGTGGTGAACCCGACGCGTGTCCCCATCGCGGTGCCCGCGCGGGTTCCCGCCCGGGTGCCCGCGCGGGTGCCGGACTTCGAACCCGCCGAAGACGCTCCCGGGCCGGACTTGCTCGGCGACGCGGGGCGTGAGGAACCACTGGAACCGGGGCTGGGTTTACGGATCATTTTGGGCTGACCTTTCGCGGGATCGCGTGGAACCGAGACGACGGCGCCACAACTTGAGCAACGGCAGATGCCGCCGGCGAAGCCGGGATCGACTTCAAGAGAACGGGAACAGCTTGGGCAGACAAGTTTCAGCACAACGCAGAGACTCTCGCAAACCTGGCCCTAGCGCCAACACTTCAACCGGGGCAACGGCGTATGTTGATTCATCGGGCCAAACGTGCGTCTGCCCGGGTTATCGACACGATAGGAAACCCGATCCAGCCCGATGTCGGCCGATTGGCCCACAACGTCCAAACCGGCACGGTAACTCCCGTCTATTTTAACCCAACCCCCGATCCGGCAAAGCAACAACCGGCCGAATCTAGGGGTTTGCGCTACTTTCGATCGCCGGGATTACTGCAGCGAGGTGATGTCGCTGAGCACCGTCAGGCCCTCGGGCAGCTTCGGTGTCACCACCGCACAGTACGGGAAGGTGATGGCCTGGGTGGCGGCATCGCCCGATGCCGGGGCCTCGGCGGTGCCTTGAACGTAGAGCGTGTCGCCCTTGAGTTGCAGCCCGGTGATGTCCGCGGCGAAGCCGCCTGTGGCTTGCTGGCCGAGGCTGAAGAGCACGACCGACTGAACGCCCAGGTCCACCGGCACACCCGCGTCGGCAAACGCCGCGTCCAGGCCAAGCCCGGCAACCGCGGCTTGGTCCAGGATGCCGACGCCGTGAGACTCGATGGGCATCTGGTCGCCGCTGACCTTGGCGATGATCTGTACCGGCGAGGCGAAGACCTTAGCGGGCGGGGCCGTTTCTTCCGCCGTGCTCGAGGATGCCGACGAGCCTCCGCCGGCGCATCCGAGCATCAACATGGGGGTGCAGGTCAGGGTGGCGGCCAGGGCAACGGTGAGCAAGCGCATGGGACTTCTCCAAGAATAAGGACGTGTGGATCAATATAAACAAAACCCAGTCGGTTCGGCGGCGAATGGGGCTGATCGGGGATTAACGGTGTTTATCGGCCCGGGTCACGCTTGACCAAAATCATCGCCTGAAACTCACGGCCTTCGCGGATGTACTTGCGTTCGAAGTTCGTTCCCACCAACTCGCCCTCGCCCGCCGACGCGGGACGCTCGAACGGCCGACGCTCAAACAGGTCTTCGACCTGAGCCGCGTGTTCCTGCATCCATTGGAAGTAATCGGCGTGGTCCGTCGCCAACCGGATCTCGCCGCCCGGCTGGAGCACGCGGTGCAACTCCCGCAGGAACGGGGCCTGCACCGAACGGCGTTTGTTGTGGCGGGCCTTGGGCCAGGGATCGGGGAAGTAGATGTGCACGCGGCGCAACGCCTCATCCGCCACGTAGTTGCGGACAAACACCGTCGCATCCGCCCAGAGCAGGCGGACGTTGCCTAGGCCATGTCGGCGGGCGCGGTCGGCCGCCAGACGCCAGAACTTCTTGGACCATTCCACCCCCAGGAAGTCGACCTCCGGTTCCAGCCCGGCCTGCTGAACCAGAAAGGTGCCCTTCCCCGAGCCGATCTCCAGATCAAAGCCCGCCCCGGGGCCCTCGGCCTGGGCGGTCCGTTCGAACTTGAACCAGGTCCGCAGGTCCAGCGGCCCGTGGTCGAGCTCGGGAAGGTCATCCTGGGAAAAGCCGTAGCCGGTAACGTCCAGGGATTCGGTTTTCGAGGGGGGATTGGCCATCGGCCCAGCATATCGCGCCAGCAGAAGTTGCTGGAAATCTGCCTTATCGGCACCTACGCTCATAGAACCGGACGTTTTGGACGATGTTGTATTGTCTATTGCAGCGCAGAACGCTACGCTTCGGGCCCGAAGGACCCCAGAAACTCGTGAAACAGAGCCTTTCTCCAAAAGAACTGGCCCAAGTGATTGGGGTCAGCGAATCCTCGCTCAAGCGTTGGGCGGATGACGGCCGGGTGCGCGTGACCCGTACCGCCGGGGGCCACCGCCGGATCACGCTGCAGGAAGCCGTGCGCTTTGCCCGCGAGGCGCACATGCCGATTGTGCGGCCCGAGCTGCTGGGTATCCACCAGGCCGGCAAACTCTCCTCCCAGGCTCGCCCCGTGACCGCTGAAAAAGCCGCGGTCATGCTCGAGAAGATGCTGGTCAACGGCCACACCGACGAAGCGCGGGGCCTGCTGCTGGACCTGTTCCTCAAAGGTAAATCTCTCGCCTGGATCTGTGACGGGCCGATCAATCTGGCGATGGCCCGTATCGGTGAGATCTGGGCCCACAACTCCAAGGGCATCTACATCGAGCACAACGCGATCGACGTGTGCATCCACGCGCTCACGCAGATGCGTCTGCTGATCACCCCGCCCGCGCTCAGCGACGCGGTGCCCGAGGACGAGCCCGCCCGGCCGTACGCCTTGGGCGGCGGCCCACCGAACGACCCCTACCTGTTGGGATCACTCATGGCGGCGTGCATCTGCGCCGAAGCCGGTTACAACGACATCAACCTCGGCGCCAACCTGCCACTGGAATCGCTGGCGGAAGCGACCGAGGAATACCACCCCAAGCTGGTCTGGCTGTCGTGCTCCTACACCGAAGCCGCCCCGTCTCCCAAAGCCATCGATCAACTGGCCGAGCAACTCGGCACCCTGGGTGCCAAGCTGGTGGTGGGCGGTCAGGCCGGGCCGCGCGGCGATGGCGGGTCCGAGAACCTTTGCGTCTGCGACAGCATGGGTGAACTCAGCGCGTTCGCCAAGGGGCTCTTGGCCACCTAAGGGGCAACCCCTCCAGTAAACACATGAATTGCGGGGCCAAAACCGTCGATATCAACAGAGATACGCGGCCACCGGTTTTCCGTTGGCGGTATCAGGGGTTTCGAATCTATCTCTGTCTGTCAAGGCGTTCTGCGGTATGTCCCAATCGACCGAGTCCATCCAGCTCGATAGCAAGGCCAGCGATACGCTCAAGCGCTTGGGTCAGAAACTGCCCGTGCGCCCCGGCCCGCTGCTGGACCTGCTTTCGTGTAGCGGCGAGGACGCGGGAGAGGTCACTGACATTGTCGAGCGCGACCCGGCCATGTCGGCACGGGTTCTGGGTGTCGTCAACTCTGCGGGCAACCGCCGGCTCAACGAGATCACCAGTATCGAACGGGCGGTGCTCCAGCTCGGCCCCGCGCAGGTGCGCACGCTCGGGTTGGCGATGGGCCTGCAGGTCCTCGCCGAGCAGATGAAGCTCAGCCCCGAGATGATCCAGAGCTTCTGGAACGCCTCGCTGCGCAAAGCCGAAGCCGCCCACCTCGCCGCCCAGGTCATCGACCCCGAACGCAAGACCTCTGCCTACGCCGCGGGCCTGATCGCCGACATCGGGCTGCCGCTGCTGATGGGCCTTGACCCCGACTTCTACGAAAACCGCATGCCGCTGCGCCCCGCCAACCAGAGCTGGAGCGACGCCGAGCGGCAACACTTCGGCATCGACCACGCGGTCGCGGGGGCCCACGTCCTGAACGACTGGCACGTCTCGGCCGAGAGCTGCCGACGTGTGCGCAACCACCATCAACTCCCCAGCGACGACGACGACGCGGGCCTGGTGCTGGCCCTGTTCATCGCCGGGCTGCTGCCCCACGACCAGGGCGAGATCGACCCGGTCGACCTGGACCGCCTCATGGCCGTCCACGCCAAGGTCCTCAGCCACGTCTACACCACGCCCGACGCCTTCCTTGGCCACGTGTACACCGAGTCGCAGCGCCGACTCAACCGCGATGTGGATCAGGACTCCGGCGAAGCCCTCAAGCTCCAGCCGTTCCTCGACGCCATCTCGGCCAACACGATCCACCTCGTCACGCAGCTGGCGACCGTGAAGCACTCGCAGTCCAAGCAGAAGGAAGACCTCAGCAACCTGCGCTTCGAGGCCTTCACCGATCCGCTGACCAAAGTCTTCAACCGCCGGGGCTTCTTCAACCTCGCCGAGCAACGCTTCTCCAAAGCGGCCAACGGCCTGAGCGCCTGCTGCATGATGCTCGACCTCAACGGGCTCAAACCCATCAACGACGTTCACGGCCACGACGCGGGCGACCTCATGCTCCGCGGCATCGCCAAGCTCCTGCGTCGTTCGGTCAGCCGCAGCGACATCATCGGCCGGCTCGGGGGCGACGAGTTTGCCGTGCTCATCACCGACATCGACGAACACGGCGCACGCGTCGCCGCCACCCGCCTGCGCGACACCTGCCTCTACAAAAAAGTACGCGTCACCCCCGACCTGACCTGCGACATCAGCTTCAGCCTCGGCGCGGTGTTCCACGAGTGCGTCGGCCCCGTGGTCCAACTCGACCAGCTCCTGGCGGGCGCTGACGAACTCATGTATCAACGCAAACGCTCCGGGCAGGCCGGCCTCATCTTCGCCCATTACGGCCAGGGCAACGGCGACTCCACCATGGCCCCCGCCCCCCACTAAGCCCCTGCCTATCATCCAATATGCAATGGGTGATCTCGACAAGCCTGACGACCACACTCATCGCCGCGGTGCTGTGTCTGTCGGCCACCTTCCTCATGCCCGCCCGGCACGCCCGGGCTCAGGACGCTGAACCCGACGTCGCGCCGCCCGCCCAAGCCCCCGCTCCGGAACTCCTGCCGCTCGAAGTCATCCTCGCGCAGCTCACCGGGCTCCAAAACGCCGGCGACCCCGAAGCCCCGGAAGAAACCGGCATGCGTGTCGTCTGGAACTTCGCCGCCCCCGCCAACCGAGAAGTCACCGGGCCCTTCGAGCGCTTCGACGCCATGGTCCGCGCCCATCCCTTCGCCCCGCTCGTCGGCCACCACAGCCACGAGGTCGCGCACCTCACCCAAGACCCCGAACTGGGCGTCGCCCAGGCTCTGATCGCGGTGACCCATGGCCCGGACCGCGAAACCGCGTGGTTCGTTTGGCGTCTGTCGCGGCCCGTCGAAGGCGAGTCCGCCAACTGCTGGGTCACCGACGCGGTCTACCCCGTCGAACTCGATGACGAGCCCAGCGATCCTGGCCAGATCGCCTGACCCACCCCCAACCCTCACACCCGCACCCGGGCCTCCTCCGCCAACACCGCAGCCGCGGCCCGGTGGACCGTGCTGTGTCGTCGGGCGAGTACCTCGTGGTCGGCGTGGTACCCGCCGCCGATCACGCACGCCACCGGGATGCCGTGGCCGCGACAGCTTTCCAAGACGTAGCGGTCCCGCGCAAGCAACCCTGCATCGGAAAGCTCAAGTTTGCCGAGCTTGTCGTCTACGTGCACATCCACCCCCGCGTCGTACATCACCAGGTCCGGCTCGACACGCTCCAACACCTCCGGCAGCGTGGCCGACAAGACCTCGAGATACGCCCCATCCCCCACGCCCACCGCTAACGGCGTGTCCAAATCCGACGGCACCTTCCGCGCGGGAAAGTTTTTCTCGCAGTGCACCGACCACGTGAACACCCTGGCGTCATTCGCGAACACCGCCGCGGTCCCGTCGCCCTGATGCACATCCAGATCAATGATGAGCACCTGCTGCACCAAACCGCGTCGCAGCATCTCGCGCGCCGCGACCGCCAGGTCGTTTAAGATGCAGAACCCCGAACCGAAGTCGTGGTGGGCGTGGTGCGTCCCCCCCGCCGTGTTGCAGGCCAGGCCGTGTTCGAGCGCCAACTCGGCTGTGCGGATCGTCCCGCCCACCGCCGTGATCGTGCGGTTCACTAGCCCTTCCGACCATGGCAACCCGATCCGCCGCACCGCATCACGGTCCAACGAACCCGACACAAACGCATCCACATACTCGGACGCATGCACCAGCTCCAACTGCTCACGCGTCGCCTTCACCGGCTCGTGAAACTGCTCGGCCGTCGCCACCCCATCGTCAATCAACAGATCGCGCAGAATCCCGAACTTCGGCATCGGAAACCGATGCCCCTCGGGCAACGGCGTCACGTAATCGGGGTGGTAAACGAAGGGAATCACGATTAGAGCATAGCGCTCCAGCGCCGAAAGGGCTGTAAATCAAGTCCTTCCGCTCCAATCACCGTCGGGGTCGATGTCGCGCGCCTTGGCGAAGGCGGCTTTGAGCTTGTTGACGACTTCTTCGCGCAGCGGATTCTTGTTGACTGCTTCGACGTTGTGCTCGGCGTTGACGGTGCTGGTCGTGCCGGGGATGGCGGTGTGGACGCCTTCGTGGGCGAGGGTGAACTTCAGCGCGATCTCGGGCCACTCGACTTCGGGGTGGCCGTGGTAGCCCAGGTCGTTGGGCGTGACCGACATGAGGTTGAACCGGCGGTGGTATTCCGAGGCGTAGTTCTGGTACATGCCCGGCTGGCTGTCGAGGCTCTTCCACGCAGCGTTGGCGATCGGCCGCTTGGCGATCACGCCCACGTCACGCTTCCGGCAGGCGGGGAGGACCGTGTCGAGGTTCACCTGGTCGCAGATGTTGATCGAGGTCTCGATCACCGCGACGTCGGGCAGCCCGGCGGCGTAGGCCGCGGCGGCGTTGTCCCCGGAGTACCCGGCGAAGCGCACCTTGCCCGCCTCGCGGGCCTCGACCAGCGCGCCCATCGCCTCGCCTTTTTCCAGCACGTCCTGGCCACAGGAGTGGAGCAGGCAGATGTCCAGGTGGTCGGTCTTCATACGCTCCAACGAGCGATCGATGTTGGCGGTGATGACCTCGGGGGTGAAGTCTTCGCCCTCGAAGCCCGAGGCGTGGCCGCACTTGCTCAGCAGCACGTAGTCGTCGCGGCGGTGGCCGACGGTCTGGCCGATGGCCTCTTCCGAGCCGCGGTAGCACGAACCGGTGTCGATGAAATTGACGCCGTGGTCCAGCAGGTAGTTGATGACGCGGCCGACCTGTTCGATCTCGGTGTCGAGCATGCCGATGGGCGCTGCGCCGAAGCCGAGTTCGCTTACGGAGAGTTCGGTTTGACCCAGTGTGGTCTGTTGCATGCGGGCATTCTACGCGATGCCCTGCGCGGTGTTGGGCGGGAACGAGGCCCAAGCGTCGCGCTAAAAAACGGTGAGGGTCAGGCCGACCGCTGCTGCATCCGCTCGATCAGGTCGTCGTCGGGCACGAAACCGTCCAGATCGATCGGACGGCCCGCGAGCGCGCTGGTGTACAGGGCCAACACCACCTTCCACTCGTGCAGCGTCTCGGGCAGGCCAGTGGGAGATTCGCCGCGCAGCATGTCGGCGTAGAGGTTCTGCTGCCCGGCACGGTTGATCACCTTGGCGTGTTCGAAACCGCCGAAGTCGCCTTCGGCGCGGCGCGATTCGGTCTGGATGTGCCAGCGGGCGAACTCCTGGTACTCCGCGTGGCCCCGGCTTCCGCGGATGCCGATGCGCATGTGCTGCCAGACCACGTCGGGGTCGCCGCAGCGCGGCGCGTCCGGCCCGCTGACCCACGTGGCGGTGATCCCGTTGTCGAACTCCAGCTCGGCTCGGGTGCCCAGCGGCGCGGGGTGGTACCCGTCGGAGGTGTCCCAGCCCTGCGCGGTGGCCGAGATGCGCTTCACCAGCGGATCGCCGACGAGCGAACGGGCGTAGTGCAGCAGGTGCGTGCCCTGCCCCGCCAGGGTCATCCCGGCCGAGAAGTCGACCGATTGGAGCTCCCCGAATTCGCCCGCCTGTGCCGCGTCGCGGATCCGGCAGAGCGTGTCGTACCAGCGCAGCTGGTGGCAGGTCGCAAACACCGTCGAGGTTTTCTCAGACAGCTCGCACAACGCCCGCCAACCCGCGACGCCGATGGCGATCGGTTTTTCGACGACACAGAACGGCACGCCGAGGTCCGACACCAGCGTCATCAACGCGATACGCGACTCCGGCCCGGTGATGAGGTGGACCACGTCCAGCGACTCGGCCCGGATCATCTCGGCGGGGTCGGCGTAGGCCTTGAGCCCGTGTTCCGCGGCAAACGGGTCACGCCGTCGGGGCGACGGCGCACAACACGCCACCACCTGGGTCCCCGCCAAACCGCGGTACGACGCGAGGTGGTCCAACGCCCGAGCGCCGCAACCCACCAACCCCACACGCTTCATCGCCTGATCGCTCATCCCCGAACGATAGCAAAACGGCCGATGGGCCGAGGCTCAATCTGATCTGTGCGGTGGGTTCAGTCGGAAGCCTGCGCAACCTCTTGCAGGGCACCCGAGGTGTCCGCCGTGTCTTCGCAGTCGTGCCAATCGCTGTCTTCTTCCACCTCTTCGACTTCGTCATCGCCCATGTAGTTGTGGGTGATTTCTTCGCCGGGCTGGATGTCGCACAACGACATGACCGTCAGGTCGTCGAAGTACGCCGCGTTCGGCTCGTTGTCGTGGTTGATGAACCGCAACTCGTTCTCGACGCGGAAGCCCTGCTCTTCGGTGATCCAGAGCACGTACGCGCCGTCCTGCGTGGTGTAGGAACCTTCGAGTTGTCCGATGACGGTGTCGGCAGGGATAAAGCGGTCGGCAAACAGGCCTTGGCCATGGATGCCGCTGGGTTGAACTTTGAACATCTTGGATGAGTACTCCGTCCGTGGGCAAGTGCGTACAGACCTTCGAGCGGTAATCTAGCAAGTCGTCATCGGTGACGCGAGGGTGGTGACTTGAAAACAATAATGCTCACACATCTGACTCAATCAAAGTGAGGAATAGGATGAACATGGATTCTCATATTCAAAGTTTTGGATCCAACATTTATCGCGATAAGCACGGGTTCTCGATTAAGATCAAAACATGAAAACGATGATTGGAATCGTGCTGATGTGCGCCAGTCTCACGGGGATCGTTAGAGCCCAACCGCTCGAACCGCCCCCGGCTGAAGAGATCGCGTACCACTGGAAGCAGGTCAAGGACTACCGGGCGCTCGTCGATAATCCTGAGAACTAAGAAAAAGACCCCACTACGGGGTATAGCGTTCTCGACGACCCTCCCGATATCCAGCCCAGCCTGGCGTTCCTCGTTGCGGCCGGGGAGATGGAATACGTCAATCTCGTATTGCCCGAAGTACCACGGAACTCTGCCACCACTCGGCACTGGCTGAAATGGGGAGCGGGCGGCAAGGACCACGGTGTACGTGAGGGCCTATGGGAGATGACCGGCAAGGCCTACAACGATGAGTTCTTCGGCGTCAAAGGCGAAACCCCGGTCTGTCTGAACATCTGGTACGACCCCGCGATCACCGATGAGATCAAGCAGTTGGTTCAGGAGCTACAAAACCTCGAAGCCGGGGCCGAAATCATCGACAACCTCGAGCGGCTGAAAAACCATCCGCCCGAACGTCAGATCGCCGACCTAACGATACCCCCGCATCCCAAGCGCGAAGCCCTCATCGGCGAATGGGCTTCCGAAGGAGAAACCGTTTACACCATTGAAGAGCAGGATGGAAAGGTTCTCATCAAACCCACCCAAAGCCCACCCTGGGAATCCATGATCAACAACCTGCGCTGGGAAGAAGATGTGCTTCGTTTCGACGAGTATTACTACCTTGATGACCCGGAGAATCCTGGTTACGTCCATCCATTCAGCGGGGTCCGCAACGACAGCTCGCTGACTCCACAAACCGATCCTGATCGCCTGATTTATCTTCTAAATAACGAGCATTTAGAGGAACCGATTGGGGACGAATTCACGAGAGTGGTCAACTAGTCTCACGGCTTCCGTTCACCGCGTTCTTTCAAGACGCTCTGCCAGCGGCATTGCGCCACGGTCACCGCCTTCGATAGCAAAAACAACACCTGCCAACTCAACAGCGTCTCCGCTCTGATGGACTGAACAGCCAGCCGCTGGCGCGACACGCCTGGGTCAGTTATCACCCAACCGGCGTCGCATCTCATACTCGATCAGGTCGGCGACACGCGGGTGGGGCATCGAGTCGCCGGTGGCCACGAAACCATGTTTCTCGTAGAGCCTCTGGGCGGGCGGGTTGTTCGAGGTAACGTGGAGCCGCAGCTCCGTGAGGTTCATGCGCTGGGCCCACGCCACCGCGTGATCGAGCAGCCGGCCCGCGATACCGACGCGGCGTGTTTCCGGGTCGACCCACACCGAAACCAGCCAGCCGCGGTCGGCCTGCTGGTCATCAATCACACACGCGGTAAGACCACAGGTCGAGCCGCCCCGCCGTACGACCCAGGTCGCGCACCGCTGTGGGTATGTCCAGGCTTGGGCCTTTTCTCGCCAAGCCGATTCATCGAGCGCCGATTCAACTTCGTAGCTCGAGCCGAAGGCCGTCGGGCTTTCGCGTAACGCGCGCAGACGCACATCGCGGAGCTCCTCGGCGTCTTGGGCCGTGAGTTGAACGATCTCGATCGGGTCAGGCTCAGAGGCTGCGCTCATCGCGTTCTTTCACGATGCTCTGCAAGAACTCTTCCAGCGGCACGGCCCCCTGGTCGCCTTCGCTGCGGTGGCGAACACTGACGGTGTTGGCCTCTTCGTCCTTGCCGCCGACCACGAGCATGTACGGCACCTTGGCTTCCTGGGCGGACTTCACCTTGCCTTTGACGCGGTTCTTGGACGTGTCGATGTCGGCACGGAAGCCGGCATCCTTGAGCGCGGCCAGGACCTTCTCGCCGTAATCGTTGAACTTGTCGCTGATCGGCAGCACGCGGACCTGCTCGGGGCTGAGCCAGAGGGGGAACGCGCCGTTGAAGTGTTCGATCAGGCAGCCGATGAACCGCTCCATCGAACCGAACGGGGCGCGGTGGATCATGATCGGGCGGTGCTCGGCATTGTCCGCACCGATGTATGAGAGCTCGAACCGCTGCGGGAGCTGGTAGTCGACCTGCACGGTGCCGAGCTGCCACTCCCGGCCGATGACGTCCTTCACAACGAAGTCGATCTTCGGGCCGTAGAACGCCGCTTCGCCGGGCTCTTGGCTGAACGACACGCCGAGGGATTCTGCCGCGTTGATGCACGCCGCCTCGGCCGCGTCCCAGTCGCTTTCCTTGCCGACGAACTTCGACGAGTCGGGGTCACGCAGGCCGACACGGACGCGGTAGTCGTCCATGCCCAGCGTACTGAAGACGATCTTCACGAGTTCGATGCAGCCGAGCACCTCGTCGGCCAACTGGTCGGGCGTGACGAACAGGTGGGCATCGTCCTGGGTGAAGCCGCGGACGCGGGTCATGCCGCCGAGCTCGCCGGACTGCTCCCAGCGGTAGACGGTGCCGAACTCCGCGAGGCGGATGGGCAGGTCGCGGTAGCTGTGTTTGTCCGAAGCAAAGATGCGGATGTGGTGCGGGCAGTTCATCGGCTTGAGCATGTAGCCCCCGCCGGAAACTTCCGCAGCGATATCGGCCGCGTTCTCACCGTCGAAGGTCAGCTTGTCGGCCAACTCGGCGCAACACGAGCAGCCGTCCGCCAATTGACGGATGGTCTCGCGTTCCAGGATCGGCGGGTACTGCGAATCCGCGTAGTACGGGAAGTGGCCCGAGGTGCGGTACAGGTCGAGCTTGCCGATGTGCGGCGTGAAAACCTGCGAGTAGCCCTGGCGTTCTAGGTGCTCGCTGATGAACTTCTGCAGTTGATCGCGGACGACCGCGCCCTTGGGCTTCCAGAGCACCAGGCCTTGGCCGACCATCTCGTCGATCTCGAATAGGCCGAGCTGCCGGCCGATGACGCGGTGGTCGCGGGCCTTGGCTTGTTCGAGGGCTTCCATACGATCAGCGAGGTCGGCCTCGCCGAAGAAGGCGGTGCCGTAGACGCGCTGGAAGCGGTCGAGGGTGACGTCGCCCTTCCAGTTACTCGCGGCGACGGACATGACCTTGAACGCGCCGATGCGTGAGGTCGTGTCGACATGGGGCCCCATGCACAGGTCTTCCCAGTTGCCCGACTCGCCGGTGATGTACCACGACAGGGTCGCGCTGCCTTTTTCGATAGCCTTCTCAGCGTTGTCGAGCTTGTACTTGTTGTTTTCTTCGCCAAGCTTGGCCATGCCTTCGTCGGTGGAGAGTTCGTAGCGTGAGAACGCGCGGTTCTCTTCCACGATCTTCTTCATCTCGTCCTCGATCCGGGCGAAGTCGGCCTCGCGGATCGGGGTGTCGAGTTTCATGTCGTAGTAGAAGCCGGTGTCGAGCGGCGGGCCGTAGGCGAGCTCGACGTCGGGGTAGAGGCGCTCGATGGCCTCGGCCATGACGTGGGCGGTGGAGTGGCGGAGCAGGTAGAGGGCGTCTTTCTCATGCTGCTCGTCGCGCCACTTGCTGCGGCCCTTCTTGTCGATGCGGGGGGCGGTGACCAACGCCAGCTCGCAGTCGCCGGGCAGCGGGCGGTGGACGTCATACAGCTCGCCGTTGACGCGGGCGCCGATGGCGGCCTCGGCGAGCTTTTCGCCGATGGACTTGGCGACGTCGTACGGCGTGCTGCCGTCGTCGTAGGATTTTTGCGTGCCGTCGGGCAGGGTGACTTGGATCGACATGGTGGGTCTCGTTTCGCGGCGGAGCGTGGATGATGCGGGGGAGGCAGGATACGAAAAAAGCCGCCAGGGTTGGCGGCCGGTGGAGTCTCGTGGGTAAACGATGAGCTTCAACCGATCGCCGGGGGGCGGGTGGTCGTGGTCGTGGTGGTAGTGGTGGTAGTCGTGACCAGCATCATGTGTAGGCAGTATATCGGCCGATCGGGGCGTCGGGGTGACCGGGCGTGGGACTCGGCCCCATAAAACCAACCCCCGCCCTGTGGCGTTCACAGGAATTCCCCGGAACTGCCAAATCCTCAAAAATAACTTCCGACGCGAAATAGAAGCCTGTTTCGTGCGTCTTACCCCCAGGCGGGCCTGCCCGGGTGGGTGATTTGTGCCCTTGGATTAACGAAAGAGTGATGACATGGCCTACAGCATTGAACTCCGCCAGCGTGTGCTTTCCTCAATCGAAAAAGGACTAAGCAAGCAGGAAATCGCCCGCCGGTTCGACCTGTCCTACGGCACGGTCTGCTTGTGGCACAAGCTCGCCCAACACGGCATCACCTCCCCCGGCATCCCCGGACCCAAAAAATTCCAACCCGTCGCGGCTCACCACTAACCCAGCGACTCCCGCCGGGGCTCGGCCAGCCACTGCAAGGCATCACTCACCCACGTTAAGCCCGGCGTCCACTCGGGCACGTGGCGATAGCCGTGCACCGTATTGAGGTACAGCACCCGGCCACGGCCGCAGTGCCCCCCCACCAGGTACGGCGTCTTGCACGCCATGTCGCCAAACTGCGTCTGTTCACGCTGCGCGATCAACGTCGCGTCGGCGACGGGCGTGAACCGCGGACCACACTCGCCGCACCTGAACGTCTTGCCCGCAAACCAACTCGGCGTCGCGGGGTGATCGACCAGGACGGTGATCTGGCCGTTGTGGTTGTTCTCCTGCCCACCCGGACAGGGTTGGCCGCGGATCTCGACGTAGGGGCAGTAGCTCATCGTCGGCGTCGCGCACAGACTCAACGCCATGACATCGGGGTGCCCCGGGCCGAGGTGGTTGGTCCCCAAAAAACCATCATTGAAAAAACCCACACCCGCTTCGACCGCGAGGCGGATGTTGTGCAGCACGTCTTCGCGCTGGCTGAAACTAAGGCCCACAACGATGACGTCCAGGGTCTTAAGGCATTCCAGATCGGTCCCGTCGATGAGGCCGTCGCAGAAGGCGTAGTCGCGGATGACGCGTTCGACCATGCCGACGTTGTCGGTGCCGGGGTCGATGATGGAGATGAGTTCGAAGCGTGGGTCGGCGACGAAGCGCATGAAGAACGCGGCCTCGTCTTCCTTGGGGACGAACGGGCCGTTGGTGCACTCGGTGATCTGGGCGTGATGGCTGATCAGCGTGCCCACCCGGATCGGCCGCGACCACCCCGGAAAGGTGAGCGGGGCCGACTCGTCGCCACGGGTCGGAGCCTGGGGCCACTGCGGGGCGTGACGCATCGGGTCGTTCACGATCTGATCGACCAGGGCCTGGCGGGTGAGGTCCTCGATTTCCTCGATGCCCATGTCCTTGAGCACGTCCGCTGTCTGGTCGAGGCCGCGCTGGAGCTGCCGGTGGACGGTCGACAGGCTCGTGCGCGACTTGCCCGCCAGGACGCGGAGCGGGGTGTAGCGGTGGTAGCGTTCGAGGAGCAGCTCGCGCAACGGCTCGTCGATGTTTTGCAGCGCTTCGTCGAGCTTGGACTGCACGCGGTGCCGGCTGGCGGGCGACGGGTCGGGCGGGTCCAGCAGGCCGGGGTGCTTCTGCAGGAGTTCGCGGTGACGCACCGCCTTGCGGATGTGATCGACGCAGACCGAGCGGGCGGTGGTTTTCAGCCAGGCCCCGAGGTGGCTGCGGATCTTCGGGGCGTGGCGGAGCAGGCGCAGGAAGGTTTCCTGCGCGGCGTCCTCGGCTTCGTGCGGGTCGGCGTGGTACCGCCGACAGACCGACATCACCGTGGGCCAATACGCCTCGATGATGCGATCGATCGCTTGCGGGTCTTTCTCCTGCAGGTAGCGGATCAGACGTTCGTCCAGCGGCGGGGTGGAATGGGGGGTATTGGCCATGGGTCCGAAACCTGCGCACACAGTGTGACAACTTCAAGACGTTCGGCCCAGTGTTTTTTCCGTTTGGATGTGCAGATCAGCCCGCGCTCGGGGGCGGCGCGTGCCACTCGCCCACCATGACGGTCACGGCCCGGCCGGTGAGTCCGACCCGATCGCCCCGGACGCGGACCCCCAGCACCCCGCCGCGCGGCGAGGCCTGATGAGCCAGCAGTTCGTCCTTGCCGAGACGCTGCGCCCAATACGGCCCGAGCAGGCAGTGGGCCGAGCCGGTGACGGGGTCTTCGTCGATGCCCGAGGCCGGGGCGAAGAAGCGGGAGGTGAAGTCGGCGGGTCGGCTGTCGGGCGTGGTGCCGCTGGGCGCGGTCACCAATACGCCGCGCACCGCGATCCGACCCAGCGCCACGAAATCCGGGCTCACCACCTTGACCGCTTCGGCGTTGTCGAGACGGACCAACACATCGAACCGGCCACGCGCGGTCGCGGTATCGTCGATGTGGTCCGCATCTAACCTCAGCGCTTCGAGCAAGCCCACGGGCGGCTCGGTGTCCGAAGGCGGGTCGGCGGGGAAATCCATGCGGATCGCGCCGTCGACGGTGCGCTCGCAGGTCAGCGACTTGCCCTCGTGGGTCTGGAAGATGATCGGCTCGTCGACCAAGGCGTGGCCCTGGTCCCACAGCGCATGGGCGCTGCCGAGGGTGGCGTGGCCGCATAACGCGACCTCAACCGCGGGCGTGAAGTATCGGATGCGCCAAGCACCGTCGCCGACCGGACGCAACAGGAACGCGGTCTCGGAGTGTTTCATCTCCGCCGCCACATTCTGCATCCACGCTTCGCCCGGCCAGCCGGCCCCGTCCAGCACACAAACCCCCGCCGGGTTGCCCGCGAAGGGTTGATCGGTAAACGCATCGACGACGTACATCGGTAGGGGCATCACTTCATCTCGTCGGGTGGCCAAGGGTCACCGTGTCGGGTCCGGGAGGCCGTGGTGTTGGCAATAGGTTGAAAGCAAACGTGCGGGGTCGCAACGGAAATTGGTTTCGAGCGCTTCTTTCCAGGTAACCCCGTCTTTGATGTCGTGGATCAGGTTTTTATACGCCTTCTTGTCCCCCTCGATCATCAGATCGGTGAGGCCGTACGAAAGCCCGTAGGCCCACGATCCGCCGGACCAGTTGTCGAAAATCCCGGTGAGCTGGCCGAGGTCGCCCTTGTGGATCTCGACGTGTGCTTTGCGTCGGCGGCTCTCCACCACGGTGGACTGGGGAACCAGGCGGTGGGCGATGTACTCGGCCAAGCCTTCGTTGAGCCAGGTGGGGACGCGGGCCGAGCTGCGGTAGCGGTGGAGGAAGCCGTGCACGTTTTCGTGGACCAGCATCTTGCGGTAGAACCACTCATCGTCAGATCGGCGGGCCACGATCTGGACCGCGCCCTGGGCGCGGTAGTGGCAGACCCCCGCCGCCGAGGAGGCGTCGTAGTTGTAAGCCCGTTGCTCGTAGGCCCTGAAGTCTTCACGGCGATGGATGATGACCACCGTGCACTTCCCGGCGTAGACCTGGTCGTCCGACTCGAGGTTGAACATCCCCAGCAACTCGCCGTACATCTTCTCCAACAACTGCAACGACGACTTGGCGTCGCTTTTCCCCAGGTTGCGGTCGGCCAGAACCACGAAGTGCTCGGATTCCATCACACGGTAGTCCAGCCCCAAGGCGTCGAGGTGCTCTCGGGTCCAGCGCACTTCCGACTCGGTTAGGCGTTGGTGCTCTTCTTCGGTGAGCTGTGGCCATTCGTTGTCGCCGTGGTCGGTCTCGACATGATGCGGCTCGTGAGGTTCGGCCGTCTCCGGTTCGGCTTGTTCTTTTTCCGTCGCGGGCTGGGCCGGTTCGGCCCGCAGCTCGGCGACCCGTTCGGCCAGAGAGGGGTCGAGTTCGACCGCGCGGTCGAACGCGTACATGGCCCCCCGAGAACGGTTCCTTCTGTACGGCGGCTCAAGGTTTTGCAGGATGAGGCCCGCGCCGAGCCAATCTTCGCCGTCACCGTCACGCAGCACGAGGCGGAAGATCTCGTAGGACGCTTTCGGCCCCAGGTCGCTCCACGCCACGGGCTTGAACTTGCGCCCGCCCATCTGCACAAACTCCAGGTCATAGCCCTCGATGGCCCGCCGTTGAGTCACGCCGTCGGCATCGCGGTAGATGATCCGCTTGGGCGGATCGAAGACGACCGAGACCTCCTCGCCGATTGCCGGGAAGGCGATCAGCGCGATCACCAACCCAATCAGGCGGCCGGAATAGGGATTGATTTTGACCATGGAATCTACAGTTTAACCGCCCCCTCACATAGGCTTACGGCGGTTGGAATCTCCCGCGATATCGGCACCGAAAATGTGCGATTTCCGCTTATTTTATAGGCATTTAACAGACCCCGCATCGGGCCTTGGTTCGCTATACTGTCGCTGACCGTGACGAGGTGGAAAGTCTCGGGGCCAACCGGCCCGTTCGTCGCGGAAACGCCTAGATTGCCTACCCAGGCAGGAGTCATGACGCATGTCCATCGCGCAGATGCCCAACATCACCCTCTCCCACTCGGCCATGTCGGTGCTCGAAGAGGCCAAGTCGGTCACCTTCTTCAGCAGCGTCGAAGAAATCGTGGAAGCCGCCGTGCCCGAGGATCAGGTCGACCCGGCGGGCTACTTCACCGTCGGCTACGACGTCGACGGCGAGTTTGTCCCCGAAGTGAAGGTCTGCCGCGTCAAGAACGGCATCGCCGGCAACTACCTCGAGCCATACATGCGTCGCCGCGACGCGCAGTGCATGTGCATCGCCGACGACCGCGCCACCGACAAGCCCACCTTCAAGGGCCGCTTCGGCAAAGACTTTGAAGAGACCCGCCAAGACACCTTCGCCTGGCTCAAGACCCAGGACCTCGCCTGCTTCTTCTTCAACGCCGGCCGCACCGGCAAGGGCCTGCCCGCCCTTGTGATCGCCCCCGCCAATGCCGGCTTCTTCGCCATGGGCCTGGCCATGCTCCAGGGCATCATCCCCATCGAAGAGATCGAGAAGCAGGGCGACCAGTACAACCACACCGCGATCATCTACATCGCCCCGCCCTTCCGCCACACCCACTTCGACGGCAAGCAGGTCGTCGTCCACAACCGCCGCGACGGTCTGCACGAGCTGTACTCCTACAACCTCTACCCCGGGCCTTCGGCCAAGAAGGGTGTCTACGGCATGCTCCTGACGCTCGGCGAAAAGGCCGACTGGACCACCGCCCACTGCTCGACCGTCCAGGTCGTCACCCCCTACGACAACACCATCACCATCATGCACGAGGGTGCATCCGGCGGCGGCAAGTCCGAGATGCTCGAACAGATGCACCGCGAGGCCGACGGCCGACTGCGTCTGGGCACCAACACCGTCAACGGCGAAAACCGCTACGTCGCCCTGCCCCGCGGCTGCGAGCTCAACCCCGTCACCGACGACATGGCTCTCTGCCACCCCGACCTGCAGAGCGCCACCTCCGGCAACGAGAAGAAGCTCACCCTTACCGACGCCGAGGCCGCCTGGTTCCTCCGCGTGAACCACATCACGCACTACGGCACCGACCCGCACCTCGAAAAGATCACCATCCACCCCAAGGACCCGCTGCTGTTCCTGAACATCAACGCCACCCCCGGCAGCACCGCGATGATCTGGGACCACATCGAAGACGAGCCCGGCGTGCCCTGCCCCAACCCCCGCGTGGTCTTCCCCCGCGACAACTACCCCGGCATCGTCAGCGAACCCGTCACCGTGGACATCCGCAGCTTCGGCGTGCGTTGCCCCCCTTGCACCAGCGATCATCCGACCTACGGCATCATGGGCATCTTCCACTTGCTGCCCCCGTCGCTGGCGTGGCTGTGGCGCCTGGTCGCCCCCCGCGGCCACGGCAACCCGTCCATCGTCGACGAAGGCGGTATGACCTCCGAAGGCGTCGGCAGCTACTGGCCGTTCGCCACCGGCCGAAAGGTCGACCAGGCCAACATCCTGCTCCACCAGGTGCTGAACACGTCCGACACCATGTTCATCCTCTGCCCCAACCAGCACATCGGCTGCTGGGAGACCGGCTTCGCGCCGCAGTGGATCGCCCGTGAGTACCTCTCGCGTCGCGGAGCCAACCCATTCGCCCCCGAGAAGGTCCTCGACGCCCGCTGCCCCCTGCTCGGCAAGACGCCCCGTACCATCCAGGTCGAAGGCCAAACCATCGGCCACTGGTTCCTCCAGGTCGAAACCCAGCCCGAGGTCGGCGAAGAGGGCTACGACAAGGGCGCGGAGATCCTCACCGAGTTCTTCCACGAACAGATCAAGCAGTTCCTCAGCGACGACCTCGACGCCAAGGGCCGCGAGATCATCGAGGCCTGCCTCGACGGCGCCACCGTCGCCGACTACGAGAAGCTCTCGATCGTCTGAGCCGATTCACACCCCAACACCTCCAAGGCCCACGGACTTGTTCCGTGGGTTTTTTCTTGCGCGTGTTTCTCTCCGCCCCCTCTCACCCCAACCACGCCGACGCTGAGCCGCGAACGCGGCGAAGCGTCTGGTACCCAACTCACAAACAACTCCCCTACCCCTGCGACTGCACCGGATCCCCCGCACTCACCATCGCCGGCCCCAGGTGAATCCCAAGCGGCGGGTGATCCCCGGGCTCCGCCAACCCCAGCAGGTCCGCACACAACCACGCGATACTCAGCCACATCTCCGTGCCCATCAGGCTCGAGATCGCATCGTCCCGCGTCTCAAACGCAAAGCCCTCGCCCGCGCGCCAACGCGCGACCGTGTCTTCTAACCAATACGCCGCCACCGCCTTCGCCTCGCTCCGCCGGTAGTCCACCTGTCGCAGCGCCAGCCACAGCGGGTGGATGATGTCCAGCACGTAACACGCCGTCGACTTGCCGGGCGCGAAGAAGCGCTCGTCGTGCGTGTGCGCCAGCACCGTGTCGATCGCGCGCTCGGGGTGCGGCAGCGGCACGCCCCACTGCGCATACGTCCCACGCGTCAAGCGGTAGAACCCGTTCACCGGCATCAGCCAGCCGTCCTGCTCCCGGCGGTTGCCCCACATCCCCGAGGCCGCGTCCGCCCGGAGGTTCAGCCAGCCGAACAGGTCGTAGAGGTCGCGCCCTTTGCCGTGGTCGATCTGGTCGAGCGCGATCAGGCTGGCGAAGTGGTCCACCCACGCCCCGGCCGACCACGCGTTGAGCTCGCGGTACACATCTTCCAGCGTCTCAACCAACGTCGCGGTGTCCATCCGCTGGGCCACCTGCACCCGGTGCGGCAGATGACTGCCCAGGCAACGCAGCGCGTAACCCGCCGCCATCGTGAGATACGCCGAGTGCCCACAGCGCAGCCGCTGCAACATCGCGGGAGACTCACCCAACTGGCCCTCGTTGTACGGGCTATGAATCAGCCCCGTCTCGGCGTCCTGCGCTGCCCGCAGTTTTTCGATGAGCTGCTCATTCGTAAAGCCCGGCACGTCCTGCCCGAAACGCGCCGCCAACTCCACCGCGTCGCACCACGGCCGGAACTGCGGCTCCGCTCCGGGATGGTTGCGCGGCTCGCCGTCCACCATGCAGCGCGACAGCACCGCGGGCAACTCGCTGCGCACCCGCTCCAGCAAACCCTGCCACAACTCGGCCAACGGCGAACCCGCGTGTTCCGCTCCGGGCTGACGCGAACGGATCAGCCTCGCCGGGTTGCCGCCCACGATCGCCCACTCGGGCACGTCCTTGGTCACCACCGCGCCCGCCGCGACGATAGCGTGGCTGCCGATGTTCACCCCATCGAGCACGACCGCGTTCGCGCCGATCCACACGTCGTCGCCGATCGTGATCCCCTTGGTGGTGATCCCCTGCTGATGGATGGGTTTGCTGAGGTCGTCGATGCCGTGGTTGAACGCCACGATCTGTGCGTAGCTGGCGATCCGCACCCCGTCGCCGATGGTCACCTCGCCCCGCACCGTCGCCCCGGCGTTGATCGTGCAATTCGACCCCATCTCCACTTTCGGCCCGACCTGCGTCTCGCTGCCGACGTACGTCTGGTCCCCGAACCGAAGCCGTTCGATCGCCAGCGACGCGTCCGGCGAGATGTACACCCCCTCGCCAAACGCACAGTCGCCCCGCGACCGCAGCTCGTCCTGCCACGCCGCCTGCGCCGCCCGATCCTCCGCCGTGGCATGTTTCAGATACAGCCAAGGCTGCCTGCCAAATCGATCGTTCGGAAACCGGCTGAAGTCTTGCATGGATACATCTCGGGAAAGGCCCCAACATGGTAATGCATGCACTTAGCGCATCCGGGCCCCTACTCCACCCCCACTCCGCGCCTCATACCCCCACACCACAAGACATCCGCCCACCCCCGCTCTATCATCCACCCATGGCCGCCCCCCCTTCTCCCGCACCCCGCACCGCGATCGTCGTCGGCTTCGGCCCGGTCGGTCGGCTCGTCGCCGAAGGGCTCGCAGACGCCGGCTTCGAAGTCACCATCCTCGAGACCAACCCCAAAACCGTCGAACAGCAACGCAGCCTCGGCCGGCGCGTACTCCTCGGCGACGCCCGCCTCGCCGACGACCTGATCGCCGCGGGCATCGAGACCGCCGACACCATGGTGCTCACCATGCCCAACGAGGAAGACGCGCTCACCGCCTGCCGCGTCGCCCACGGCATCCGCCCCGAGGTCTTTATCAGCGCCCGCACCAACTTCGTCAGCAAGGGCATGCTCGCCATGCAGAACGGCGCCGACCACGTCGTCGTCGAAGAACTCGTCACCGCCGAGGCGATGCGCAAAGCCATCGTCGATCACTGGATGCCGGATTGATTGACCGATCGGCCCCCCGCGTTCACGCGGCCTGGGCGGGATTGGACGCCGGGAGCATGTGGTTCACCGCGTCGACAAAGTGCTCGATCAGAAACGGCGTGGTCAGGTTGGCGAAGAAACGCTTCTGCATCAGCCGCGGGTCGGGCAGCGTGTCGGCGGTCTTGGCGATCACGACCATGGGCAGGTCCGCGACTTCCATCTTCTGCTCGGTCTGCTCGATGAGCTGGCTGATCGCTTCGACCTCTCGGCGGTTCTGGATCGACACGACCATGAAGTTCGGCTTCACCTCGTCGCTCACCGGCGGCGGGAACAGACGATCGAGGAAGACCCGGATCGGATCGGTCTCGGCTTTGGTCCCCACGAACACCGGCCGCGGGTTGCCGTGGTTGATCGACTTGGCGATCTCCGAGCGATAGTCGGTCCAGCCGCCGGGGCTGTGAGCGAGCATCGCCAGCTTGAGGTCCGTCGCCTGGTCGGGGATGACTTCTTCGATGTGCTCGATGAATCCCCCACCCAGCTTCAGCGCGGTGAGGTATTCCTGCACGGGGTAGATCGTGTGGTTGCCGCTGTGGCCGACGAGTAGCGCGTGCGCCAGGCCGTTGGCCAGCGCGACCACGCAGCAGGGCTCGACGATCTTCGGGGCCATCCGGCGGATGTTGCCCGCGCTGAGGTGGTGGAACGCGATCGGGCCGACCAACTCTTTGGGGAACTTCCAGGCGTGGAGGATGCGGTCCATCGCCTCGGCGTGGTTCACCAGCAACAGCCGGGACTCGACCCGCTCCAACGATTCGCCCAGGTGGTCGGCCGCGTCGAGCACCCGCGCCATCTGGTCGGGCAGGATCTGGGTGTAGACCATCCGTCCGGTGTCGTGGAGCAGGCCCATGGTGAAGGCGTTTTCGATCGCTTCGTCGTCGCGTTGCAGGGCGCGGGTCGCCTCGGCGGCGATCAGGCCGGTGGCGATCGAGTGCTCCCAGAAGTGCGGGGCGTTGATCCGGTGGTCGACGGTGTCCCCGAAGCTGTCGATCACACTCATGTTGGTCACGGCCTGGCGCACCGCGTTGATGCCCATCCGCATGACCGCCTTGTTGATCGAGTCCACCGGCGAGCCGCGGTCGTACACGCTGGAGTTCGCCATCTTCAGCAACTTCAGCGCCATGCCCTGGTCTTTCTTGATCGCCTTGGACAGCGCTTCGATCGAGCAGTTTTTCCGCCGGGTCATGCTCATCACTTCCGACACCGCGGGCGACATCCCCTTCAACTCCCCGCAACCGTCCAGGAGTTCGTACACGTCGCTGCGCCGCATGATCGGCTTGAGTTCTTTGAGATTCGCGGCGTTGAGCAGTTCCGCGTCCGCCGCCTGAGGCGTCTGGGCCCCTGCGGGTTCCGGGGCGCTCGCCGCTGCTTGCGTCGGCGCCTGGGGCGCCTCGGCCGCGCTCGGTGCCTGTTGCGGTTCAACGCCTTCGGCGATCATCGACTTCATCGTCGAGCAGAGCTGCACCGCACTCACCCGGGACTTGAGCAGGTACTTCTTCACCATCAGCTTGGCGGCCAACACGATCACCTCACGCTCAGCCGAATCGGTAAGCACCAGAACCGGCAGCTTGGCCGAGGGGTTGAGCGCACGCAGCTTCTTGATGCACCGCATCCCGACCTTGCCGACGCGGCAGAGGTCGATGACCACCAGATCCACGGGCTTATCGCTCGCTGCCTTGATGGCCTGAGCCTGGTTGTTCGTGGCTGAAACTTCGAAGCCTTGAGACGAAAGGTAGCTCGACAACAGGTCGCGATACAACCCGCCCTGATCGAGAATGAGTACGTGGTTCCCCGACATGTAGCCTCCTTGAATCGACTACTAGTTCCATCGGGCCTCATGATCGGATTCTTGAAGGCAGAGTTCCAAGAAAGGCACAGGGATTGCCCTAGGTCTTGGAAAACACGTGTAAACAATCCGGAAGTCGGGCCGCGTGATAGCTCGCTAAAGTCCGTTACTACAGCCAGACGGATAGCCTGTCCCCCTAAAAGTACGCTGCGTTTCGGCGAAGATTGCTTAGTCCGAGAACACTTCCTCGAAGAACAGCTTCATGTGTTCCCAAGAGCGCTTGTCCGCACTGCGATCGTACTTCGCGCCTTCGAGCTCGCCGGTCGCGCCGGGGTCGGTGAAGGCGTGGACCGCGCCGCTGTAGGTCAGCGTCTGCACGTCCTGACCGGCGGACTGCAGGGCGTTGGTCACTTCCAGGAGTTGTTCGTTGCTGTAGAACGGGTCGGCCTGGCCGTGGGCGATGAGGACCTTGGCCTTGACGTTGGCCGCGTCGTCGCTGCCTTCGCGCGGGGGCATCAGGCTGCCGTGGAAGCTGACGATGCCCGCGAGCTCGGCCCCGTCGTAGGCGAGTTCGAGCACGGTTGTCCCGCCGAAGCAGTAGCCGATCGCGGCGCAACGCGTGGGGTCGACGTTGGGCTGCTGCTTGAGCATTTCCAGGCCCGCGGCGGCACGGGCACGGAACAGGTCGCGGTCCTGATAGAACGCCCCGGCGAGTTGGCCGGCCTGGTTCGGGTCGTCGGTGTAGACGTCCTTGCCGTACATGTCGAGCACCACCGCGATGTAGCCGAGCTCGGCGAGCTGGCGTGCGCGGTGACGGGCGTATTCACCCTGGCCCCACCAGGCGTGGGCGATGAGGACGCCGGGCGTGGGTCCGGTCAGGCCGTCGGGCTGGGCGATGTAGGCCGAGAGCGTGACGCCCTGGTGTTCGTAATCCAGCGAACCCGTGACGATGTCGGCCCGGGCGGAAAACGCGGTAGCGGTCAGCAGCAACGCCACCATCCAGGAACAAAGTACGTTCGAGCGGTTGAGCAATCGGGTCATCGGGTATCTCCAGAGAGTTGAGTCCACCGGCCGGGGGAATCGCATTGATGGGATTCTAGCCGCAAAGTCCTCGCGGAAGACCGCCGGAGGTGGTTAGAATTATGAGGTTGATATTTCTCAAGTGGCCGGGCCGTGCCACACCTTTGCTATTTCCCGGGATTCGATAGATGAACATGACCGGACCACGCGCGTGGGTATTGGGGGCAACGTTGGGGGCGGCGATGTCCGCGGCGACTCTCCCTGCCGAAGCCGAGACACGATTCAAGGTCGGCGATCCGGTGAGTTTCGCCGTCGAAACCACCGACGGGCGGGCGATCACGTCCGGGATGCTCGAGGGCTATCTCGTCGTGGTGCACTTCTGGGCGGCGGTCTCCGAGCCGAGCATCCAGAACCTGCCCGACATCCAACGGCTGCACGAGACCTACCACAAGAAAGGCGTGGGCATCGTCAGCGTCAGCGTGGACCCCGACCCCATGGCCGCGCAGGAGATGGTCGCCGAGCAGGGCCTGGAAACCCTCATCGTCCTCAACGCCGAGCAAACGATCCCCGTCAACGCGCGGTTCTTCCGCAAGCAGTACGGCGTGCCGCACACCTTCCTGATCTCTCCCGATGGCAACCTCATCTGGGACGGGCACGGCTTTCTGCTCGAAGAACAACTCGAACAGGCGCTGATCGACTTCCCCCCGCCCACCGACGCGATCCTCGGCGAAGACCCGGCCCTGGACTTCGACCCGTTCGCCTCCAGCGTCGACCCCGAAGAGCTGGCCAAGAGCGCCGCCCAGGCCATCTTCTCCCGGCCGATCGATTTCCGCCTGCTGTTCGACTCGGTTAAGGAACTGCCGGCCGAGTCCTTCGACGAAGCGAAAGTCAAAGCCTTCGGCCGATCCGTGAAACGGACGCTGGCCAATCTCGACCCCGAGCAGCAGGAAAGCTACGACCTGTACCGCTCGGAATACCCGGGCGTCGCGCAAAACATCGACGCGTGGCTGGCCGCTTCCGACCGCAGCATCTCCTCCGGCGGCGGCGGCTCGGCCGACCCCGAACTGGTCGCCAGCAAGTTCCAGCAGGCCGAGGAAGCCGAGGCCGACGGCGACGAACTCGCCGCCTATGAGCTGTACCGCTGGATCGTCGACCGCGCGCCCGACAGCGACGAAGCCCTGCTCGCCCAGGACATGGTCCTCATCATGGAAGACGACGAGGCGTTCATGGCCCGCGTCCAAGGCGCGAAACTCGAAGGCAAAGCCCAGAACCTCATGACGATGGCCAAGAACTACGACAACGCCGGGTTCTACGACAAGGCTGATGAAACCTACCAGAAGATCATCGACCTCTACCCCGACACCGACGCCGCCAAGCAGGCGGCGGAAGAGTTGAAGTAACGCTTCGGGATTCGCTCGCGCGATAAACGCACCCGTAGGTCAGGTCTTCGACCTGACGCGGAGGCCATGTGGTTTCAATTATCTCCAGACGATGATGTCAGGTCGAAGACCTGACCTACGGCCGATCACCCCGCGCTCGAGGTGAGCTGCGTCGTCACGCCCGGGGCGGGCAGTTCAGAGTGGCCCATCAGGTGTTCATCGATCTTGCGTGCGGCACCACGGCCCTCGGCGATGGCCCAGACGATCAGCGAAGCACCGCGGCGCATGTCGCCCGCCACGAACACGCCGTCCACGTTGGTGGCAAACTCGCCGTACTCGGCCTTGACCGCACCGCCCCACTCATCCGTCTCGACGCCAAACTTCTCGACGAGCGTCGGCGTGTCGTGACCCGTGAAACCGATCGCCATGAACACGAGGTCGGCGGGGAACTTCTCGATGTTGCCGGTGGGCGTCGAGCTCCACTTGCCGTCCTGCTTGGTCCAGTGAAGGCGTTCGATCTCGACGTGGGTGACGTGGCCGTCGCCCTTTTCGTCGAGGAAGGCTTTGGGCAGGATGCCGTACTCGCGCGGGTCGCGGTCGAACTTGGCGGCGCCCTCGGCGTGGCCGTAGTCCACGTAGAACGTGCCCGACGGTCCCGGCCAGGGGTGGTCCTCGTCGCGCTCGTCCGGCTCGCGCTCGCGGCGGGTGATGTTGGTGATGCTCTTGCAGCCCTGGCGGATGGCGGTGCCGATGCAGTCGGTGCCGGTATCGCCGCCGCCGATGACGATCACGTCTTTGCCCTCGGCATCGATGAAGTCGCCGTCGGTAAAGTTCGAGTCGAGCAGGCTCTTGGTCGCGGGGTGGAGGTACTCCATCGCCACGTGCACGCCCGCTAAATCACGGCCCGGCAGCTTGCCCAGGTCGCGCGGCTTGAGCGCCCCGCACGCCAGCAACACCGCATCGAAGTCGCGCTTCAGGTCTTCCGGATCGATGATCTCCGACTCGCTGCCCGTGCCGTGCGCCGACGGGCCGCCGCCGACATTGCAGTTGGTCTTGAACACCACGCCCTCGGCTTCGAGCAGATCGACGCGGCGCTGCACGATGCCCTTGTCGAGCTTCATGTTCGGCACGCCGTACATCAGCAGCCCGCCGATGCGGTCGTCGCGCTCAAACACGGTCACGGCATGGCCCGCCTTGTTGAGCTGATCCGCCGCCGCCAGACCCGCGGGTCCGCTGCCGACGATCGCCACGGTCTTGCCCGTGCGGTTCGCCGGCGGGTTGGGCTTGACCCAACCTTCTTCAAACGCGCGGTCGATGATCGCGCACTCGATGCTCTTGATCGTCACCGCCGGCTCGTTGATGCCCAGCACGCAAGCGCTCTCGCACGGCGCAGGGCAGATCCGCCCGGTCCACTCGGGGAAGTTGTTGGTCTTGGCCAGCCGTTCGTACGCGTCCTGCCAGCGGTCGTGGTAGACCAGGTCGTTCCACTCGGGGATGAGGTTGTCGATCGGGCAGCCGGTGTCGGCGTGACAGAACGGCACGCCGCAGTCCATGCAGCGCGCACCCTGCTCCTGCAACACGTGCACCTCGTGCTGGGCGTAGATCTCGTGGAAATCCGAGATGCGCACCAGCGGGTCGCGCGCGGGCATCGGGTTGCGTTCGTACTCTTGAAATCCGGTGGGTTTACCCATGGTTGAACAGCCTTTGCCGCAGATTTCACCGATTACGCTGATTCGTAATCAGGCCTTACCGCGGACTCGTTTATCTCTCGAAACATTCAGACATTTCTGTCTGATGAGGATTCTTAAAATCAAATTGCCTTAAACAAAATCGGCGACGTCTGCGTCATCTGCGGCAGCATCTCCGTACTTATCCGTGGCCGACCTCCGGTTCGCCGGCCATGGCTTTTTCCTTGGCCTTCTGTTGCATCAGCACGCGGCGGTAGTCGATCGGCATGACCTTCACGAAGTTGCCCCGCTGGTTGTCCCAGTCGTCGAGCACACGCTTCGCCACGGGGCTGCCGGTGGCTTCCATGTGGCTGGTGATCATCTCGACGCACTCGGCGATGTCTTCGGGGTCCTCGAGGTCTTCGAGTTCGACCATGCCGGGGTTGCACAGCTTGGGGAACGCGCCCTCGGGGTCCCAGATGTAGGCGATCCCGCCAGACATACCCGCGGCGAAGTTGCGGCCCGTCGGGCCCAGCACCACCACGCGGCCGCCGGTCATGTACTCGCAGCCGTGGTCGCCCACGCCCTCGACCACCGCCCGGGCGCCAGAGTTCCGCACGCAGAAACGCTCGGCCGCGACGCCGCGGAAGTACGCGTCGCCGTTGGTCGCGCCGTAGAGCGCCACATTGCCCAGGATGATGTTGTCCTCGGCGGCGAAGGGGGCCTCGTCGTGCGGCTTGATGAAGATCTTGCCGCCGGACAAGCCCTTGCCGACGTAGTCGTTGGCGTCGCCGGTGAGGTTGATCGTCACGCCCGGCGCGAGCCACGCACCCAGCGACTGCCCGGCCGAGCCGGTCAGGTTGATCTGGATCGTGTTGTCGGGCAGGCCTTCGCCGAGGTACTTCTTGCTGACCTCGTTGGAGAGCATCGTCCCGACAGCGCGGTTGAGGTTGGTCACCGGCTTGTCGATCACCACGGGCGTGGCGTTCTCTAGGGTGTCCTTCGCCTCGGCGATGAGCTGGTTGTCGAAGTGCAGCTCGATCTCGTGCTCCTGCTCAATGAGCTTGCGGACGCCCACGCCCTCGTGCGGCTTGGTCGCGGGACGGAGGATCGGCGTGAGGTCCAGGCCGTCGGCCTTCCAGTGGTCGATCGCGTCGCGGGTCTTGAGCAGGTCGACCCGGCCGATCAGTTCGTCGATCGAGCGGATGCCGATCTTCGCCATGTACTGCCGGGCTTCCTCGGCGACGAGGAAGAGGAAGTTGATGACGTGCTCGGGCGTGCCGTTGAACTTCTTACGTAGGTCTTTGTCCTGCGTGCAGATGCCCACGGGGCAGGTGTTGAGGTGGCACTTCCGCATCATGATGCAGCCGATGGACACCAGCGGCGCGGTGGCGAAGCCGTACTCTTCCGCACCGAGGCACGCGGCGATCGCGACGTCGCGGCCGGTCTTGAACCCGCCGTCGGTTTCGAGGCGGACCCGGCTGCGCAGGTCGTTGAGCACCAGCGTCTGGTGCGTCTCGGCCAGGCCGAGCTCCCACGGCAGGCCCGCGTGCTTGATCGAAGTCAGCGGCGAAGCGCCGGTGCCGCCGTCGTGGCCGGAGATCAGGATGTGGTCGGCCTTGGCCTTGGACACACCCGCCGCGATCGTGCCGACACCGACTTCCGCGACCAGCTTGACCGACACGTCGGCCGTGCGGTTGGACCGCTTGAGGTCGAAGATGAGCTGCGAGAGGTCTTCGATGGAGTAGATGTCGTGGTGCGGCGGCGGGGAGATGAGGCCCACGCCGGGCGTCGAGTGGCGGATGCTGGCGATGTACGGGTCGACCTTGAAGCCGGGCAGCTGACCGCCCTCGCCGGGCTTGGCGCCCTGGGCGATCTTGATCTGCAGGAGGTCCGCGTTGGCCAGGTAGTAGCTGGTCACGCCGAACCGGCCCGAGGCGATCTGCTTGATGGCCGACCGCTTGGACTTCACGCTGCCGTCTTCGTATTGGTCGAGGCTGAAGCGTTTGGGGTCTTCGCCGCCCTCGCCGGAGTTCGAGTAGCCGCCGATGCGGTTCATCGCCAGCGCGAGGGTTTCGTGCGACTCCTTGGACAGCGCGCCCAGCGACATCGCGCCGGTGCGGAACCGCTTAACGATCTCCTTGGCCGGCTCGACTTCTTCGAGCGGGATGCTCAGCGACGCATCGTCAACAAAGCTCAGCAGGCCGCGGAGGGTGCAGCGCTGACGCGAGTCGTCATTGCACAGCTTCGAGTACTCGTCGTATGCGGCGTGGCTGTTGGTGCGAGCGGCGATCTGCAGGTTCGCGATCGACCGCGGGCTGAACGCGTGGGCCTCGCCCTCGGGACGCCAGTGATACTCGCCGGGGTTGGGCAGCTGGTTCTTGGCCTTGGGGTTGCGCGGACGGACGGGGAAGCCGATCTCGTGGCGGCGACGCCCTTCCTTGGCCAGCACGTCCCAGCCCACGCCCTGGAGGCGCGAGGCGGTGGCGGTGAAGCTGCGGTCGATGATCTCGTCGTGCAGGCCGACGCACTCGAAGATCTGCGCGCCCTTGTACGAGGCGAGCGTCGAGATGCCCATCTTGGACATGACCTTCTTGATGCCGGCGCCGACCGAGTTGATGTAGGTCTGGACGATCTCTTCGTTGCCCAGCTCGGGGTCGAGGACCGCCTCGTCACGCAGCGAGTACATGGCTTGGTAAGCGAGGTACGGGTTGACCGCGTCGCAGCCGTAGCCCGCGAGGGTGCAGAAGTGTTGGACTTCGCGGGCCTCGCCGGACTCGAGCACGAGGCCGATCTTGGTGCGGGACTCGTTGCGGACCAGGTGGTGGTGGACCGTGCCGACGGCCAGCAGCGAGGGCAGCGCGATCCGGCCCGGGCCGGCGTTGCGGTCGCTGAGCACAACAAGCTGATAGCCCGCGGTGATCGCGTCGCTAGCCTCGGCGCAGATGCGGTCGAGCGCGGCCTTGAGCGCGGCGCCTTCCGCGGCGTCGGCTTCGCCGTTCATCCCGGAGGTGTCGGGCTTTTCGTAGGTGATGTCGATCGTCTGGGTGCGCCAGCCGTTCGACGCGTCCGAGCCGTCGAGCGCTTGCAGCGAGGCGAGCTCGGCATCGGTCAGCACGGGCTGCTCAAGACGCAGCCGCTTGCACTGATCGGCGGTGGTGTCGAGGACGTTGCCCTCGGGGCCGATGCTGGTTTGCAGCGACATGATAATCGTCTCGCGCAGCGGGTCGATCGGCGGGTTGGTCACCTGCGCGAAGAGCTGCTTGAAGTAGTCGTAAAGAAGCCGCGGCTTGTCGGAGAGCACGGCGAGCGCCGCGTCGTTGCCCATCGAGCCGAGCGCTTCCTTGGACTTGCTGCCGGCGTTGACCATGGGCAGCAGGATCATGTTCAGGTGTTCGACGGTGTAGCCGAACGACTGCATGAGCGCCAGACGCGTCTCGGGGTCCATGTCGTTCTTGGCTTCGGGCGACGCAGGCGTGCCGGGCACCGAAGCACCCGAGCCGTTGGCTTCGGGCAGGTCCGCGAGAGTCATGCGGTTGTCGCCGAGCCACTCGCCGTAGGGGCGGGCGTCGGCGATGGAGTTCTTGACCTCGTCGTCGGCGACGATGCGGCCCTCTTCGAAGTTCACCAGGAACATCCGTCCCGGTTGCAGCCGGCCCTTCTTCACGACGTCCTTCGGCTCAACGTCCACGACGCCGACTTCCGACGCCATGATCACGCGGTCGTCGCTGGTGACGTAGTAGCGCGACGGACGCAGGCCGTTGCGGTCGAGGGTCGCGCCGATGACCTTGCCGTCGGTAAAGCCGATCGACGCCGGGCCGTCCCACGGCTCCATAAGGTTGGCGTGGTACTCATAGAACGCGGTCTTGTTCTCGGGCATCGACTCGTGGTTTTCCCACGCCTCGGGCACCATCATCATGACCACTTCCGGCAGCGTTCGGCCGGACATGTAGAGCATCTCCAGCACGTTGTCCATGCTGCCTGAGTCCGACGCGTCGGGGTTGACGATGGGGAACAGCTCGGCGAGTTCGCGTTCGTCGAACTGCTGGCTCTGCATCAGGCCTTGGCGGGCGCGGATCCAGTTCTTGTTGCCCTGGACGGTGTTGATCTCGCCGTTGTGCGACATCATCCGGCAGGGCTGGGCGCGGTCCCAGCTGGGGAAGGTGTTGGTGCTGAAGCGCGAGTGCACCATCGCGAGGTGCGAGGCGTAGTCGGTGTCGCGCAGGTCGGGGTAGAACAGCGGCACCTGGCCGGAGGTCAGCTGGCCCTTGTACACGATGATGCGCGACGACAGCGAGCAGACGTAGAAGCTGCCGGCGGGGATCAGCTCGGGCTGGGCGAGCGTGAGGTTGATGACCTGGTTGCGGACGACGTAGAGCTTGCGCTCGAAGCTGTCCTGGTCGACGCTCTCGGGGCGGGCCACGAAGAGCTGCTTGATGACGGGCATCGCCGCGAGGGCCGACGGGCCGATGTCGGCGCCTTCGGGCTCGACGGGCATGTCACGCCAACCGATCAGCGGGAGGTCCGCCTTGGCCAGGCATTCCTCGTAAAGCTTGATGCAGAAGGCCTGGGCTTCGTCGTTGGTGGGCAGGAAGATGTTGCCCGCGGCGTAGTCGCCGAGGCCCGGCAGGTCGAGGCCAGCGTCGCGCTTGGCGACTTTGACCAGCAGCTCGTGGGGCAGGCCGGTGAGGATGCCCGCGCCGTCGCCGGTGTTCTTCTCGCAGCCGCACGCGCCGCGGTGGTCCATGCGGTGCAGCATCTCCAGCGCATCGGTGACGATGGTGTGCGACGGCTGGCCCTTGAGGTGGGCGATGAAGCCGATGCCGCAGGCGTCTTTTTCGTAGGCCGGGTCGTACAGACCCTGCTTGGCGGGGAAGCCGGTGGACGCGGGGCGGACGGACGGAGAGTTGGGGTTGGATTCGGACATAGCAGGACTCATCGCTTGGCTCCCACGAGAGGGGCCGACGCAGCGGCGCCGGCGAGGGTGGAAGCGGGAGAAGAAGATTCAGAAGACGAAAGGGAGACGCGGGGCTCGTCTTGCCCGGCGTGTTGGAGCAGGAAATCAACAAAGACCGCGGTCGCCAAAGGCAGCGCCGCGTGTTGCTTGTGCGGGCGCGGCGTAATCAGACCCATGGGCCGCACCAGCGTGGGTGTCAGGCTCACGACCGACAACGAGCCGACTTCAACTTCGTGACGCACCGTGCGTTTGGGCAGGATCGCGAAACGATCGGTCGCGGCGACGGCCGACTTGAGCGTGTCGAGGTTGTCGAACGAGTGGGCGGTGATCGGCGTCGCGCCGTGCTGCTTGAGGTACTGCGCCACACCTCGGCCGACGGGCAGGTCTGTGTCGAAGCTGACCATCTCCTGGCCGCTGAGCTCCTGCGCCTCGACGCTTTCGCGTCCCGCCAGAGCGTGGTTGGGTGGGCAGACGACCGCCATCTCCTCGTCCCGCAGCGCGATCACGCCGACCTTCTTAAAACGATCGGGGTAGCTGAGCAGGCCCAGGTCGGCCCGGCCCTCGATCACCGACTGATACACCGCATCCGGTTTCTCGTAGGCGATCTGCACGTTGATCTGCGGCCGCTGCTGCTCGAACTCTTCGCTGACCTGACGCAGCAGGTCGATCCCCGAAGAGTAGATCGCCGACACCCGCACCACGCCCGACGGGCTGTCGGCCCGGGCCATCACCGCCCGCTCCAGGCGATCGTAACGCTGCAGCACATCGCCCACCCCCGCGAGGAAGACCTTGCCCGCCTCGGTCAGCTCCAGCGGTCGGACGGTCCGATCCAAGAGCGTAACTCCAAGCCTTTTCTCGAGTTGGTTGATCCGTTGGCTCGCCGCGGATTGCGTGATGCCGTGCATCTCAGCCGCGAGGGAGATGCTGTGGCAGCGGGCAACGTCGGAGAATAAGCGGAGATTTTGCATGGTGGGGGCAGAACCCTGGGGCCCGAGGGGTCGTTCCGTGACCCGTCCGGGGGACAAACACTACATTAAAATTTCTAATACGCCCTGAGCGGTCGATTAGTGTATCTAATGTTCTTCGAGATTTCCACCCCGGACTCCGGTTAAACCCTAGACCGACCGAGCGCCGTTCAATCCCGCCCGGGCCACCGACCCCCGGCCATCCCCCGCCCCGCCTGCCCGGTGGCCGATTCCACGAGGGCTGGTCGATAAAGTAGTCTGCAATCAGCGGCCACCGTCGCGGTGGGATTCGTGGTTTTATGCGAGGCGTAGTGTGTTGGTGAAGTTGAACATCGGCCGAGCTCTGCGTCCGGGTGCCAGTTGGCGGGTGTTGGTGCTCACCCTCACCGCCCTGCTCGCCCTGCCCGCTGATGCCGGACTCGAAACCGACATCCAGCAGATCCTGTCGGGCGCGGCGCTGGGCAAGACCCGCACCGCCGTGTTGCTGGTGGACCTGACCACCGGCGAACCGCTCGTCGAACTCGACGCCGACAACCCCATGGTCCCCGCGTCGAACATGAAGCTCATCACCACCGCCGCGGCGCTCACCCGCCTCGGCCCCGACTTCAAGTTCAGCACCCGGCTCTCGCTCATTCCCCCCACCGAAACCGAAGCCCCCGCCAGCGCCTCGGCCCGCGACCTCGCCAAAACCGCCACGCTCCCCTCGCTGCTCATCCGCGGTGAGGGCGACCCCGCGTTCGGCGACCCCGTGCTGCTCGCCCAGGCCGGCTTCGAAGTCGACGACCTGATCGACATCTGGATCAAGGCCATCGTCGACACCGGCCACACCCGCTTCGATCAGCTCCTGCTCGACGACCTGATCTTCGACGCCGTCCGCGTCCACCCCGATTGGCCCGCCGACCAGCTCCACTACTACTACTGTGCCCAGATCGGCGCGATCAACTTCCACGAAAACGTCATGGCCGTGCTGCCCGTGCCGTCCGACGCGGTCGGCCAATCGCCCATCGTCCAGCTCTTCCCCTACTACACCGGGCTCCCCACCCAGAACCGCGCGACCACCGGCAACGTCGACGACTTCCGCATCCAACGCCCCAACGGCACCAACCGCTTCGTCTTCCTCGGCAGCGTCCGCAACCGCCGGTCCGAGCCCTACCGCGTCACCGTCGACGACCCCGCGATGTTCCTGGGCAAGTTCCTGCAGTACAAACTCAAGCAAGTCGGCATCCGCGTGAACCGCGTCGTCCGCGTCAAGCCCAGCGACCGCGTCCCCGAACAAGACACCGAGATCCTCCACCAGCTCAACACCACGCTGGCCGGCGTGATCGACCGCACCAACCAGGACTCGCAGAACATGTTTGCCGAGGCCTTGCTCAAACGCATGGGCCACGAACTCACCGGCGAGCCCGGGAGCTTCCGCAACGGCGCCTCGGCCGTCCGCCTCTACCTCCGCGACAAACTCGCGTCCCGCGTCGGGCTCACCGCGGTCCGCGTCTCCGACGGCTCGGGCCTCTCGCCCAACAACCGCGCCACCGCCCGTGTCCTGGTCGAAGTTCTCAGCGCGATGCGCCAAGACGACACGCTCGGCCCGATCTTCGCCGCGTCGCTGTCCCACGCCGGGCACAACGGTACGCTCCGCCAACGCCTCCGCGACCTCCGCGCCGATGTCTACGGCAAGTCCGGCTACCTCGGGGCCTCGGCCAACTACGCCTCGACCCTCTCGGGCTACATCGTCCGGCCCGACGGCCGAACCTACGCCTTCGCCATGCTCTTCAACGGCTTCCAGCCGCCCATCACCAGCACCCGCATCAAACAGGTCCAGGACCAGATCCTGACCAAGATCGACGAGTCGATCTCACGCGTCCGCAACTAACCGCGCGTTTAGCGGGCGACGCGAAGCGTCCCGCGCAAACAATCCCAAATTGCCAAAGAGCGAACCCGTGTCCCCCGCACCACCCGCTGCCGTGGCCGGCGTGGGGTGGGTGGGTGGGATTCAGTTGAACCGCGAAGACGCGAAGGACGCGAAGGCAAACCATTAGTTTGAATTCAATCTCATCTGCCTTGCTTCGCGCTCTTCGCGCCTTCGCGGTTCAACCTTTCCCCGAACACGGACCCTCGACCAACGACGACGGGTTCCGACCTTGAGCGATCCCGGCAAGGTGGTGAGCTCAAGCGTCGCCACGCACCCGACGTGTGCGTCAGCCCGGTTCCACGGGTATGGGCGTGCTTGGTGCCTTGCCTGTGCGGCCTTCACGCCTTGAGTGCCACCGTGGTCCGACATTGGGGGACAGAACGGGTCAGGTGTGCGCACGGACAAGTCGCTAATTTCACGGAAGTGAGTACTGACAAGGAGTAAGAATTTTTCTGCGTTGATGATTTTCTGGGTTGCGGCCCGACCGACCGTGCGCACACGAGTGACGCTGCCTTGGCCCCCTCTCCCCCCGGGAGAGGGTTGGGGTGAGGGCACCCGCCATGAACCTGGCCACACCCTGCGCACGAGAACTTCAACCCGCCCTCACCCCGGCCCTCTCCCGGAGGGAGAGGGGGCAAGACTGATCCGTAGCGTTATTCGCAGGGCTACAATCGCGGTGTCCCTTCGGTTCCATCCCCTCCACGAAAGCCTCCCATGAATTACCGCGTCCTCGGCCGCACCGGCGTCAAAGTCCACCCGCTCTGCCTCGGCACCATGAACTTCGGCAGCTTCACCCCGCCCGAAGACGCCCACGCCATCCTCAACGCCTACACCGAAGGCGGCGGCAACTTTGTCGACACCGCCAACGTCTACAACAACGGCCAAAGCGAATCCATCATCGGCGACTGGATGGCGAACGAAAACAACCGTGACGAATTCGTCCTCTCCACCAAAGTCCACGGCAAGCGCGGCGAGAACATCAACCAACAAGGCAACCACCGCTGGCACATCGTCCGCGAAGTCGAAGAATCGCTGAAGCGTCTGAAGACCGACCGCATCGACCTGTACCACATCCACCGCCCCGACCCCGACACGCCGATTGATCAGACGCTGCGAGCGCTCGACGATCTGGTCCGCTCGGGCAAGGTGCTGTACCTGGCGAGTTCGACCTTCCCCGCCTGGGAGTTGGCCGAGGCCCACTTCATCGCCAAGGAGCTCGGCACCGCGCGCTTCGACGTCGAGCAACCCCCGCTGAACATCATCGACCGGCGGATCGAAAAGGAAGTCCTGCCGTTCTGCCAGCGCTACGACGTGGCGACGATCACCTGGGCCCCGCTGGCGCGTGGCCGCTTGGCCGGCAAGTACACCCGCGGCGGCCGATCGATCCCCGACGGCTCGTACTACCAGAGCCGCGGCAAGGACGACTTCCCGCCCAGCCAATGGCCGGTCATGGAGGGCGTCGACAAATTGGCAGACGAGCGCGGCTGCACCAGCAGCCAGTTCTCCATCGCCTGGTGCTTGTCGGTCCCCGGCGTCACCTGCCCCATCCTTGGCCCCCGCACCGTCGAACAACTCCAAGACAACATGGGCGCCGCCGACATCGAACTCACCCAAGCCGAGCGCGACGCCGTCGACAACCTCGTCCCCCCCGGCGAACTCTGCCGCGACGCGGGACTCGGTGCGGTGCCGCGGTAAACCGTGAACGTGAACGAGAACCGGCAATACATCAGCAATTTGAATTATTGATCGTGGTCTCCTTGAATCCGACGAGCCGCCCGCTGCGAATCCATTGATGAACTTCGGGAAGAGCCAAACCTTGGCTGCGGGCTGACGAATCACTCAAGACGAGACCCTATAAATGATCACCTATCGACAATCGTTTGCGAGTTTGACTTGGGCGCTTGGGGTTATGTTTGGAATGGGTGTGCCTGCCCACGCCGAAGACTCGGCATCCGAGACCGAGGCTGCCGCGGTGTTCCTCTTAACCGACTATACCGATCCCCAGAGCAACGACCGATGGGCCGTGGTGAACGACAACGTGATGGGCGGACGGTCCGAGGGCGATGTGTCGTTCGACGCCGATGAGCCCGGCGTCATGGTCATGACCGGCGACATCAACACCAACGGCGGCGGATTCACTTCCGTGCGGATGAATCTTGATGCTGAACTCTTCGCGTCGGAGGCTGGGGCTGCGGTGTTGGATGATCTGCAGGCCGTCCGACTGCGGGTCCGCGGCGATGCGGCTTCGCTGGGCAGACCTTTCGCGTTGCGGCTGGAAGACCGTGTGCCACGACCGCGCGGCATCAACTTCCGCACCCTTCTGCCGATCGACCAAGACGCGGACCCTAACGAGTGGCAAGAGATCACTATCCCTGTAGCCGACCTACAACCCACGTTTCGCGGCAACCGTTTGGACCCCGAGGCTTGGGCCCCGCTGGACACCTCCCAACTCGCCCGCCTCGGCCTGATCCTCAGTGACGTGGAAGACGGGCCGTACCGCCTCGAAGTCGATCGGATCGAATACTTGCGGTGATTCAGGTATTGCTCTTGAGCCACAATTTATATTCGCGTATTGCTAGGCTAGGCCTGTGATAACCGATCAAACATCGCATGTGATGTCATGTCCATCCACTAAGCGATGTCGGTTCTGTACTGCACGGCGTTCAACTTCATTGAGGAGGTGCCTATGGCTGTCAAGAAATACATCTCGAACCTCGCCCGTGCTCTGCTTGGGAAACCCTACAACAAGCTGACTGAACGCGAGAAGCGGGTGATCGATGCGATGGCGGCGGGGGAGCCGGTGGCGCAGAACGTCAATACGGTGTTTCACGAAAAATTATCCGTCGGCCAGCGGGTCGCGGACTGGATGGCGAAGGTCGCGGGGTCGTGGGGGTTCATCATCACGTTTGTGGTGATCCTGGGGAGCTGGATGACGCTCAACTCGTTCATCCTGATCCGCAACGATGTGGATGCGTTCGATCCGTACCCGTACATCCTGTTGAACCTGGTGCTGTCCACACTCGCGGCGCTGCAGGCCCCGGTGATCATGATGTCGCAGAACCGTCAATCCGAGAAGGATCGGCTCACGGCGGCGAACGCGTTTGAGGTGAGCCTGAAGACGGAGCTGGAGATTCAGCAGCTTCACAAGAAAGTGGATGAACTCACGGCCAAGCTGGTGGGAAACTCGGATGAGTCGGGGGAGAGCGAGGGGACCGGGTCGGCGTAGCCGCCCGGCTATGGGGTGATCTGAGGTTGTGGATCACATGTACCACGCCAGCATCTGGCGCCAAAACTTGGCGCGGTGGGCTTCGCCGTCCCATTCGTAGTATTGGTGGGGGATGCCTTTGCGGTGGAGGGCTTCGCTGAACTCGCGGTTGTTGGCGAGGAAGGCGTCCTCACGACCAATGACGATCGTGATGTCGAGTTTGCGGAGTTGCTCCAAACGCTCGTGGTCTTCGAGGCGGGGGATGAAGTGGCTGGGGGCGTGGTGGTAGACGAGGTCGTCGTAATGGCCGTCGAGCAGGTCGCGGAAGCTGCCGGTGTTGAGGGTGGGGTCGTATCGGCCGGAGAAGGAGATGATGCGGGAGAAAAATTGGGGTTGGCGGAGAGCGAGGGTCATGGCGTGGTAGGCGCCGAAGCTGCAGCCGTGGGCCCACATCTCGATGTGGGGGTTGAGCTTTCGGGTGAGCGGCATGACTTCGCGGAGGACGTATTCCTCGTACGCGCGGTTGCGACGCATGCGGTCGGCGGGGTTCATCCAGGTGGCGTAGAGCGCTTCGTCGTCGATGGAGTCGAGGCAGAACAGCTGCATCTGGCCGGCTTCGATGCGGGGGCGCAGCGTGCCGACGAGGCCCCAGTTTTCGTAGTCGAAGAAGCGGCCGACGCGGGTGGGGAACACGAGGACACGCGGCCCGGCGTGGCCGAAGGCGAGGAGCTCCATGTCGCGGCCGAGCGCTTGGCTGTGCCAGCGGTGGTATTCCCGCTGCATGTGGTCCTTGTGGGTTGGGGGCGTGGGTTCGGGACAGGTAGAAGATGATGAGAACAGAACGGCGATCTTTGATCGCCCGCTAAACGGGGTTGGCGTTGGCGGGTTGGGAGAGCCAGGCGACGTCGTCGCGGACGGCCTGGGCCCAGAGTTGGTAGCCGGCGGGGCTGAGGTGCAGGCCGTCGTCGGCAAAGAGTTCTTTGCGGGGATTGCCGTCGGGGCCGAGCATGCGGTCGTAGATGTCGACCCAGTCGGTGCCGGGGCGGGCACGGACGGCTTCACGGGTCCAGACGTTAACCTTGCCGATGGCTTCGCGTTTGTCCCAGCGGGCGATGCTGGGCTTGATGCTGATCCAGGCGACGGGGACGCCGGGGAGGTCGGCGTCGATTTTTTTCATCAGGGCGTGGAAGCTCTTGAGGATGGCTTCGGGTGATCGGCCGTCGCCGATGTCGTTGTCCCCGGCGTAGACGACCAGGCCGGCGGGACGCGCGGGCAGGACCATGCGTTCGAAGAAGTGGTCGCAGGCTTCGAGGGTGGACCCGCCGAAGCCGAGGTTGGCGGTCCAGGTGTGGGGGAAGTCTTGCTCGAGGGTTTCCCAGAGGCGGATGGACGAGCTGCCGTAGAAGACCACGGGGCCGGCGGGGAACTGGTTGGCCACGGCCGACTCACGGCGGGCGATCGCGTCGGCAACATCGTCTTCGTACCACTGCATGGGTTTAGCGTAGCACAGCAGCTGCGCTCGGAGGGATTCAGGCGGCGTGGAAGGTGAGTTTTCCGTGTTCGGGGCCGCAGGCTTTGCAGATGTAGGTGCGGCCCTTGGCGGGTTTGCGGTGGCGGTGGTGGGTGGTTTGGCAGCCGGGGCAGGTGGCTTGGTACTTGCCTTCGGGGGCGGCGGCGGTGGCGTTGAGGCGGTTGGGGTTGGCGCCGATGCGGAGGCAGGTGGCGCGCCAGGCGGGGCCGTGGGGGGTGTAGGTATTGGGGTGATGATCCGGGGCTTCGCTTTGCTTAGCCCTCGGCTTGGAGGGGGTGGGGGGTGGGGTTAGGGCGTGGGCGATCTCGTGGAGGATGACGTCGCGGACTTCGTGTTCGTCGTTACGGGCCACGAAGGGTGCGGAGAGTTCGATGCGTTTGGTGGTGTAGTTGCACAGGCCAAGGGCGCGTTTGCGTTGGTTGAAGCGGAAGGTCCAGCCCTCGGCGACGAGGCCGTGGGTGTGCATGAGCGACTGGGCGAGTTGGCCGGCGGAGGGCAGGTCCATGGGGGGAGTGTAGCGTGGGCCCTGTGGATCGCGTCCGCCCTATCGCGCGAAAACCGCGCCGGGGATGAGCCCGGCGCGGCAGCGGGAACTTGGAAGGTCGTTATGCCTTGCGCACGTGTTCGCTCAATACCGCAACACCGAGCTCCAGGCGTTTGACTTCACGGAGCACGCGATTGCGGTTTGAACGCATGTAGAAATAGAGCTTGATAAAGCCCGTCGCGAGGCCGAAGAAAAGCGCCGAAGTCGCCCAGATCACCGTCATCCGCAAGTCGTCGGCACGGAACATGTTCACCACCGAGACGACGAACATGATCCCCGCCAACACGGTGTCGAATAACACCATGACCAGCAGCGGGCGGGACCAACCCATAAACGCGCCACCGATTTCTTCGCGGAGGGTGTCGCGGGGGATGACCACGTCAGCGGTATCCGAGCCGAGCGATTCTTTGAGCAGGTCGTCGAGGTCGTTCATGATTGGACTCCTTCTAAAAACGGTTTGAGGTTCTGTCGTGCGGTGTGCATCCGGCTCTTCACCGTGCCGCGCGGGATGTTCAGGGCAGCAGCAATCTCGATCGTCGAGAGGTCGTCGAGGTAGTGCATCGAGAGCAGCGCCCGCTGTTCGACGGGTAGTTGTTGCAGCGCGGCCAGCACCTGCTGCACACGGTCCCGGGTTTCTTCGGCGGCGGCCGATTCGTTCGCGGCGGCCAGGTCGTCGGGCAGCGGCGCACTCCGCTTGCGGTTGCGCGACTCTTTGCGGATCCAGTCCACCGACTTGTGGTTCACGATGCGGTACGCCCAGGCGGGGAATGCTGCGGGGTCGTCGAGGCGGTGCAGGCGTTTGAGGATGCCGACCCACGCTTCCTGCGTGACGTCGCGGGCGGCCTCGGCGTTGCCGGTGACGTTGCGGGCGTGGCGCCACAGACGGGCGTGCCAGCGGTCGACCAATCGGTCTCTTGCCTCGGCCCGGCCGTCCTGTGCCGCCAGGACTAACCATTCATCCGCAACTCGGTCCGGGCTTGCCATCCCCTATAGGGTCGCTCAAGCCGGCGGGCGGTTCACGATCGGCGCATAAAAAAACCCAGCGGAGTCAAGGAATGACATCCGCCGGGCTTCCGGGGGTCGGGATTGACGTTGGCCTTAACCAACTGAGTCCGAGTATAGGCACCCCATTCCGAGGGGGTATGGGGTATCTAACTGATTTAGTCCAGTTCGAAGCGATCCAGGTTCATCACCTTGTCCCACGCCGCAACGAAGTCCTTTACAAACTTGGCTTTAGCGTCGTCACACGCGTAGACCTCGGCCAACGCGCGGAGCTGAGAATTGCTGCCGAAGACCAGATCGGCTTCGGTGGCGGTCCATTTGATCTCGCCCGAAGCATCACGGCCTTCGAGGAAATGTTCGCAGCGGGACGAAACCGCCCACTTCGTGCCCATGTCCAGCAGGTTCACGAAGAAGTCGTTGGTCAGGGTTCCGGGCTGATCGGTGAACACGCCGAGCTTGCTCTGGCCGGTGTTGGCCCCGAGGACACGGAGGCCGCCCAGCAGCACGGTCATCTCCGGGACGGTGAGGGTGAGCAGGTTGGCCTTGTCGATCAGCAGCTCGGCGGGCGAGCGCTTGTGGTCGGTGTGCAGGTAGTTGCGGAAGCCGTCGGCCGAGGGCTCGAGGTAGCCGAACGAGTGCAGGTCGGTGGTTTCCTCGGTGGCGTCGGTCCGGCCGGGGGTAAACGGCACGGTCACGTCGTGGCCCGCCTTGCGGGCGGCTTCTTCCACCGCGGCGACACCGCCGAGCACCACCAGGTCGGCAAACGAGACCTTCTTGTTGCCGGACTGCTTGGCGTTGAAGTCGGCTTGCACCTTCTCCAGCACCGGGATCACCATGGCGAGCACGGCCGGGTCGTTGGCGTCCCAGTCCTTCTGCGGCGCGAGACGGAGGCGGCCGCCGTTGGCGCCACCCCGCATGTCGGTGCCGCGGAAGCTCGACGCGGCCGCCCAGGCGGTGGCCACGTACTGCGAGATCGACGGGCCGGCGGCAAGCAGCGTGGCCTTGAGTTCAGCGACGTCGGCGTCGTCCACGAGCTCGTGGTCCACCGCCGGGACGGGGTCTTGCCACAGCTGCGGCTCGGGCACTTCCGAGCCGACCAAGCGGGCGTGGGGGCCCATGTCGCGGTGGGTCAGCTTGTACCAGGCGCGGGCGAAGGCGTCGGCAAACTGGTCGGGGTTTTCGTGGAAGCGGCGCGAGATGGGCTCGTAGATCGGGTCCATCCGCAGGGCCATGTCGGTGGTGAACATGATCGGCGCGGTGCTCTCTTCGGAGCCGTGGGGCGCGGGGACCATGTCGTCGGCTTCGGGCTTGGAGGGCACCCACTGCCACGCACCGGCCGGGCTCTTGGCGAGGTCCCAGTCGTACTTGAACAGCATGTCGAAGTAGCCGTTGTCCCACTTGGTGGGGTTGGGGGTCCAGGCGCCTTCGAGGCCGGAGGTGATGGTGTCGTTGCCCTGGCCGGACTGGTAGCTGTTCTTCCAGCCGAAGCCCTGGGCTTCGATCGCTTCGCCTTCGGGGGCGGGGCCGACGTACTCGGCGTCGCTCGCGGCGCCGTGGGCCTTACCGAAGGTGTGGCCGCCGGCGATCAGGGCGACGGTCTCTTCGTCGTTCATCGCCATGCGGGCGAAGGTTTCGCGGATGTCACGGCCAGCGGCGATCGCGCTGGGCTCACCGTTCGGGCCTTCGGGATTAACGTAGATCAGGCCCATCTGCACCGCACCCAGCGGCGTCTCGAGGATACGGTCGCCGGTGTAGCGTTCGTCGGCGAGCCATTCCTTCTCGGGGCCCCAGTACACGTCTTCTTCGGGTTCCCAGACATCCGCTCGGCCGCCGGCGAAGCCGAAGGTCTTGAAGCCCATCGACTCGAGCGCAACGTTACCCACGAGGATCATCAGGTCGGCCCAGGACAGCTTGCGGCCGTACTTCGCCTTGATCGGCCAGAGCAGGCGGCGGGCCTTGTCGAGGTTGGCGTTGTCGGGCCAGGAGTTGAGCGGGGCGAAGCGGTGCGAGCCCGAGCCCGCGCCGCCGCGGCCATCAAACACGCGGTAGGTGCCGGCCGAGTGCCAGGCGAGGCGGATCATCAGCGGGCCGTAGTGGCCCCAGTCGGCGGGCCACCAGTCCTGGCTGGTGGTCAGGACCTCTTCGATGTCTTTCTTCACCGTGGGCAGGTCGAGCGTCTGGAACTCCGCGGCGTAGTCGAAGTCTTCCTCCATCGGGTCGATGTGAGGCGAGTTCTGCTTGAGCACGCGCAGGTTGATCTGGTCGGGCCACCAGCGGTGGTTTGCACCCGAGCCGACGGTGTCGGCCTGCGGGGCGTTGGCACTGAGGTACGGGCATTGGCTGGCGTCGGACGAGGGCGTGTCGGGCATGGCGGGTTCCTTCCGAATTGAGGCGATGGATGAAAAGACGTCGCCCGCACCACCCCCCCGATGGCACCAACGACGTCGCACTAAATATAGAGCATTCCGGTCGATTCTGGTGATAATCAAGCCATATCATTTATCTATAAATATGATAATCTTGGACTATCAATGGAAATCCACCAACTTCGCTACTTCCTGGCCGTGGCCGAGCAGGGCGGGATGCGTCAGGCCGCCCGGGTCTGCCACGTCACCCAGCCGACCTTGAGCATGCAGATACAGAAACTCGAAGACGAGCTGGGGCACCGGCTGTTTGACCGCTCGTCCCGGGGGACCGAGCTCACCGAGGCGGGCCGGTCGCTGCTGCCTCGGGCGCGGAAGATCCTCGGCGAGCTGTCGGTCACGCTCGACACCGTCCGCGCCGACGTCGAGCGTGGGCGTGGCCGGCTGCGTGTCGGCGCGATCCCGACGATCGCGCCGTTTCTGTTGCCGCCCGCCGTGCGCCGGTTCCAGAAGCAAAACCCCGAGGCCGAGCTGGTCATCGCCGAGGACGTCACTGCGAGCCTCATCGAGGAACTCGTCGCCTCACGGCTGGACCTGGCGTTCATGAGCCTGCCCCTCGACGACGAACGCATCACCTTTGAACACCTCTTCGACGAACCGCTCTCGGTGGTTATGGCCAAGGAAGACCCCTTGGCCGAGCGTAAGACCGTTCGGCCGAACGACCTGGTCGACCGCCCCCCCATCGTGCTGCACGACATGCACTGTCTGGGTCAGCGGGTGCAGGCCTACTGCGAGGTCATCGGATTGGGCGAGCACGAGCAGTGGAAAGCCGCGCAGCTCGCGACCGTGCAGGAATGGGTTGCGCTCGGGCTGGGGGTTTCGCTGTTACCGCGCATGGTGGCCGAGCGCGACCGGTCGGCGAAGCGGGTGTACCGCCCGCTGGCCAAGCCCGTGCCGACGCGGGCGGTGGTCGCGGCGCACCGGGCCGATCGGCCGTTGTCGGTCTTAGGCCGGTCGTTGGTCGACGCGGTGATGCAGGATTGAACGCGTGTTGGCGTTTACCCCCCTCCCTGGAGGGAGGGGTTGGGGGAGGGTGCTGAGAACTCGGCGAATGTCGAAGACTCGACACCCCCACCCAACCTCCCCCTCAAGGGGGAGGAGTAAAGAAGGCGTTAAACGCGCCCACCGCCGTCTGGCGATCGTATAGTTTGGATGCATGAAGATCGCCTTTTTCAACACCAAACGGTACGACCGCCGGTTCTTCGACGCGGCCAATGCGCAGCATGGCCACGACATCACCTACCTCGATCCGCGGCTCGAGGTGAACTCGGCCGTGATCGCCGCCGGTCACGACGCGGCGTGTCTGTTCGTGAACGACGACGGCTCGGCCGCGGTCATCGAGGTCCTCGCCGAGCAGGGCATCAAGCACCTGGCGCTGCGCTCGGCGGGGTTCAACCACGTCGACCTCAAGGCCGCCGAGCAGGCGGTCATAACCGTCTGCCGGGTGCCGGCCTACTCGCCGCACGGCGTGGCCGAGCACGCGATCGCGCTGATGATGACGCTCAACCGCATGACCCACCGCGCGTTCAACCGGGTGCGCGAAAGCAACTTCGCGCTCGAAGGCTTACTCGGTTTCGAGATGCACGGTCGAACGGCCGGCGTCGTGGGGACCGGCAAGATCGGTGCGGCGGCGGCACGCATCCTCGCGGGTTTCGGCTGCCGGGTGCTCGCCTACGACGTTTACGAAAACGACGAGCTCAAAGCCCTCGGCGTCGAATACGTCACGCTCGATGAGCTCTTCGCCCAGAGCGAGATCATCACGCTGCACTGCCCGCTGATGCCCGAGACCGAACACCTGATCAACGCCGACACGCTCGCTCAGATGCAAGACGGCGTCATGCTCATCAATACCAGTCGGGGCAAACTCATCCACACCGACTCGGTGATCGACGCGCTCAAGACCGGACGCGTCGGCCACCTGGGCCTGGACGTCTACGAGGAAGAAGACGAGCTCTTCTTCGAGGACCACTCCGGCGACATCCTGCAGGACGACGAGTTCGCCCGCCTGCTGACGTTCCCCAACGTGCTCATCACCGGCCACCAGGCCTTCTTCACCCGGCACGCGCTGGAAGAAATCGCCAGCGTCACGCTGACGAATCTCACGCAACTTGAGCGCGGCAAACCCTGTCCCAATACACTCGCCTCCTGGTAAGCGGCGAGTGTACGGAGGCGGGTTTACGCCGTACCTGCGGGTACCTCATCCCAGGAAGGCAGCGGATCTTCGAGATCGGTCCAACCCTTGGGGCCTTCGGCCTTTTCGCTTTCGGTCAGCAGACATTCGTTCAGGGCCAGGGTGACCTTTTCTTTATCGAGGCCGATGCCGATGAAGACGATCTCCTGCCGGCAGTCGCCGCCGCTGGCTTCGTCCCACTTGGACTCGATCCACTCGCGGGTCTCGGGGTCGTCGGGCCAGTTCTCCTTGGGCACGGAGGCGAACCAGTAGCCGGCCCGCTCGATGGTCAGGCTCTTGCCAGCCGAGTTCCACATCGCGCAGAACTGCGGACGCGTCGCCATCCACGAATAGCCCTTGCTGCGGACGATGCCGGACATCATGCCGTTTTGGATCGCGTCGAGCAGCCGCTTAGGGTGGAAGGGCCGGCGGGCGTGGTACACGAAACTGGAGATGCCGTATTCCTCGGTCTCGGGGACGTGGTCGCCGTTGAGTTCCTTGAGCCAGCCGGGCATCGCGGCGGCTTTTTCTTCGTCGTAGAGGTTGGTCGCGATGATGTCGGTCGGCGAGACCGCGCCGCGGTCGGCGTGGATGATGCGTGCTTCGGGGTTGAGTTTCTTCAGCACGCCTTCCAGCCGTTTCACGACTTCCGGGCCGGCGTCTTTGACCTTGTTCACCACGATCACATTGGCGAACTCGACCTGGTCGGTGAGGAGGTCGACGACGTTGCGCTCGTCTTCCTCGCCCATGGCCTGGCCGCGGTCGAGCAGGCCGTCTTCGGTGTTGAAGTCGTCAAAGAAGTTCATCGCGTCGACCACGGTGACCATCGTGTCGAGCTCGGCGACGTCGCCGAGCGAGATGCCCTGCTCGTCACGGAAGCTGAAGGTCGTCGCGACGGGCATGGGCTCGCTGATGCCGGTGCTCTCGATGAGCAGGTAGTCGAACCGACCCTCGCGGGCCAGCTTGGCCACCTCGATGATCAGGTCTTCGCGGAGCGTGCAGCAGATGCAGCCGTTGGTCATCTCCACCATCGTCTCGTCGGTGCGCGACAGCGCCGCCCCGCCGTCGCGGACGAGGTTGGCGTCGATGTTGACCTCGGACATGTCGTTGACAATGACCGCGACCCGCATCCCCTCGCGGTTGCTCAGGACGTGGTTTAGCATCGTGGTCTTGCCCGCACCGAGGTAGCCCGAGAGCACGGTGACGGGGAGTTTCTTGGTGGGTTGACTCGAGCGTCCAAACATGGGCTGACCTATCTTTGTCTTTGAGAACATCAGGTTGAGCAAAACCGTGGCGACGGATTGCCTTGGCTCGTGCAGCGCTGATCTCCGGCAACCCGAGGCGGGAGGGTGAGGCCGAGCGCAAGGGCGCTTAATGATATTTAATTATCAATAAATATCAAACCGCGTTGATGGTGAATCTCCCAAATCGTGCAGTTTTCCCATGTTGACTACTGGAAGTTCATAAACCGGCTGAGTTCAGGGATGTTCCTTAGGGCGTTTATGGCGGGCCGTGATACTTTGAGGGTGGACAAGGATTTTCACAGCATGTGTACGGAGGTCGCCATGAAGGTTTTAAACCGTCGTTGGTGTTTACTGGGGTTGGTGGTTGGTTTATTGATGCATTTTGGGGTGGCCACCAGTTCGGGGGTGACCATCGATCTGGTTTATGAATTCGACGGCAACAGCCCGGGGGGTACGACCAGCTTTGGCACGGTCATGCTCGTCCAGAACGGCGGGCTGGTGGACGTCACCATCACGGCCAACACCGCCAATCTTTCCGGCGGCGATATCCACGAGTTCTATTTCAACCTGCCCGACACCATCAACGCCAACGACCTGGTGTTGAGCAACTCCGGCGGCACCAGCGATCGCCCCATCGGCACCTTCACCCTGCTCGGCCCGAACCCCTCGATCGCTGGCGGCGGAGGCGCGTCCTTCGACACCGGTGTCAGCTTCGGCAACGGCGGCGGGCCGCCCGGCAACGGCATCCTGACCGCCGCGACGTTCTCGCTCACGGTCGCCGGTGGCTTGTTGGTTGGCGATCTGGTGCCGGAGCTATCGACACCCAACAACACCCCGCCGGTACATCTAGCGGTCCACTTCCAGGACACCGACATCTTCGGGGCCGACTCGGAAACCGTCGGCGGCATGGTCCCCGAGCCGAGCAGCGTGGCGTTGCTGGCTTTGGGGCTTGGTGGATTGGCCGTTCGATCGCACCGAGACCGTACGGCGGGGTGAGCCTGCGTAACTGAATTTACCCGTCGGCCAGCTCCAGCCGGGTCAGGTCCATCAGGTGTTGATGGGTACCGACGACGGCGGGGGTGGCGGCGTTTTTCTCGGTGATCTTCGGGGGGGTCCGCTGGGTGTAGTTGCCCTCGGCGTCCATGTCCCAGGTCTGGCGGTGGTCGGCGAGCATCGTGTCGACGATCGTCTTGAGCTTGGCCTGCAGCGCCGGGTCGTACACCGGGGTGATGCACTCGACGCGGTTGTTGAGGTTGCGGTACATCCAGTCGGCGCTGCCGATGTAGTACTCGGCGTTGCCGCCGCGGCCGGTCTCTTCGCTGCCGGAGGTCTTGGCGGTGACCTGGGTCGGGTCGTAGGACGTGACGCCCTGGCCGTTGCGGTAGTGGTAGATGCGCGAATGTTCGAGGAACCGGCCGATGACGGACTGGACGGTGATGTTTTCCGAGAGGCCGGGCACGCCGGGGCGGAGGGTGCAGAAGCCGCGGACGATGAGCTGGATCTTGACCCCGGCGTTGGACGCTTCGTAGAGCTTGCGGCACATCCGGCGGTCTTCGAGGCTGTTCATCTTCGCGACGATCAGCGGGCGGTCGTCTTCGTGGCTGCCGGCTTGTTTCCAGGCCTGGGCGTGGGCGATCTCGCGGTCGATCATCTCGACGAAGCGTTTGCGCATGTTCGTCGGGGCGATGAGCAGGTGGTTGAAGTCGCGCTTGAGCGATCGGCCGGTGAGCAGGTGGAACACCTCGACCAAGTCGCCGGTGATGCGGGGGTCGCAGGTGAACAGGCCAAGGTCGGTGTAGAGGTTGGCGGTCTTGGAGTTGTAGTTGCCGGTGCCGATGTGGGCGTAGGTGCGCAGGCCGTCTTTTTCTTTGCGGACGACCAGCGAGGTCTTGGTGTGGGTCTTGTAGCCCACGACGCCGTACACCACGTGGATGCCCGCCTTCTCGAGGCGCTGGGCGAGTTGGACGTTGCGCTCTTCGTCGAAGCGGGCCTTGAGCTCGACCAGCACGACGACCTGCTTGCCGGCCTCGGCGGCCTTGATGAGGTCGGGGATGAACGGCGAGTCCTTCGCGGTGCGGTAGAGCGTCAGCTTGATCGCGATCACGTCCGGGTCGGTCGCGGCGCGGCGGATGAAGCGTTCAACGCTGGCGCTGAACGACTCGTAGGGGTGGTGGACGAGGATGTCGCCGTTGCGGATGACGCTGAAGATGTTCGAGTCGACGTCGGCCAGGCGGGTCGGGACCATCGGGGTCCACGGCTCGTACTTAAGGTCGGGCCGGTTGACGCTGCCGTGGATTTCCCAAAGGTCGTTGAAGTCCAGCTCGGCGGGCATCTGGTAAACGTCGTCCTGCTGCAGCCCCAGCTCCTGCATCAGGAAATGGTTCATCGGGTGGAACGGGGCGTCGTCGGTCTCCAGCCGAACCGCATCGGCAAACCGGCGGTCGCGCAGCTCCTGCTCGATCAGCTCCAGCAGGTCCTCGGCGTCTTCTTCGTCGCGCTCGACGTCGGCGTTACGCGTGATGCGGAACGGCTCGACGTGCTTGATGATCATGCCGTCGAAAAGCTTGTCGAGGTTGTGACGGATGACCTGTTCGGTGCTGATGAACTTGTCCTGGCCGTCGTCGCCGGCGAGCTTCACCCAGCTCGGCAGGACCTGGGGCACCTTGACGCGGGCAAACTGCATACGGCCGGCGTTGTCTTCGAGCTCCGCTTCGCCGTCGACCGACGGGGTCTGGATCGGCGACATCATCGGGTCGTTCTTCTCGACCACCGGGTGCTGAAGCATCACGCCCAGCGACGTCGAGAGGTTCGAGATAAACGGGAACGGGTGCCCGGGGTCGACCGACAGCGGCGTCACCACCGGGAACAGGTTGGTCATGAAGTATTCGTTGGCTTCTTCACGCTCCGCGTCGCTGAGTTCTTCCCAGGCCAGCAGGTGGATGCCCTTGGCTTTCAGCGCCGGCTTGACCACTTCGGTGAAGCACTGGGCCTGAACGTCGAGCATCGGGATCACCAGCTCGCGGATCATCTCGATCTGCTGCTCGGGCGATAGCCCGTCGACGGTACGCGTCATCAGGCCCGCCTCGATCTGGCGTTTCAACCCGCCGACGCGCTTCTGGTAGTACTCGTCGAGGTTGGAGTTGAAGATGGCCAGAAAGCCGACGCGTTCGAGCAGCGGGGTGCGTTCGTCCAGCGCCTCGTGCAACACCCGCCGGTTAAACTCCAGCCAGCTCGATTCGCGGTTGAGGAACTCGCCCTCGGCGGGCGGGGCGTCGATCGGAAGCGTCGCGGCGTGAGCGGGTTTCGTGTCGGGGGTGGACGTGTCGGACATGGCGTGGGCGTGGTGGACAGAATGCGGGCGGGATCGACTCACCGAACAGCACGGCGGGCACAGACATCGCTCTTCGCGGCAAACCAGTGTACCGACGCGACGTGTTAGCAGGGAGTAAGTTTGCTCGGCGTGGGGCTACCGCGTCGCGTCACCGGTGCCGGGGCGAGGCCGGGGGGCTTCGATGAGCAGCTGACCGCCCTTGAGCAAAACGCGATCGAGGATCGGGCCGTTATCCGCCGGGTCGAGTTCGATAATCAGCGCCTCGTGACCCGGTTCCAGGACCACGTTGATCGGGGCTTGGGGGTTCTCGGCATCGAGCCGTGCCTCGACGATCGGCGTGGTGTCGAGCCCGTCGAGGTAAACGCGCAGCTCCACGTCGGCCAAAACCGCACGCTCCCGGGGCAATCCCTCGGGGAGGTTCAGGCGGGCCTGGGTCGAAAACCGCTGGGTGCCTGAGGGCAGGGAAAACTTCACCGTGACCGGGGCGTGCATGCCGAAGCCGCCCTGCTCTTGGCCCGGCACCCAGTCGCTGCCGAACACCGCCCCGCCGGACAACACCTCCTGCGGTTGGCGATACAGGTTGTCCAGCTTCAGACCCGACGCCGAGAACTCGATCGCCATCACTTGGTTCAACGTCAATTCAACCGCCGCATCCATCGGCGACAGGGTCGGGCTCAGCGTGATCAGGTCGCCTTGGATATTTAAGCCTTTAGCACTGAACCGGCTGCCGTCTCTCAGCACCACCGTGTCGCCCTCGTTCGCCGATTCGATCGGGGGATTCGCAAACTGCACCGCAGCGATGTTCGACACCGGGAACCCGATCTCGTTATCGCCGCCGTCGGGGATCAACACCACGCTGTCTTGCGAAACGGTGATGACAAAGCCTGTGATCTGATCGCCGTTGACAAAGTAAACCGTGTCGCTGTCCGGCGGATCCGTTAACACCCGCCCGAGATTGAGGGACGAAGACGAAAGGCGGAGCAGCCGCACATTGTCGAGACCAAAAGCAAACCTTCCGAGTTCGGGGTGCGCCCACTCGATGACTTCGCCGTTGCTGCGGGTGCCGGTCCACTGCCCGGAAAACGATTGGCCGTTGACCAGCCAGATGCGTTGCTGCGAAGCGGCCTCGTGGTACGGGCGCGACAGATGGCCAGGTACAACCGGAATCATCCGAACATACTCGGCGACACTGCCCTGCGTCAGCCAACGGTTGTCGTCGTAATAACTCAGGGTGTCGCCGCTCAGGCCCGACACCTCCACCATCCGGGTCTCCAGGTCGGTCCCGGTAAGCAGCGCTTGAGTCAGACCAAAGGAGACGGTCGGCACCGCGAAAAGCCCCATCAGCATCGCCCCGACGAGCAAACTCGTCCGGGCACAGCGAAATTTCGGATGAAAACAACGGTGGAACAAACCAACTCCTGAGAAAAGTGGAATCGTCCTATCTCTGATATATCGGCAAAAGACGATTCGGGATCTGCAAAATCAGCAGGCTCATGCCGGTGCCGTAGGTCTCGCCGTGGTTGGAAGACCAGGCACCGGAGTTTTGTTGGCGATCGATCAGTTCTTCACGCATCCGCGGGAACCACTCCGACCAGTACCCGCCGCCGGCGAGGAACATGGCCTGGGCCGCGTAGTAGTGGCCGTAGAAATAGTGGCCGCCGCCCTGCGCGCCCAGGCCGCGCGAAGCGCGGACGAGGTATTGCAGGCCGTCGGTGACCGCGTCGTCTTCGTAGATGCCCGCGTATTGCAGGCTCGCCACCCCGGCCGCCGACCGCGGGTACGCCGAGCCGCCGGCCGTGAGCATGTAGCGGAAGCCGCCGTCCGCGGGGTTCTGGCACTGACGCACATACGTGATCGCCCGGTCGATGGTTTCCTTGGGCACGCTCAGCCCGGCGTTGCGCGCCGATCGCAGCGCCATGACCTGCGTGATCGTCACCGAGATATCCGCATCGAACGGCTGCGGGTGGTACCGCCAACCGCCCTCGTGGTTCTGCGTGTCGACGATGAGGCGTACTGCTTTGAGCAGGACCTCGCGGACGCGTGCGTCGCCGGTCATTCCGTAGATCTCGCCGAGGAACAGCGTGGCGTAACCGTGGCCGTACATCGGGCCGTGGGACGTGTCGGCGGCGATGAGCCCGGACTCGGTCGCGCTGGAGAGCACGAAGTTGAGCGCGGCTTCGACGTTAGGCCCGTAGGCCCCGCGGTTGGGCAGGTGGCCGTCGGCCATAAACGCCAGGCCCGCGATGGCGGTGATGCCCACGTGCTTGCCGTAGCGGTCCTGCCCAAAGCTGCCGTCGTTGGCCTGCCTTGTCGCCAGGAACGCCAGGCCTTGGTCGATGGACTTGCGCAGCTCTGGGGTGATCTCGACGAAGTTGATTTCTTCCGTGCCTCGACCCACATCCGCCGACGCGGGCGTCGGAGTGATGAGTGCACAGTGAACAGTGATGAGTAACAGACAGAGCAGCCAACCGCGGATACCGCGTTTTGCCTTGGCACTCATCATTCGTAACTGTTCACTCATCACTCGGAAGCCTCCTCCGCCAGTCGGCGGTAGTAGGCTTCGGTGAGGTTGCGGTACACCGGGCTGTAGGGTTCGTCGAGGCCGTTGGTTAGTTCGTCGCGGAGGCGCGGCGGCAGGGCGCCCCATTCGATGCGGACTTCGTCGATCGCCCCCTGGCCGGGGTCGATCGGGCCGACCTGCCCGGGGGAGAAGCCGCCGGGGTTTTCGCCGTTGGCTTGCTGCTGGGTTTGGCCGGGCTCTTGGCCTTGCGCTTGTCCGGGTTGTTCGCCGGGCTCTTGGCCTTGTTCCTGGCCGGCGTTCTGGGCGCTGCTGTCCTGATTGGACGAGGAGCCAGAACTGCTCGACGAAGAGGACGAGCTGGATTGTTGCTGCTGGGCGGCTTCGATGAGCTGGTCGAGCCGGGCGAGGATGCTTTCCTGCAGACGCTGGGTGTCGAGACCCGGGTCGCGCTCGTCTCCCAAACGATCGGCCACGCGGTCCATGTCCCGCACGGCCTGCTCGAACGCGTCGGCCGCCTCGGTGCCACTCAGTATTTCTTCAACCTCATCGATGGGCGCCGTCTCGGTGGTCGGGGGCGCGGCGTCCTCCGACGAGGCGGGTGCCGCGGGTTCGAGGTCGAGCAGTTCGTCCAGCGTCGGCTGGTCCTGTGCCCCAGCCGGGTTGAAACACGCCAACGCCAGCACCCCGACCAGCACAGACGCCCCCCGACGCACTCGGCGGCGCGTTGGTTGGAGAAGCAAGCTGTGCGTGCGGTTGTTCATGGTGCGGGGGCCCCCGGCTGCTGCTGTTGCTGCATCTGTTGAATAAGACGTTGGCCGAGGCCCGAGAGTTCCCGTTGCTGGCCCGACAGATCGGTGAGCAACTCCGCCTGCTCGTCGGTCGGCTGGGTACGCACGGTGTCGGCCAGAGCCCTGGTCTCATCATAGACCGACTGCTGCACGCCCCGCAGCAGTTTCAGCTCGGCCGCGGGCGGGATCAGCGGTTGAGGCCCGCCACCGCCACCGCCGGAGCTACTGCCGCCCTCGGCAAATTCCTGTGGCCCGCCCGATTGATCGAGCGCCTCGGCCATCGTCTCGAGCAGCAACGCGGTCTGACGCTGCTGTCGCAACACCCGGCTGTCACCCTGCCCACGCGAGAGCTTGCCCGCCGCCTCGCCGCTGGCGGTGTCGATCATCTCGTGGGTCTTCTGGAACACGACGGTCTTGGCGACCTTGTTCCCGAGCTCGGCCGCGGCGTCGCCGATCTCGTTCTGCGATTTCGCCAGGCCACGCAACGCCGCCCGGGTCTTGCGCGACAGGGGGACCTCTTTCAGCAGCTCGGCGGTTTCCGAGTTCAACTCCTTCTGCTGCTGGGCGAGTTCCAGGTATTTCTGACGCAGCTCATCGCGTTCCTGCTGGGTCTGGTCCTGCTCGTTCTCGGCCTGCTTTTCCTGCACCTTGGCCAGGGCTTCTTCCAGCCGTTCGAGCGCGACGCGTTGCCCGGCCTGGGCGTCTTCGCGCCCACCACCACGCAATCCCGTCAACGCCGCGGCCTGGGCTTCCACCGCCTTAGCAACGATCGGCGCGATCTCGGCGGTTTCCTGGTCGGCTTCCGCTTCGGTCTGCACCGCGATCGTCCGCACCCACAGATTCGATTGATCCGGGGCGAGGTTGGCCAGTTCTTCCACGGACGCATCGGCGGGGGTCGCCTCCAGCGCCACGTTGGCGAGCGTCTGGCCCTCGATCAAGCGACGCAGTTGCTCTTCGAGTGCCAACAACCGGCGACGCAACAACTCCTGACGAAGCTCATCCTGCTCGCCGAGCTGTTGCATCATCTGGTCGAGCGTGTCGAGGCTCTGCATCTGCGAAGAGCCGGCCTGCGACAACTGGTTCTGCTCGAGGCCTTGCTGGGCCTGGCTCATCTGTTGGCCAAGCCCCTGCCGTTGCGCGACCGCCGCCGCCTCGGCCATCGCTTCCGCCGCGGCGCGGTCCTGGTCCGACTCACCCTGCTGCGCCAACGACTCGGCACTGCTCTGCAACCGTTCAACCGCGTCCTGAGCCTGTTCCGCCAGGGCTTCCTGACGCTCGGCCAGTTCCTGCAGCGCCTGCTGCATCTCTTCGGAGAGCTGGTCCATCGGCTGGCCGGCCGTGCGCGGCAAGAGCTCGCGGGTGTCTTGCGCCAGCGCTTCCTGCTCGGCCTTCAGGCGGGCCAACTCGAGCTTGAGCCCCAACGCATCACGGCCCTGGTCCAGCAGCTTCGCCAGGTCTTCGAGGCGTTCGCGTGCCTCGGCCTGCTGCTGGCTCGCTTCGGCTTTCGCTTGCTGGGCGTCGCTGTCACCCGCGTCTTCAGCATCGCCGGACGACTGCGCTTCGGCCGCGTCTTGCAGGTCTTCCTGGGCCTGCTCGCTGGCCTGCTGCGCCTGCTCGGCCAACGCATCGGCCTGGCGGATCAACTCATCGAGCGTCGCATCGTTCAGCCGGTTGAGCCGCAATCGATCCTGCACCCGGCTGAGTTGTTGCCGTTGACTCTCGACCGCCCGCGTCACCCGCGCCTGCTCGGACTGCAGCCGCGCGGGGTTGTCGTCTTCCAGGCGTTTGATGAGTTGTTCCTGCTGCAGCTCGAGCCGCTGCGCTTGCTGGCGAACTCCGGCGAGGTCGGCGCGGACCTGATCGATAAGCGTATTGGGGTCGATGATGTTCAGCCGACGCGGCGTCGCCTGGGCGGTGTCGTGGCGGAAGCCGTTGAGCTCGAAAACGTCTTGCGCGCTGGCGTGAACCGTGACGACGTCGCCGACCCGCAGCGGAAGCGTGGACAGATCAAGCGTGGCCTCGGCGGCGAGTTGCTCGGAGCGGGCGACTTCTTCAGCCAAGGGCAGACGCTTCCCGGGTTGGTTGGGGTCGACCGCGTCTTCGACCTCGACCCGATCGGGGTGCTCGGCGTGCATCGTCAACGCGCGGATGCCCACGTCGTCGCTCGCCTGCGCCGAGACCGGGAGCAAAGCCGTGGCCAACACCGAGGCATCGGCCGAGGGCTCGAGGATGGTGACCGCGGGTTGACGGTCTTCCAGGGCCTCGAATCGGACGAGCCGTTCGGTGGCCTGGGTCAGGCCGTGGGCATCGGTGAGTGTGATCGGGGTCTGGGTGGTTTCGTTGAGGGTGAAGCCGAGCACGACGCTTCGCGGGTCGAGTTGATCAATAACAAGGTCGGGGATCGACACCAGGCCCGGCACCAGCACCTCGGGCTCGAGCGCCTCGGCAGGCAACGGCTTGTTCAAGCCCAGCGTCAGCTGCACCTGCGCCCCGGCCAACATCGTGACGCTGGCGATGCGCTGCGACTGTTCATGAAGGGCAACGGTCTGCGGCGCCGCCAAACCCGCGGCGTAGGCCGGCGGCTCGACCTCGGCGACCACCGACTGCAACGCCGGCCGAGCGACAAGCGTCAACACCTGCGGCTCGGTCAGGTCGTCGCCCGCTTCGAACCACGCCTGCACTTTCGCCGAGGCGGCATCACCCGACGAGACCTGACGGACCAGGTCCGCCGGAGCCCGCCACTGCAGCTTGAACTCGCCGGGGGTCTCGCTGTCGGTTTCTTCCACGTTGGCGCTAATGAGTTGTTCGGTCATGAGCAATCGCTGCGGGGACAGCGCGCCCGTGGGCTGCCCCTGGACGTCAACGGATTGCAGGTTCAACCACACACGCATCCCCGGGCGGAATCCGCGGCCGACGCTGGCGGAAAACTCCACCGGGCTGTCGATCGCCGCTGCCGCAGGCAGCTCGCCGCCGCTGACCTGGGTGCGCTTGGGCCAGGCCGTGTCGCTCCACGGCATCAGCCAACGCGACGCGGCGATCGCGCTGTGCGTCGGCGCCGAAGCCGCCACGATCCCAAATAACGCCACCGCTCCGACCAACCACATCGCACGCTTGCGCGTGGGCTCGAGGTTAACGATCTGGCCCACGCGCACCCCGGCGAGTTCTTGTTCGGCTTTGGCCACGGTCGCCTGCGCCATCGCCGCGGTCGATGCCGGCGACGCGTAACGCTCGGGCGCCAGACCAAACTCCAGCGAGCTGGTCAGCAAGCCGGAAAGGTGCGGCACCATCGCCTCGACCCGCAACGCCAACGCGCTCAGACTCGGCCCGAACCGCCACGCCGCCGTCAGACGCCTTACCAGCCAGCTCAGTCCCAGCGCCAACAACACCAGCCCGATCACGCCCCGCATCCAACCCGGCAGCCGCAACCCGAAGTCCACCACCCCCAACACAATCAACACCGGCAGCACCACCGCCACCGCCTGCGCCAGCCGCTGCAACACCAGCAACACCCGACCCCGCCGGCGCACCTGTTCGAGTTGTCTAGCGATGTGTTGCATGGGTGTTGGGGATTTGGGAATTAGGTGTTAGGGACTTAGGGACTTGGGTTCATGTTCTAACGTTCATAGTGAATTCGACTTGGGTAACGCAGGGCTTGCTTTTCATACTTCGACGTCGGAGCCTAAGTCCCTAGGTCCCAAACACCCAAATCCCTACTACACCAACCTCACCAGCTTCCGACCGATCCATTCTAGGGTGATGAGCACCACCACCAAGACCAAAGCCAGGGCCGAGTTCCAGATGGGCTCGGCCACATCGTTGGCGGTTTTCCGTGCCAAATTCCGCACCACGCCGGGCTCGGCGAGCTGACTCAATTCGTTGAGCGGGACCACTCGCCCCCCCGTCGACTCGGCCAGACGCACCAGCCGCGGCACGTCCGCCTCGGCGCGACGCATCTCGTCGTCCGACGCAATCACATCCAGCGGTACCCGCAGGTCCAGGCCGGACAACGCCGGGTCGGTCGCCACGAGTTCCAGGGCACCGGGCAGATTGGCGAGCCAAGGCGCGGTGTAACGCCGACTGGTTTCGTCCAGGGATGATGTGACCGACGAGGCCGGGCGCAGCTCGAACTCCGCCAGGTCACGCTCGAGCGCATCGTCCGCCCGACGCACCGCAACCTTCACGCTCGGCAGGTCTCGCGCCAGCAGCGCCGCGTCTTCGATGTCCAGGTCCACGACCACGGTGCCGCCAACGGGTGTGCTGCGTGTCGAGACCGCCAGACGAACGGGTTGGTCGGTCCGCGTCGCCGCGTCTCGGCCGAGCATGCGCACCAGCTGCACCCAGAACTGTTCGAAGTAGACCTCGCCTCGGGCGTAACGCCAACGCCAGGTCTCGTCCGTCGCGACATACAACGACTGCCCCGAGCCGAAACGGAGGCGGGTCACCAGCGGCTGATCGCCCGGCTCCTCCGAACCGCTCGGCATCACGTTGGCCAGCACCTCCGCCGAGGGCTTGAGCTCACCCAAATCCTGCACCCAGCGCAGCCCCGGCAGGTCTTCCGGCCAGCCAGGTTGGGCGTCTTCCCCCGCATCCACCGAACGCAGCTGCAACACGCTGAGCGTGTCGGCCAACGGCGTGGGCACCACCGCGGCCCGCGCCCAAGGCAGAAGCGACACCGCTTCGGGGTCACGCATCGGAAGCAGGTCCGACAACATCGTCGCCGAGTAAGTCGACGGCATGCTGCCCTGGCCCGCAACCCACAGCACACCGGCACCGCGCTGCGACACCAGGTCGTGCAACTGCTTCCGCTGTTCGGGGCTCATCGACTCGGCCGGGACATCGCCGATGATCACCGCGTCGTACCGCCGCCACTCTTCGTCGGAGTTGGGCAGGCGGGTGATCGGCGTGTCGCCCTCTTGAGCGAAGGCGCGGTCCGCACTCAGCAGCATGATGCTCGAGTCGATCGACTGCTCGCGAATAAGCATGTTCTTGAGGTAGCGGTACTCCCACCGCGGGTAGCCCTCGATGTAGAGCACGCGGATCGGCCGATCGATCATGTTCACCGCGAACGACTCTTTGTTGTTGGTCAGGTTCAGCTCGCGGTCGTCGTCCGCAGCAGCATCGATCGGCGTGTACACCACCTCGACGGCCCACGGCATCTCGCCGGTCTGGCTCGACTGACCCTCGAGCCGCAGCGGCTGCCCGAGCCCAACGTCTTCAAGCGTCTTCTCGTCGAGAACGTCTTGCGTCTCGGTGTCGATCAGTCGCACGGCGATACGCGACGGGTCGATCGGTTCGTCCCCCGGGCGGAGGCTGGGCTGATCGACCACGACCGTGACCGGCACCGTGTCGTTGATGAACGCGGTGGTCGGCGCATCGACCCGGGACAACGCCAGGTCCAGCGGAAGCCGCTCGGCGCCCAACGGCACGCTGTACACCCGCACCGATTGCTGTTCGAGTTTGGCGAGCAGGTCCGTGCCGGTGGCTTCGGGGCTTCGGCCGTCGCTCATGAGCACGATGCCGCTGATCGGCCGACCCGCGCCCCGACGCATCGCCGCCTCTAAAGCGGTGCGCAACGCGGTGTTCTGATCGCCCGGCTCACCCAACGCGTCAAGCCCCGCATCACCCACCGGCGACTCCAGCTCAAACGCCTGCTCCCCAAACCCCATCCACGCCACCTGTCGGCCGCGCCCGAGTTGTTCTTCGCCGAATACCTGGCCCTGATCCGTCAACGCGTCGCGCAAAGCCTGTTCGCGGCTGACTAATCCGTCCGCCCCGCCCGACGTGTCCGCCACCGTCATCGAGGCGCTGCGGTCGACCAGCACCAACAGCACGTCTTCCTCCACCGTCTCATCGGTCCGCACCACCTCGGGCCCGGCGAGTAAGACCGCGATCAACACCAACAGCAAGCCACGAAGCCCCGCCAGCAACGCCCGGGCCCACACCGGCCCGAGCAATCGGCGGTAGGTCCACCACGCCGCGAGCAGCGACCCGGTGACGATCAACACCCACGCCCAGGCCGGCAGCGGGAACCGCCAGCCGATCGCGGTCGCCTCCGCGAAGCTCACCTCATCCAACCCGAGCCACGAGTCCCAACCCGAGTTGGCCGATGCGGTGCTCGGTTGCATCGCCATCGTCCATGCGGCGCCCAACCACACCGCCGCACGTCCGAACGGGCTCCATTTCTTCTTGGTCTTGGGGTTGCGATCGCTGGCACGCCGGTCCATCGAGACCTGGCCCGCACGTCCGCGGCGGGGCGACTCGGCGTGGCTGAACCAACGGGCCAGCAACATCTCGATCAGCACCAAAGCCAACAGCACCCACAGCAGCGCCCAACCCAGGTTGGTGCGTTTCTCGGCGGTCACCATCACCGAAGCCGGGTCGTCCGCGTCGAGGTAGTCCCACGCGCCAAAGCCGTCGAGCCAAACCGCGAGCTGGGCTTCGTTGACCGCCCGCACGTCGCCCGCGTCGGCCGGGACGTTCACCGCCACACGTTCGCCGGAGGTCACCGATTGGCCGTCGGCACTCGGGCCGTAAACCCCCGGCTCGTCGATCGCGGTCCACGGCTCGTCGTCGAAGCGTTGCACGAGCGTCTCGCCACCCACCCGCTTCAACCGGGTCACCGCGGACCACGCCGTGCCGAGCGTCGGCGGCTGCCCGGCAAGCGATTCGTCGGTGGCCGACACATCGCCCAGCACGCCGCGCAACGCGTCGTGCAGCAACGCCGGGAACACCGGCTTGGTCGGCAGGTTGGACCAACCCGCGTCCACCGCCACGCTGGTCAGCAGCAACCGCCCTTCCCCCACACCCGCCGAGGCCAGGAACACGCCGGCTTGCGCGGCCGAGGAATCGTCTTGCTCCGAGGTCGCATCGGGTTGGAGCGTGTCCGCCAGGGTGATCCACGCCTCGTCCGGTTGAGTGGTGGCCACCGCCAACGACCGATCGATGCGCACCGGCCCGAGCAAGTCCGACCAGTCGGCCGACAGCAGCAATAGTTCGGAGGGCGGCCGGGCGTCGCTGTCCAAACGCATCGCTTGGCCCGGCGCCGCGACACGGACCGGGGCCTCTTCATCGAGCTGCCAGTCCACCTCCATCGCGGTGCGCATCAGGCTGAACCAGTCCCGCGCTGCGGGCTCAAGGGTGGCGGGCGGAAAGACCCACACCAACCCTCCGGCACGGGCGAAGTCCGCCAGCGCACCCCACCCGGCGTTGCCCAGCGCATCGGGCCGGAGCACAAGTACCGCGTCCAAGCGCTCGATCCGATCGGCATCCATGGTGGCGGGCAGCAGGCTCTCGGTTACCACCGCAAAACGTTGGCCGGTCTCTTCCGGGCTCAGCGCGGCCCGCACAAACGCCGCGGGGCTGAGCCCCGTGCCGCCCAGGCCCGCTGCGCCATCGTCGACCACACCCACGCTGAGTTGCGAGCGGACCTCGACCACCGCGAATCGGCGGTCGTCTTCGCTCACGGCGTCCGCCGCCCCGGCTTCGCCGGCCAACACCGCGGTGACGGTCCACATCCCGCTTTGGCCGCTGTTGTAAATCGGGGTGCTCTCGGCTTCCGACGAGGCGAGCGGGATATCCACGCTCAGCGTGGCGGTGGACTGGCCGGCCGACCAGTTCACCGGGCGTGTCACCGCGGGCAGCGTCGTGCCATCGGGCGCGGTGAGAAACAACTCAACCTCACCCGCCGCGGCGGACGCGGTGCCGTCGAACCGGCGGACCACCACTTCGACCGACACGCTCGGGGCCGGCCCCTGTTCGTCGGGCGAGAGCATGGGGCCTTGCTGCCCGGTGAGCAGCAACGAACGGCGGGGACGCAGCGTTTGGATCTGCAGGTTGCCCGAGCCGACGTCCGGCCGGGTCACCACGAAAGTCGCACGCTCGCCCAGCGTCGCCAGCTCGGTGGGCAACGCCTGTTCGAGATAATCCGCGCCCCGCGCGAAGTCACTGAGCAACGCCACCACCGGCGGCGGACGGGTACGGCTCGATTCCGCATCGATCGCCGCGGCGACCCGGGGCAACAGCTCGGCCATGGTCGATCGGCCAAAAGCAGGTTCGAGTTCTTCCAGCGTGCTGCGGACCTTGCCGTGGTCCAGCGTCGGCGACGGCGTCGCGGGGTGCGGCTCCTCGGGCGACGACGTCACCCAAAGCTGCACCGTGTCGTTGCGCGACACACCATCGAGCAGGTCCAGGGCGGTGGCTTTGAGCTGATCGAAGCGCACCCCTTCGCCCACCGCCGCGCGGGTGCTCAGCCCGTCTTCGAGCACCAGGTGAACCGTGCGCCCACTGCCTAGCCCTGTGGCCGATCCACCCCACACCCCCGACAGCAACGGCCCGGCCAACGCAAGCCCCGCGATCAGCATGACCGCGCAGCGCGTCAGCAGCAGCAGCCACTTCTCCATGCGCAGCTTGCGTTTCTGTTTCTTGAACGCCAGCCGGAGGAACCGCATCGCCCCCCACTCCTCGCGCGTCCGCCGGGTACGCGAGAGCAGGTGGATGATCACCGGGATCGCCACACACGCCGCCCCGGCCACCGCGAGCGCGGGGGCGGTGAAGAGACCGGCGAGTTGTGCGAGAGAAGTAATCATGTGCGATCTGGGATCTTCGATGTCCGATGTCGTTGCACGAAAAACAGCTCTCCGATATCACACCTCGTACATCGAAGATCCAACATCCTGCTTATCCCTTTCCGATCAACGCCGAACGCCGGGCGAGGAAATGGCTGAGCGGCGGTCCCAATGCTTCGTCGGTTTTCAGTAGCAGGTAGTCGTAGTCGAACTTCCGGGCCACGCGTTCGATGCCCAGCAGGTGGTTCTGGACGACGTCGAGATAGGCGTTGCGCAGCGCCGCGGGGTCGAGCGGGAGTTTGCCTTCGCCTTCGAGGCCGACGAACTCGCTGGCGTCGCGGAAGTCGAAGCTGAGCTCGGCCGGGTCCATCACCTGGAGGATGATCACGTCGTGGTGGCGGTGGTGCAGTCGGGCCAAGCCTTTTTCCAGGTGCTCGGGGTCGTCGAAAAGGTCGCTGACGAGCACGACCAAGGAGCGCCGGGTGAGCCGAGCCACGGTGCGGTCCACGATCTGCTCGAGGTCGGTGTGCGTGTGCGTGTTGTCGATTGGCACCGGCTCTTCGTTGTCTTCCTTCACCAGCTCGGCCCGGTGCAGGAGCTGGGCGATGGTCTTCCAGTGGTTCTGGGCGTTGCTGAGACGTGACCCGTTGACCACGTCGTCGGCGAAGAGCGTGAGGCCGACGCGGTCTTGCTGGCGTAGCGCGATGTTGGCCATCGCCGCAGTCACGCAGGCCGCGTGATTCCATTTGGTCCAGTGGTTCGTCCAGCCGGACTGCTGTTTGGTCAGCGAGGTGTAGCCCATCGAGCCCGAGCAATCAAGCAGCAGGACCAGATCGAGGTTGGTTTCCTGCTGGTACTGCTTGAGGTAGAGCTTGTCGGTTTTGCCGTAGATCTTCCAGTCGAGGAACCGCGTGTCGTCGCCGGGCGTGTACTGGCGGTGCTGAGCAAACTCAACGGAGATGCCCTGCTGCGGCGAGCGGTGCTGACCACTCATCAACCCCTCGACGATGATCCGCGCCTGCAAGTCGATCGTCTTGATCGCCGCGAGCGTCTGCGGGTCGAGGAAGTTGGGCGTAGTTTCGGGCGGCATCGATTACTTCAACACGGCAGCGGCTTGGGGGTCGGCGTCACTGGTGACTTGGATTTGGTCAAGCAAACGATCGATCAAGTCATCGGCGGTGACGCCATCCGCCTCGGCGTTGAAGTTGGTCAGGATGCGGTGACGCAAGACGGGGCGCGCGACCGACTTCACGTCGTCGGGGTGCACGTGCGTTCGGCCGCCGAGCACCGCCTTGGCCTTGGCCGCGAGGATGAGGTACTGGCTGGCCCGCGGACCCGCGCCCCAACGCAGGTAGTTCTGCATGAAGTCGGGGCGTTCGTCGGCGGCGTTCTTGTCGGGGCGACGCGTCGCCCGCACCAGACGCAGGGCGTACTCGATCACGTGGTCGGCCACGGGCACGTCGCGCACCATCTCCTGGATCGCCGTGACCTTTTCCGCGGTCAGCACCGGCTTCACGTCCGGCTTCTCACGACACGTCGTGCGGCGGATCACCTCGAGTTCCTCAGCCTGGGTCGGGTAGCCCACGCGGATCATGAACATGAAGCGGTCGAGCTGAGCCTCGGGCAGCGGGTAGGTGCCTTCCTGCTCGATCGGGTTTTGCGTGGCGAGGACGAAGAACGGGTCGGGCAGCGGGTGGCGGATGCCCCCGGCGGTGACGTGGTGTTCCTGCATCGCTTCGAGCAGCGCGGCCTGGGTCTTGGGCGGCGTCCGGTTGATCTCGTCGGCGAGGATGAGGTTCGCGAAGACCGGGCCTTTGACGAAGCGCATCTCGCGGTGGCCGGTTGTGCGGTTCTCTTCGATGACCTCGGTGCCGGTGATGTCCGAGGGCATGAGGTCGGGCGTGAACTGGATGCGGTTGAACTCGAGGCTGAGCGACTTGGCGATCGTCGAGACGAGCAGCGTCTTGGCCAGGCCCGGCACCCCGACAAGCAACGCGTGTCCGCGGGTGAAGAGCGCGAGGAAGACTTGCTCGACGACGTCTTGCTGGCCGACGATCGCTTTGCCGATCTGTTCGGACAGCGCATCGGACGCTTGGCGGATGTCGTCAATCAGCGCCTGGGGATCGGACGGGGAGTTCGGTTGTTCATCGGACATCAAAAAGGCTCCGGTGTGTCCCGTGGGATCGGGGTGTCTCGCGGGGAATCTGAGACCAAGGGAAGGGACAATGCAGTATAGCTGGCGGGTGGGTGGGCTATCATCGCTTCATGCCGGAATTGCCCGAAGTCGAGACCGTGCGTCGCACGCTGGAGGCCGCGGTTCGCGGGAAGCGGATCGCGTCGGTGCGCGTGCATCGCGCCGATGTGGTGCGCGGCTCGGATGCGTTGCTGGTCGGTGAGCGGATCGATCGTGTGGTGCGCAAGGGCAAGCAGCTGGCGATGGTCAGCGATGGGGGGCAAAAAAAGAACACGGCGTGTCGGTGTGCGTGCGTCCACCTGGGGATGAGCGGGTCGTTGCGTGTGGTGCATCGGTCTGATTCAGACGCACCCCGCGACCCCCATGTTCACGTGGTCTGGGAACTTCCCGATGGCACGCAGGTGCGTTTCCGCGACCCGAGGCGGTTTGGCGGGGTCTGGGGGCTTGCAGACGAAGCAGAACTGCTCGACACGCGTTGGAACAAGCTGGGCCCCGATGCCCTGGTCATCACGCCCGGCCAGCTCCACGCGGGGCTGAGCCGCACCAAACGGGCCCTCAAAGCCGCCCTGCTCGATCAACACCTCGTCGCGGGCCTGGGCAATATCTACGTGGACGAGCTGCTGTTTGCCACCAGGCTCCACCCGCTCAAACCCGCTTGTGGGATCACCAAGCCTGAGAGCCAACGCCTGATCCGGGCCATGCGGCGGATCCTGAACCGGGCGACGCAGGCTGGGGGCTCCACCCTGAGGGATTACGTTGACGCAACGGGCCGGTCAGGCGGGTTTCAGATGCAACACAAGGCTTATGGCCGTGGCGGAGAGCCCTGTCGCGGCTGTGGTGAGCCCTTGGACACGATGGTGGTTGCTGGAAGAACCACGACTGCTTGCAACCACTGTCAGTTGGGGTCGATAGTTTCTAGAGAGAGATAGATATATTTCTCTCTTCCACCGTAGTATGCCGCGCCGTAATGTGGAGACCGCTGCTGTCAGCAACCAAATCAATGGCAGCAGAAAGGTTTATGGGATTCAGTCTGCTGTGGGGAAGTTGTCGATAGCGAGAGCCATCGCGCCGTTTCGAGCTTGGGAGCTGATGATTGAGGGTCGATTTCGAGTCTGAGACGGTCTGGGCTGTTGTGAACCCACCCGGGCGCGGGCGCTGCTCGGCGCGATGCGCCCGATTATCCACACGGTGTGCACGAAGCTGTGGACAACCGGATTGGACCCGTGAATCGCAGATTTGGCCATGTGACAGGGCCCACGGAGCAAATCCATGGGCGTACGGGGGCTCTGGAGGGTGGAGAATCAAGTGACTGCGCCGGTGGCGCGATCGATCTCTTCGAGCAGCTGCTTGATCTGAGGGGGGAAGCCAGCCTCGTTCTGGAGGCGGTTCTCGACGACATCGACCGAGTGCATGACCGTGGTGTGGTCACGGCCGCCGAAGAAGCCGCCGATCTCTTCGAGGCTGAAGCGGGTGCGCTCGCGGGCCAGATACATGCAGATCTGCCGCGGCTCGACGATGGATTTGAACCGGCGACGTGACTGCAGGTCCGACAGCTTCACGTTGTAGTAGCGCGTGACCGCATCAACGATGTGCTGGAGCGTCGTTTGGTTGGCTTGAGGCGCCACGGCGGGCTCGCCCAAAGCCTGGCGGGCCATGGCCAGATCGACCGGGCGCTTCTGGATCATCTGCTGGGCCTGGAGGGCCTTGATCGCGCCTTCGAGTTCACGGGCGTTGGATTCGCGGCGCTGGGCGACCAACTCGACCACCGCATCGGGCAGCTCGAAGCCGCGCATCTTGGCCTTGGCTTTCACGATCGCGACGCGGGTCTCGAAGCTCGGCTTGCTCACCGTGGCGACCAAACCCCACTGGAACCGCGAGACCAGTCGGTCTTCGAGGTGCGGGATCTCGTGCGGCGGCGCATCGGACGACAACACGATCTGGCGGTTGGACTGATACAGCTCGTTGAACGTGTGGAAGAATTCTTCCTGCGAGCGTTCGCGATTGGCCAGGAAGTGGATGTCGTCGATGACCAGCAGGTCGACGTGGCGGTAGTGGTGGCGGAACTCGTCCATCTTGCCCGCCTGAACGCAGGCGATGAACTGGTTCATGAATGCGTCACAGGACACATAGAGGATCTGCGTGTGCGGGTTCTTGGTCAGGATCGACTGACAGATGGCTTGCAGCAGGTGGGTCTTGCCGAGGCCGACCCCGCCGTGGATGAACAGCGGGTTGTACGCGGTGCCGGGCTGGTTGGCGACGGCTACCGCGGCGGCGTAAGCGAGTTGGTTGTTCGGCCCGCTGATGAAGTGGTCGAACGAGTTGTCGGGGCTGAGCACCATCGACTCGTTGTCGAAGTCGAAGCTGCCGGTGGCCGGCCGGGCGTCGTGTGAACGCGACTTGTTGAGCTGGATCGGCTCGGGCTTGGATGCAGCGGGCGTAAACGCGTCCTGCTCCGTGCTGTTGGGCGGGGTCGGCGGGAGGTTCGCTTCCAAGTCGGCGAGCTCGGGTTCGACCAGCGGCGCATGCCCGTTCGAAGAAGACGCGTCGACGGAGGGGCTGCTGTCTTCGGTGGAAACGGGCTCACACACGAAGCGCGCGGCCACGAGTTGCCCGGTGACGGCTTGAGCCGCTTCGGTGAAGGGCTCGAGGCAGCGTTTCTGGAGGTAGTTTTGTTGGACGGGGGTCGCCGTGTGGATCTCGAGCAGGCCGTTGTTGAGCTGGCCGGGCGAGAGATCGTCGTAGAACCACTGACGGCAGATCGGGGCGTGGCGCTCTTTGAGCACCTCCAACACCTTCTGCCATTGGGTCGTATCGAATTGGGGCATGGCGTATCAGTCGTCCGTGCGCTCTACGGGGGCGCGGATCGTAGTCCGGCGTGCCCGGTGAGGCGAGAAGGTTTGAGTTTTCTGTACTACAACGTGGGGTGATCATGTGCGGCACACGGAGCCCACCAAGACGACCGTGACCCTGTTTCGATGCACTTCACACCCGCGCTCTTTCGAACGCGACGGAGGAAATTACCGCGCGATGATGCGCGGTGTCAATCCGTTAGGTTCCTTAACCGCGATAGCGTTGCGCCACGCGTGTTTCGTGCGCGCTCCACAGAGCGCCGCTGCGCGCGGCGCTCGAAAAGTTGCCGATTGAAACACCTCGTTGCGGGTGATGTTGACATGTATTGTCGGGCCGAATCTCTTGGGTGTGGAGATGGATTGCGGTATGGTAGAGGTTGGTCGTGTGGGCAATCCCGGAAAACGATGGGGCATGACATGAAGTCAGGGTGTTGGGCGATCCGCGTGGTTTTACCCTTGGAAAACGGGGGAAAAACGTGGGTGCGTGCGCTCGACGAGCCCGTCTTGACCCTGGGGCGCTCGTCGAAAAACCAGTTACATCTCGACGACCCGGGGGTATCACGCCGGCACGCGACGCTCACCGCCGAGCCCGACGTTGCATCGCCCGACGCTTGGCGGCTCAACGATTTGGAGAGCCGCAACGGCACACGCGTCAACGGTCAAGCGGTGTCCGAAGTCTTACTCAGCAACGGCGACACGCTCGAGGTCGGGCCTTATGTGTTGACGTTGGGGGTGTTAAACGAATCCGGCGACTGGTCGACCAAGCCCTCGGCCGAATCGACGCCGTCCACCTGGGACGACAAACCGGTCACGGTCGTGGACGACCACACCGCCAACCTTAGCCGACTGGCCAATGTCGGTCGGCCGAAGGTCGATGCACAACAACTGCGTTCGGTTCAGACGTTGGGGAGCGATCTGTTGTCGTTGGAATCGCCCGAAGCGCGGCGGCAGCGGTTGTGTGAGTTCATCATCGAGCCGGTCATGCAAGGCCAACACGCCGCGGTGCTGCGCATCCCCGCGATACTCCAAACGAACGGCTGGACCAAGCCGCAGATGTTGGTCGACCCCGTATCTTGTGGTGAGACCGATCAAGACTTCTATATATCGAGAAGCTTGCTCGATGCGGTGCGTGATTCCGGCGAAGCGGTGATGGCCACACGCAGCGGTTTGGAGGTCGATGGGAACGTGGACGATGATGCGCCCGTGGTCGAGTTGTCCATCGCGCCTGAGACCCAGCAGGCCTCGGTCATCGGCTGCCCATTGCCTAACGCCGCGGAGACAGGCAACGCCTGGGGCAGACCCGAAAGTGCAAACAGCGACACGTTGGGCCCCGGGGACGATGCGGCCGGGGAGATCGATGTGCTCTATGCGGTGCTCCCCGACCGCTGCGGCACGGGGGAGTGGCTCGCCCTGACCGCGTTGGCGGTAGAGCAGTTCGATCTGGTTGAGCGGGCCTGGCGGGCGCGTGAGGCGGCCGAGGAGCAGGCCCGGACCCAGGCGATGCTCAGCAAAGCCCGCAAGGTGCAATTGGCCCTGGTCCCCGAAGCCCCGACGGTGCCGGGGTTGGAGCTTTCGTTGCATTTTGAGCCCTGCTACAGCGTGGGCGGGGACTATTTGGACGTCGTGACGCTGCCCGATGGCCGATCGCTGCTGCTGGTCATGGATGTCTGCGGCAAGGGGATGGCTGCGGCGCTCATCAGCTCCAGCCTGCACACCTTCATCCACGCCCGGGTCCACACCGCCTCCAGCGTGGCCGAGCTGATCAATGCGCTGAACCTGTATCTCTGCGACACCATGACGGACTCGTCTTTCGTCACGGGGATCGCGCTGGCGATCGACCCCGCCACCGGGCAGGTGGAATGCGTCAATGCGGGGCACCCCCCCGCCATCCTGTCCTACCCCTCCGCCGACCTCGCCTACTCCGAACACAGCAACAACGTGCCCCTGGGCCTGCTCCCCGAGCCGCTTTCGGCGCACACATTCGAGTTGGCTCCGGACACGGTCCTGGCGATCTACAGCGACGGCCTCACCGAGATCGTCGCGGACGACGGGCACTGGATCGGCCACGAAGGCCTGGCCGAGCAACTCACCGGGGCGATGCGCGACACGATGGACGACCCCGTGGCCGACCTGTCCGCGGTCCGCGAGAAGCTCAACCAACGCCTGGCCACGATCCAGGCCGGCTCGCCCCCCGACGACGACATGACTTTTTTACTCGCCCGCCGCGCATGATCCGGGCCTTTGTGACGAACCCCAAGTGAACCCACGGCCCGAAGGCCGCCACCAAACACCCGCTTGACTCCTCTGTGGAGTACCCACCATGTTCACCTACCGCACCGTTCCTCTAAGCCGTACCGCCTTCACGCTCATCGAGTTGCTGGTGGTCATTAGCATCATCGCCCTGCTCATCGGCATCCTGCTCCCGGCGCTCGGGAACGCCCGCAAACAGGCTCGGCTCCTGGTCTGTGCTAACAATCTCGATTCGATCACCACGGCCCTGAACACCTACGCAACCGACAACCGTTTCGTCCTGCCCCGTGTCAACAACGAAACCCCGGTGATGCCGGGGCCCAACACCGTGAACCGTGACAACGCCAACCCGTTGTACACGAACCCGTTTGAGGCGGGTGCTCCCGAGAACGATATCCCCGCAGCCTTATTTCTGTTGCTTCGTGATGAATACCTGACCTCGTCCGCGGTGTTTGTTTCTCCGGACATGCCGGAACACTTCCCGGACGAATATGTCAGTGGCAGTGCTCGGACCCAGACAACTTTTAGCCTTGTGGGGAGCAACGTCGAAGACGACAGCAACCTTAGCTATGGCTATGCCAATCCCTATGCAGGCTTTGGCGCCTTTGGTGACGGGCTAACCAATTTCAAATTGACACTGGACCGGGTGCAGAGTGACTACGCCGTGGTGGCCGACCGCGGACCAGCATGTTGCAATCCGCCTTTCGACAACATCCCCTCGCCGTTCAATCGGAGCAACATCCACGGCCGTAGCGGCGAAGAGACCGGACAACACATCAGTTATGTGGATGGGTCGGTGGAGTTCACCGAAGAGCCCCGCAGTCGTGCAGACACCGGGATTTACGGTGCCAACCAGGTGGATTTTGCGACCACCTATCTCCGCCCCGTGATTCTGCCGCTTCTGATTGAATAGTGCTAGCCCTTGGTCTATTCGACGGCGCGGTGCACTTTCAGTGGTTTGAAATCGCCTGCCACCGCCAACGTTTCGCCCTTGGAATCGAACTCACCGTCTGAGTTGGCAAAGTGCATGGTGTAACGGCCGTGGGGCAGCTCCGCCAGTCCGGGCGTATCCAACGTAGTGACGACTTTGCCGGTGTTTTCTTTGCGGATCTGAACGTGAGCGTGTGCGGGTTCGGTGGTAAACATCACCGAACGGAAATCGGGTTGTAAAGCAAGCGGCTCAGCAACATTCATCACTGGTTGTCCCCACTCGATCTCAACATAGCGGGGCTCAGGCTGGTAGTGGTTGGGCAGCACGACTTCGATCTTGTGCGTGCCTCTGGGTAACTCGACGTAGCACGGCGTGACGCCGCAGCCGGGCTTGAGCACATCGTTGATTCGCAGGAGTCCCCCAGCCGGGTTGGAATCGACGCGCAGTTTGTAGGGCCGTTGGTAGAGCCAGCCGATGCCTGCCCCGACGCCGCCGAGCATCAACAGACCTACTACTCCCGCCACGGCGACGGCCTTGCGGTGGCGGTGGAGCTGTTTACGGATGACGTAACCCGTTGTCGGCACCTTGGCGATCAAAGGCAGATCGTTCAGGTAGTTGTCCAGGTCCGCGGCCAGGGCCCCGGCGTTGTCGTAGCGGCGGTCGGGGTCTTTATCGAGGGCTTTGAGTAGGAGCGTTTCGAGTTCGCGGTCGATGATTTTTGAGGCGTCTTCGCTTACGGCGCGGGGGCGGACGACTTCGTCTTCGGTGATGTGTCGCAACAGGTCGGTGAACGAGACGCTGGTGTCGTGGGGGTATTTGCCGGTGAGCAGGCGGTAGAGGATGACGCCCAGGGCGTAGACATCGGTGCGGGTGTCGATGGCGTCGGTCTTGCCGGCGGCCTGCTCGGGGGACATGTAGGCGGGGGTGCCGGCGACTTGGCCGACGTGGCTGAGGGTGACCTGGCCGTCTTCGGGGGTGGTGGTTTTGGCCAGGCCGAAGTCGACGATCTTGGGCGTGGGGTGGGTGGATTGGCTGGGGCCTTGTGAGGGTGTGGTATCCGGGGCTTCGCTGCGCTCAGCCCTCGGCTTGGTGGCGCTGAGGTTGGTGTCGCCGGGGACGACGAGGATGTTCGAGGGTTTGAGGTCACGGTGGATGACGCCGCGCTGGTGGGCGTGTTGGACGCCGAGGCAGACGTCGCGCATCAAGCGGAGGATGGCTTTGGGTTTGAGGCCTTGGCTGCGGACATGGGTTTCGAGGTCGAGGCCGGGCACGAGTTCCATGGCGTAGTAGACGACGCCGGGGGTGGCGGACGAGGTGGCCGAGCTGGAGTCGTAGACCCGCGCGATGAAGGGGTGTTCGAGGCGGGCGGCGAGTTCGACTTCGCGCTGGAAGCGTTGCCGGGCGGTGTCGCTGCCGAAGGCGGCGGCGGAGAGGAGTTTGAGCGCGACTTCACGGCGGGTGGCGAGTTGCACGGCCTTCCAGACCACGCCCATGCCGCCCTCGCCGAGCTTGTGCAGCAGGTGATAGCCCGGGACGGTCGGGGCGTCGGCGGGTGGCGCGGGCAACGGCGGGAGCGAGCCATGGGAGCGTGACCGGCTGGACGGATCGCCCGAGGTATCGACGGTCTCGTCGGCGGCCGACATCTCGGGTCGCGGCGGCGTGGGCCGGGGCGTGTCGTCCCGGGTGACCTCCAGGTCGTCGTCGGACATTTCTGGTGTGGCGGGCGGCGTTGGGGGTTGGGTGGGGTCGTGTTCGCTCAAGTCGCCTCCCCCTGGGCCGAGTCGTAGGCCTGGCTGAACAACGGCTTGAGCGCGGGGTCCAGCCAAGGCAGCTGCAACGCCCAGTCGAGCCCGACGCGGAATGCCTCGTCGTCGAGGCGGGTGATCGATTCATCGGGGTGGTGCAGACGCGCCGCGGCGAGGGCGGCGTAGTACATCACCGTGGCCACATCACGCGGGAGCTCGTCGTCCTGATTGCTGCCGGCCTTGGCTTGGTCTTTGACCCGACGCAGCCGATCGAGCGGTGGGCTGGTTTGAGTGAACAACTCCAGGTGTGGGCGGGTGGCCAAGCCGTCCTCCACCTTGTCCGGCAACGGTCCAAGCGGCTGGTGCAACTGATGGCGGAGGATCGCGGCGAGGTCGTTGGTGTTCCACGGCAACGGAGACTCGGCTTGGCCCAGATTGAACAACTCGACCAACGCGGTGGGGTCGGAAAGATGCGAGGGCTTGTCGGCACTGCTGTTCATAACCAAAGACTTTCACAAAGTTGAAATGGGATACGGATGGGCCGAGCGAACGGCATGTAGCCATCAGGCGCTGCCTTGCCGGGCGAGGATCTGCATGAGGTCGTTCATCTCGTCCTGCACCAACGCCTCATCTTCCCCGGCGTAGTCGGCGATGACGCTGCGGAGCGTGCGGGCAAACATGCGCTTGCCGGTGATCAGCAGGTTCGAGGCCTGGGTCGGCGTCTTGATCGCGTAACGCTCGACCAAGTCGTCGTAGCTCGGCGGCTCGGTTCGCTCGAGCGTGGGTTGGAGCAGCCGATCGTTGAAGACGCCCCAGACGTCCGGCCGATCCGAGGTTTTACATTCGTCCTGCATGCGCGCGATCGCCTGGTCCATGAGCGTTCTGCTCCACTCGACCTCAAAAGCGTCGGCGTCCTCGCCGGTGTCCGCCACCGGGGCGCCGAGGCCTTCGAGAGACGATACGCGGCCGCCGCCCCGCTTCTGCGCGCCCGCGGCACGAAAATCACTGACGAGGTACCGGTCCAGCGCGGTGAGCAACAGCGTGCGGAACTTGCCACGGTCGGCGTCGGCTTTACCGACCAGCCCTTTCTCTAAAACCTTCTCCACGATAAACCCCTGCACCACGTCCTCGGCGTGTTCGGTTGCGATGCGCTTTCGGCGGACCAGATGGCTGACCATCGCCGGGGCGTATTGCCGGAGCAACTGATCCAGCGCCGCGGTGCGGACCACGGTGCGTTCGTGGTCGGCCTCGCGCACCAGAGACCAGATCGTGGTCGGGAAGTGTTGGCTGCTCATGTCTAACCCCAATCGGAGAATCCCAATGGGGCCAGTTTAACCGTACTCGGCCCCAGGTCATTGCCTTGGCACCAAAGTTCGGGTTCAGCGGTGCTCGGACCGGCGGCGTTCGAGCAGTTCGCGGGCGGCCTGGCGGAGGTCGGCCGTGGCGTCGGTTTCGTCGACGATCTCCACGCCCAGCAGCGTCTCGACGCAGTCTTCCAAGGTGACCAGGCCGGAGGTGCCGCCGAACTCGTCCTCGACAAGGATGATGTGCTGCTCGTTGGCGATCAACCGGTTGAGCGTGGCGGCGACGGTCGCGTCTTCCAAGGTGACGTCGAGGGGCTTCAGGAGTTGTTCGAGCGGCTGGTCGTGTTGGTCGTCGGCGACGGACTGCAGGATGGCCCGGCGGGTGACGTGGCCCACGATGTTGTCGGGGTTGCCGTCGTGGACGGGGATGCGGGAGTAGGACAGCCGTCCGTTTTCTTCCATGACCTGCCCGGAGGTCTGGGTACGGTTGAGCATGAACACGACGGGGCGCGGCGTCATGATGTCGCGCACGGTGATCTGGCGGAGGCGCAGCACGTTGCGGATGACGCGCGACTCGTCGGGGTCGATTTCCCCGGCGGAGTGGCCGAGCTCGGCGGTGATGGCGACCTCGTCGCGGGTGATTTTGATGGCGTGCCCCCCACCGAGCCGGCTGGAGATCCACTGCAGCGGGATGAGCAGCGGAAGGGTCAGCCAGATCATGCCCTGGATGGCGTAGGCGGTGAACGCGGCGAGAGGTTTGGCTTGAGCCGCGCCGATCGACTTGGGGATGATCTCGCTGAACACCAGGATGAGCAGCGTGACCACGGCGCTGCCGATGGCGACCGCCCCGCTGCCCCAGATGACCAGGACCTGAGCCCCCACCCCCGCGGCGCCGATGGTGTGAGCCACGGTGTTGAGGGTGAGGATCGCCGCAAGGGGGCGATCGACATGGGTCTTCATGTGCTTGAGGCGTTGTCCGCCGCGGCGGTTTTCCTTGGCCATGAGCTCGACGTGGGACGTCGGCACGGACAGCAGGCCCGCTTCGAGCAGAGAACAGAGGAACGACACGCCGATGGCCAGCGCGAGGTACACACCCAGGAGCGTCATGTTGGCGACGTTGGGGCCTTCACCGGCGATGTAGGGGCCGCCACCTACTGAGCCCGCAGCAAGGAGATAATTCATCCCGAAAGTGTACGCGACATGGGACAGGCGGGGTCGAGCCTGTCGGCGAACTCAAGCAGGGTGATTCGCATCGCTGCGCGTTAGTGCGCGTCGCGGTCGAGCGCCATCTCGTGGGCTTCGTGGTACCGCCGGCCGAGGTTGTGCCAATCGAAGTGTTCGCTGAACGACTCGACGGTGTTACGCAGCGTGATGCGTTCGCGGCGGGAGAGCTGGCAGAAGTTGAACATGCTCTCGCAGAGTTCGTGGGCGGCGCCGTTGAAGTCGGCGTGGCGGCGGTGGACGACGGAGATGCCCTGGTCGTCGTGGCCGGGCATGACCTGGGCGAGGTACGAGCCGAAGCCCGAGAGGTCGCTGGTGATGGCGGGCACGCCCAATGCGATGGACTCGAGCGGCGTGTAGCCCCAGGGTTCGTAGTAGCTGGGGAAGACGCCGAGGTGCGTGCCGCGGACGAACTGGTCGTACTCCATGCCGAAAAGCGGGTTGGTGGAGTTGATGAAGTCGGGGTGGAAGACGACTTTGACGCGATCCTCCGGGGCGTTGAACAGCTGGCAGTGGCGGAGCTGGTTGAGCACGGCGTCTTTGCCGTCGTCGACCATGTCGTGGGTGACGATCGGCGGGAGGCCGTCGCGCTTCCAGGACTGGATCGATCGGCGGAGACGCAGCCGCCAGTAGTCGTCGACCAGCGTGTTGAGGTCGGGGATGTGACCCGCGGCGGCGGAATTGAACAGCTCCTTGCCGATCGATTCCTTGATGGCGTCGGCGGCGTTCTGGAACTCTTCGAGCATCGCCCGGCTTTCGAGGGCCGCGACGTTGACCGAGCGGACCGGGGCCTTGGTGATGATGAAAAAGACGACGGTGACCGGGGTCTCGGCGGTCTTGAGCCGGTGGTTGAGCCGGGCGAGTGCTTCGATGGTCAGGTCCATGCCCTTGTTGCGGTACTCGTACCGGCCCGACGTGAACATGTAGAGGGTGTTGTCGAGGTCGAAGCTGTAGCTGGGGAAGAAATGCCCCATCGTGAACTCGTGGATCTGCTGCTTGTACTGCTTGTGCAGGTTCTGGAATTCGTGGATGGCGGCGAAGCGTTCGATGTTCAGGCCGTTGGGCAGCAACAGGTCGGGGTCGCGACCGAGCAGGTGGGTGCACTCGGCGGCGGTGACGTCGGAGACGGTGGTGAAGACGTGGGCCCCGTGAGCGGCGGCGCGTTCGAGGCCGTGCTGCGCTTCGATGTTGAAGTGCTTGGCTTCGTGCCCGGCGTCGAAGAACGACAGGTGGTCGTAGAACACGGGGTTGTGCATCGCCAGGTAACGGCCCAGCAGGGTGGCGTGGGTCGTGAACACGATCGATCCCGGCCACGCTTCGCGGCGGAGCATGGGCACCGCCGCCCCGGCCATCCACTCGTGGAAGTGCGCCACGATCCGCCGGCGGTGCGACTCCTTCGCGCCGAGCATCGAGAGCAGCAGCCGGGTCGATTCGCCGAACGCCAGGACGTCGTTGATCAGGGCGTCGTCGTTCGGCGTGGGGATGCCGTGGTCCGCCCAGAGGCGGTACTTGATGTCGTTGAGGTATTTGTAGGTGTCGCCGATGTGCAGCAGCACGATGTGCGGCCGGCCGGACACGAGCCATCGGCCGTACTCGGCGCGGTAGCCCATCTCGTTCATCTGCTTGACCGCTTGGCCGACCGGGCCAACCAGAGGTGAAGGTTCGAACTCGATCGGGGCGCTCTTGTCGTTGTACGGCCCGACCAGGCAGTAGCGGTTGCCCCACCGGCTGACCATCGAGGGCACCTTGCTACGCAACACCGTGTAGATCCCGCCGACCTGGTTACAAGCCTCCCACGCGATCTCCAACAGCATCGGGTCGGCCCGCCGGCCACGCCGAGAAGGCTTGCCCAGCTCGGTGGCTGCGGGGTCGGTGGCGAGGGCTTCAGTCACGGCGGGGTCGGCTTGATTCATAAGTTGGGTCTGACAGCGAAGGGTCGGCGAAACACCTTGAGACGGGAGCGTCTATCTTAATCCACCTCACGGCCAGATACAGCCTAGGCTTCCCTTTAACGACTCCCGTTTACCTGATCGGCCCACCCATGCCCGACACTGAAAGTTTCATCGCGCTGCTCGAACACGGTGCCGTCGCCGACCTTGCCCAGATCATCACGGACCACCCGCGGCGGGTGAACACCTTTCTCACCCAACCCGCGCCGCACGGCAGTGAGCAGTGGATGCCGATGCATTTCGCCGCGCGGGCCGGACACCTCGCCGCCGTGGAACTGATGCTGGAACACCGCGTCCACCCCGACTGCCGGACACGCTTTAACACCCCGATGCATGCCCGACAGACCCCGCTGCACCTGGCCGCGGCCGGCGGGCACTTTCAAGTCATCGAACGTCTCCTCGAAGCACGCGCAGAGATCGAGGTGCGTGACGCCCAGCTCCGTTCGCCCATCTGGCTCGCCGCCCGGCATGGTCACCCCCAAGTCATCGCCGCCTTGGCCGCCCGTCGAGCCGACCTCGAAACCCGCGACACCCAGCAGCGCACCCCGCTCCATGCCGCCCTGCTCCCCCCCAAGCCGAGGGCTGAGCAAAGCGAAGCCCCGGATCGGCTCCTTCCTCCCCCCCCGATCACCTTCAACCCCGCCGCCGCCCTCGCCCTCCTCGACTCCGGCGCCGACCCCAACGCCACCTGCCCCAAAGAGCCCGAGGGCTTCACCCCCCTGCACCGCTGCGTCGCCCTCGGCGACCCTGCCTTCGACGTCGCCAAACGCCTGATCCAAGACGGCGCCAACCGCACCGCCGTCGACCCCCGCACGTCTCGAACCCCTCACGCCTTGGCCCTACACCTCCAACGCAGCGCCGCCTGGATCGACCTTCTAGCCTGACCAGATCAAATGGGCGCAACAGGCGTGTGGGCTTCAGCCCGCATGCCCACCCCCCAAACGCGCCATCGCCGCATCCAATCGCTCCGCCGCGTGCTCCCACCGATACCGCTCGACCACTGCGTGATCCAGACCGGGGAGATCACCCACGTTCATCCGCATCAGATGATCCGCCAACCCATCGGGTGTCCCGTCGTAATAAAAACGCTCGTCCTCGCCGAACACTTCCGGGTACGCCAACCGGTGTGGGAACACCGGGAAGCATCCCGCAGCCACCGCTTCCACCACCGCGATGCCGAAGAACTCGTGCCGCGCGGTGGACACCACGACATCCGCCTCCCGCAGCGCCGCCTCATACTCGGCCCGGGAATCCTGGTAGCCCCAGCGCACGATCTCGTCAGCAAACCGTTTCTTGGCCGTGGCGAAACACTCGGGCACCTGCTTGAACGACTCGCCCAACACGCTCAACCTGAACCGCACCCCGCGCTTCTTGAGTTTCTTGAGCGCTGCGAAAAACGCATCGGGGTCTTTGTCGTGTTCCCACCGGCCGACCCACAGGATGTGCAGGAGCTCATCCCTTTCAGAACGAGTGGCTTCGACGGTATCCGGAGCATCGCCGAGCTGGACGCCGGGCGACAGCACCACCGATGCGTCGTGGATCATGTCCGGCAGGTGGTCCAGTTCACGGCCCGGCATCTTCTGCAACAGCTTCGACGTCGCCGTCAGGAACCCGTCGCGGTGATACGCCGAGTTCCACCCGATCGAAGGGCTCAGGCCGGGTGCACGCTGGATCGCCGCGAGGGCAGAGGTCAGATGCGTGATCGCGAAGTGCTGATCGCGCGGGTCGTCGTGGCGGGTGGGGTAGGTCAGTTGGTTCTCGTGGAAGTACACCATCGCTGGCAACGAGCGGAACCGGTGGTCGCACAACCCGTAGAAACTGGCGAGGTCCAGCATCGACGTGCACCAGACCGCATTCACGCCCCCCAAAGCCGCTTGCGGCTTAGCGCTCAGCAGTTCTGCCGCAAACGTCGCCCCCGCGTGCCGCATCCGCCACTTCCAATGATGACCCGGCAGCGTCAGCGTTTCGAAGTCGTGGCGCGAGTGTGCCATCCACCCTTCGAGAAACGCCTTGTGGCTGCCGGTGTGGTACGGATTCAGGGCAAGGATGCGCATCGCCCACACATTACCTCAACCAGGGCGAGGCGATCGACACAACCGCCAACACCACCAGCATCCCCAGCGTCACCCGACGCAGCGTCTGCCGCGACCACCGCGAGCCCACCTTCGCCCCGCAGTTGCCCATGAACACCACCACCGGCGTCATCACCAGCCCGCCCGCGATCGCCCACCACAGCTCCCCGCCGAACTTCCACAACATCAACCCCAACTGCACCGGCATGAGTTGGAGAAACAGCACCCAGAGGAACGCCCGGGTCCGCTGCGTCGACCAATCGTGGGACACCACCCACAACACCAACGGCGGCCCGCCCATCCCCGTCGTCCCGCTCAGCACCCCGCTGCTCAGACTCACCGCGGGCACCCATTTCTTCGAGACCCGTTCCCGGGGTTTGGGACGCAACAGCGCGGTCAACGCCACTACTCCCAGCAGCACCACCCCCACGCCTTGTTTCATCAGCTCGACCCCGCCCGCGGTGAGCCAGGCCATGATCACCAGCCCGATCGGCACGCCGATCATCCGCCCCACCATCATGCCGGGCATGTCGCGCCAGACGATGTGCTTGCGAAACTTCCAGCTGCCCGCCGCGGTCTGCGTGAGCACCGTGGTCCCCAACACGGCAACGGCTTGATGCAGATCCAGTCCCGCCCAGATCAGCAGCGGCACCGAGACCAGCCCAAACCCAAACCCCGCGGCGCCCTGGACAAACGCTCCCAATGCCAGCGCACCGATCGCGAAGAGAAGATGCGCGGTGCCGAGTTGTTCGAGCAGGGGCATCCGCCGAGCTTAGCCGAAGTAGGCCGGCTCGTTGCCCGCGATCCATTTGATGTTGCAGCCGATCGACGGCCACTGCTGCTCGGGCATCGGCTTCCCAGCCAATAACGCGTCGAGCGCCGCCCGCATGTCTTCGCCGTTGGCGGCGCCGTTGCGGTCGTCGTAGTTGCCGCTGCTGATGCGGTACGGCCGGGTGCTGTCGAGCTGGCCGCGGTAGGCGAGCTTGTGCTCCGCATCGAACAGGAAGAAGTCCGGCGTACACGCCGCGGTGTACGCCTTGGCCACCGATTGGTCGGCGTCGTAGAGATACGGGAACGTGTACCCCCGCTTGGTCTTTTCCTCAGCCATCTTGTCCGGCGCGTCCGCGGGGTAGTTCGCCACGTCGTTGGATTGGACCGCCACGATGCCAACCTGGTCCCCGTAGTCCGCGGCGAGACGGGCGAGTTCGGGCGCAACGTGGATGACAAACGGGCAGTGGTTGCAGATGAACATCACCAGCAGCGGTTTACCGGTGTAGTGACCGAGCGAGACGGTGCTGCCGTCGGTGTCGGTCAGGGCGAAGTCCGGCGCGGGCGTGCCGAGGGCGAGCATGGTGGACGGGGTATGGGCCATGGGGTTCCTTCTCAAGTGCATGTGAGCGTGGCCACATCAATATAGACCGTTGAGATCGAACGATTCATCCTCGAGCTCGAGTGTCCCGCGGATGTCGGGGTCCAGAAGGGTCATATTCCAATCGTCGGGTTCATCGTTCGGGAAGTCTGCCATATCGTAGTCATCCCACCGGTCGAGTCCGCTGTCGTCTCGGCCGTTGCTGCCGAAGGAATACACCTTGAACCCCTGCTCGGTTCGGGTCACCGCCAGACGGTTGCCCCAATCGTCGATCGGCGGCAGGTCTGAGAGTTGGATCTGCTCGATCGACGTGGGCCAAGCCCCTTCCCGCAGGCGGTATCGCTCGGCCTCCAGGCCGTAGATGTGGCAATACAACGTGGTCCGCCCTTGACGAAGTGTCCTCAGGTTCGAGTCGACCGCCTTGGGCGTATAGAACTCGGTGTCGTCGACCTCATCAAGTAGGGCGGGGTCAACTTCGCCATCGTTTTCGACTTGCTCTAGCGCCTGAAGCATGTACTCGTATTCGCGAACCATCCGCAGCTGCATGCGGCCGGGGCAAATCCAATAGGACGCGAAACCGATCCGGTTGGCCCAGTCGTACCACCAGGCTTCGACGCGTTCGTAGGGCGTGCCGGTGAATTCTTCGTGGATCGTCTGGCGGACCTGCTCCCAGACATCGCTGATGTAAATGCCTTGGGCGAGCGTGTGGTTCAGGGCTTCGTCAGGGTCCAGCCATCGGGCGAGATCGCGTTGGGCTTCCCGCTTCATGATGTTGAGGGTGTCCCATCCATCGACGGCGGTTATGAGTTCGCATTGCATCCGAGCCAGGGCGTCATCCGGAAACTCTTGTCGGCTGAGCGAATCTTCCACCATGGAAAAACCCAGGGCGACGATCGAGAGGTCGACCAACGCCGACAGGAGGGTGTCGTCTTGCCGCAGGGATTTGGCTACCAACAACACGTCGCCGACCATCTCGGCCGCTTGCTCGGGTTTGTCTTGTTCAATCAGTAGCAGATGGCGGATCGATAACCACCGGGCTAAGTGCCTAGAGCCAGAGAGGACCTCCAGTTTCTGCTGCAGATCGAATTCTCTTTGGGGATCAAAGTCGAAGGATTCGTAGGCCCGGGCGGCCTTCATGGCTCGATAGCCGTCTCGACTCAACTCGACCATCTGGGTCAGGGTCTCGATTTGGTCGGCTTCGAGGGGGACGCCGAACTCTGGCCAGTCGGCCATGCCGAACACCGGCCAATCCTCATGCCGCGTCTCGCTAACAAACATCAAGATGGCGGCGGCCCGAAGGTGTCGGGCCCCGTTTTCCTCGGCAGGGATCGCCACGGGCTCGGGTGGGAATTCCCCTTGATCCACGACGGCCCGGACCGCGTCCTCGACCGCTCGCTGCCCTTGGTGGTTGGTCCAGCTGATCCAGCCCACGCCAAGGGGCAAGGCGACCAGCAGCAGCAGAGCAACGACCTTGATCCCCCGCCAAAGCCAGCGGAACGTCGTGCGTGTCAACCTGCGTCGGCGAGAAGGCTTGGGGGCGGCGGCTTTGGTGTTCGCGGAATCAGGCATGGTAGGATCACCCTACCATCTGCGATGGTGGCAGAGTTTGGGATATCGCCCCACATCTTCGCGTTTTTGAGTTGGGTTTGAACGGAGTTTGATCGTGCCCTCGATTTGGGAACCCCTATTCGGAATCATCGTGCTCTTGGCGTTGGCGATGACGCTGGGGTCGATTGCCGAACGGCTCAAGCAGTCGGCGATTGTGGGGTTCATGCTCGCGGGGCTTCTGCTGGGGCCGAACGTGCTGGGCCGGTTTGTGCAGTGGTTCCAAGAGAAGCAGAGCGACACCGTGATTACCGGGGCGGACGCGATCCCGCCGCAGGTCCCGGCGGTGCTGCGGGCGATGATCGACCCGGCCCAGATCACCGCCATCGCCGACCTGGGCGTGACACTGCTCATGTTCACGATCGGGCTGGAGTTTTCCTGGTCTCGGCTCAAACGGCTGGGGCTCAAAGCGATCGCCACCGGCGTGATGCAGATCGTCGTGACCATGGCCGCGACCACCGCGATCGTCATGCTCTTCAACCTGTCGTTCACCGCGGGCGTCGCGCTCGGCGGGATCTTTGCGCTCAGCTCCACCGGCGTGGTCATGCCCGCCCTGGCCCGGCGGAGCGAGGTCGACTCGGTCCACGGCCGATTCGCGCTGGGCATCCTCCTGGTTCAGGACATCGCGGTGATCCCGCTGGTCCTGATCATCGCGGCGCTCGGCGGGACGGGCACGGTCGGACAGGTGGTCTGGCACACGGTGGGCCAGTTCGGCATCGTGGCGGGGTTCATCGTCTGTTGTGTGGTCCTGGTGAAGTATGTCGTGCCGAGGGTCGTGGCGTTCAACGCGCCGACGGGCAACCGGGAAGTCACGGTGCTGTTTGCGATCGTGCTGTCACTGGGCGCGGCGTGGGGCGCGCACAAGCTGGGCCTGTCGCCGGCACTGGGCGCGTTTATCGCGGCGATCTTTCTGGGTGAATCCGCCATCGCGCCGCGGCTGCGGGGTGATGTGGGTCCGCTTAAGACGATCTTTGTGACGATGTTCTTCGCGTCGATCGGCATGCTGGGCGATCCGGTGTGGATCGTGCAGCACTGGTGGCAGGTCGGCGTGGCGCTCGGGATTTTGCTGCTGGTCAAGCCGACGGTGGTCTGGGGCGTCGGCCGGGTGTTCAAGCTGGCTCACCGCCACGCGATCGCGGCGGGCGTGTGCATGGGGCAGGTCGGGGTGTTCAGCTTCGTGCTGGCCCGCTCGGCTCAGGACGGCCAGGTCATCTCCGAACAGATGTTCTCGCTGGTGGTCAGCATCACGATCCTGACCCTGTTCCTGACGCCCTACCTCGTGACCTTCGCGCCCACCGCCGGGGCCAAGGGCGAACGGCTACTCCGCCGGTGGGGCCTGGCGAAGATCGGCAGCGGGGTCGACGCCTCGGTCGGCCGGGAGCTGTCGAGCCACATCGTCGTCGTCGGCTTCGGCCCGGCGGGCCGTGCGGTGGCCAACCGCATGTACCAGTCCGGCTCAACGGTGGTGGTCGTGGACCTCAACCCGCAGTCGATCAAGGCGGCCCGCGACGCGGGCATGCGTGCGATGGTCGGCGACGCCTCTTCGCCGGAGCTGCTCAAACAGGTGAGCATCGACACCGCCGAGGCCTTGGTCATCACCCTACCCGACCATTACCTGGCGATGGCGGTGATCGTCGAGGCCCTCGAGCTGGCCCCGAAGGTGCAGATCGTCGTCCGCGCCCGCTACCACCGCTACGTCGACCTGCTCACCCGAACCGGGGCGAACGTCGTCATCGACGAAGAAGCCAACGTCGGCGACCGCCTGAGCGAATCGCTACGGGTAAAGGTGAGCACCGACAGCGAGCGGGATCACGAGGTGATTAAGGAAGAAGCTACGGCTCCTGGGGGTAAAACAGAGACCGAGTAATCTAAATAGTCCTCCGCGTTTCAGTTCTTCTTCTGTGTTGCGACGAGTGTTAAACTGGTCTTTCAATGGAACAAGCCTTATCGAAGACCCGGGTTCGTGTGGCAAACAACCAGTTCGTACACACCGACAAAACAGGCAACGTCGTTGCTTGTTTTGAATTGATGGACCTGGAAGAAATCACGGTTGAGAAGAAACGAGACTATGTTCTCGTCATCGCGTTTGTGTCGCTAGGGATTGCCGCTGCAGTGTTATGCAAGCTGTATATTCCGATCGATTGGCTCTCCTGGCTATTGACCGTCGTCTTTGGCGTTTGCGTGATCTTGGTCATCCTTGGAGGGGAAAGTCGTGACTTGGTTGTTCAGACTTCTGCAGGAACGACACGGATTCCGGTGAATGACGATTTTGAGCAGGCCGAAAGTTTTGCTCACTCGTTAACACATGCGGCGCGGAGGTGTCGCTTCGAAAACGGTATATCAGCGACGCTTTCGAATGACTGCGAGTGAGTTAAGCGATATGGTTGATTAGAAGTGGATCATCCGCCCGTCGGTGCCCAGGGCCGCTTCGTGGACGGCTTCGGACATGGTCGGGTGGGCGTGGATGGTCGCGATGAGTTCTTCGGCGGTGGCTTCGAGGCGGCGGGCCAGGCCCATCTCGGCGATCATTTCGGTGACACCTTCGCCGATCATGTGGGCGCCGAGGATCTCGTTGTGCTCTTTGCCGGTGATGAGTTTGACGAAGCCGGTGGTGTCGCCCAGGGCCTGGGCTTTGCCCGAGGCGGCGAAGGGGAACTTGCCGACGTTGTACTCGATGCCCTGTTCTTTGCAGGCCTGTTCGGTGAAGCCGATGCTGGCGACCTGCGGGTTGCAGTAGGTGCAGCCGGGGATGGAGGAGTAGTCGACGTCGGGGGCGTCGTGGCCGTACATGCGTTCTACGCAGAGGATGGCTTCTTCCGAGGCGACGTGGGCGAGCCAGGGCGGGCCGATGACGTCGCCCACGGCGTAGATGCCGGGGACCGAGGTCTGGTAGTCGGCGCCGGGAGCTTTGTAGTCGGTTTTGATGTGGCCCTTGAAAAGCTCGATGCCGAGGCCGTCTTCGAAGAGGCCGTCGAACCGGCCGCGGACACCGATGGCGACCAGGACCTTGTCGGCTTCGATGGTCTGGGTCTTGGACTCGTCGTCGACCTTGGTAACCACGGCCTTGATGCCGGCGTCGGTGGTCTCGATGGACTTGGTGACATGGCCGGTGAGGATGTTGACGCCCTGCTTCTTGAAGGCTTTCTCGGCGGCCTTGGAGACGTCGAGGTCTTCGACGGGCAGGACGCGGTCGAGCATCTCGACAACGGTGACCTCGGTGCCGAAGGCGTTGTAGAAGTAGGCGAACTCCATGCCGATGGCGCCCGAGCCGACGACCAGGAGCTTCTCGGGTTTCTCGGGCAGGTTCATCGCCTCTTTGGAGGTGATGATCTTCTCGCCGTCGAAGGGCGCACCGGGCAGGGCGCGGGGCGAGGCGCCGGTGGCGATGAGGATCTTGTCGGCCTTGAGGGTGTACTTGGGCTTCGAGGTGAAGCGGACCTCGGCGGGCATGTCCTGGTCGATCGCGGGACGCTTGGGGTCGATCGAGGCGTCGACGTCGGCGTGGTCGTAGATCGAGACCATGCCGGCCTTGGGGATGAAGGCGTGGCCGGCGAAGTGGGTGATCTTGTTCTTTTTGAAGAGGAAGCCGATCCCGTTGCTGAGGTTGCCCGCGACGCTGCGCGACCGGCCGATGATCTTGTCCCAGTCGTAGGACAGGCCCTCGACCTTGATGCCGAAGTCTTCGCCCTCGTGTTGGATCTTGGAGTACATCTCGGCACCGGCGATGAGGGCCTTGGTCGGGATGCAGCCCCAGTTGAGGCAGACACCGCCTAGGGCGTCACGCTCGACGCAGGCGACGGACTTGCCCATCTGGGCGGCACGGATGGCGGCGACGTAGCCTGCGGGGCCCCCGCCGACGACGATGAGATCGAATTGGGTTTGGTTAGCCATAGCGAGGGGATTGTAGCGGCTGAATCCCGGTCGCGAAGCTGACGGTGCTGAAGGGGTTTACCCGCTCAGCCGCACATCGTGGGCATGTCGGCCATGTCGTACATCGCCACGACGTAGGGGTGGTCCTTGTCGTACTCGGCCAGCGGCTTGGGGTTTTCGGCGGTGCCCGGACCGCGGCGGTCGGTGCCGTCCTGCCCGATGGCCGAGTCGCCCAGGGACTGGCGGACCTCGTCGGCAAAGGCGCGGAGTCGTTTGACCACGTCAGGGTGCTGGTCGAGGAGGTCGTGCTGCTCGCCGGGGTCATCACGGAGATTGAAGAGTGCCGAGACGGCTTCATTTTCTTTGCGGAGGTGCAGCTTCCAGTCGCCCATGCGGACCGCTTCGAGTTGGTAGAGCTTGAAGTAGGCCATCGTGTCGTTGGTGGGTTCGGTGCCGTCCCGGAAGAGCAGGCCCGAGATATCAACGCCGTCGATCGGGTGGGTGTCGGGGTTGGGATGGTCTACGCCGACGAGGGCCGAGAGGGTCGGGTAGAGGTCGATGTGGCGGACGATGGCGTCGCAGGTCGAGCCCGCTTCGATGCGTCCGGGCCAGCGCATGAGGCACGGCACGCGCTGGCCGCCTTCCCAGGTCTGTTGCTTGTGGCCGCGTAGCGGGTCGTTGCTTCCGCCTTCGCCCCGGGCGCGGGAGCCGTTGTCGCTGGTGAAGATGACCAGGGTGTTGTCCTCCAAGCCAAGCCGTTTGAGCGTGTCGAGGATGAAGCCGGTGGACCAGTCGATGCACGCGACCGCCCCGCCGTAGCCGCCGTTGCGCGATTTATCGAGGAAGGGTTTGGGTACGAACAACGGCACGTGCACGTACATGTGCGCGAGGTACAGGAAGAACGGCTTGTCTTGGTTCGTCTCGATGAAGCGGGTGCACTCGGCGGTGTAGCGCTCGGTCAGATCGCGCTGGTTGGGCTGTTGCTGTTCAACAGTCTCGTCACGCATCAGCGGCAGCGGCGGGCTGTCTTCCCGGCCGACCTGTCGGCCCATGTCGTTGCTGTACGGCAAGCCGAAGTAGTGGTCGAAGCCGTGACGCGTGGGCAGGAACTCGGGCTGATCGCCGAGGTGCCATTTGCCGACGATCTGCGTGGCGTAGCCCGCGCGCTTGAGCTGCTTGGCGACGGTTTGTTCGGAGGTGTCCAAGCCGATGGGTTCGCCGGGAAACAAGACCCGTTCGACGCCGACGCGTGGCGGGTAGCATCCGGTCATCAGCCCCGCACGAGACGGCGAGCAGATCGGCGACACCGCGTAGCAGTCGGTGAACCGCATGCCGTCTTGGGCGAGCTGGTCGAGGTGGGGTGTGTCGTTGCGGGTCGAGCCGTAGGACCCGAGGTCGCCGTAGCCCAGGTCGTCGCAGTTGATGAGGATGATGTTGGGCTGTTCGGGCAAAGCTCGTCTCCGGGTTTAGGCGAAGACGACGGTCTTGTTGCCGTAGCGCAGGACACGGTCTTCGAGGTGCATGCGCAGGCCGTGGGTGAGGACCAGGCGTTCGACGTCTTGTCCACGGCGGACCATCTCGGCGGGGTCCTGGGCGTGGGTCACCCGGGCGACATCCTGCTCGATGATCGGGCCGGCGTCGAGGTCGGGGGTCACGTAGTGACAGGTTGCGCCGATGAGTTTGACGCCGCGCTCAAACGCTTGGTGGTAAGGCTTGGCCCCGATGAAGGCGGGCAGGAAGCTGTGGTGGATGTTGATCATCCGTCCGTCGTACTTCTCACACAGGTGCGGCGGCATGATCTGCATATATCGGGCCAGGACGACCGTCTCGGCATCCATTTCTTCGCAGAGCGATTCCACGCGGGTGAACGCGGGGGTCTTGTTTTTCGGATCGACCGGGACGTGGTGATAGGGCGCGCCGTAGTACTCGGTGAGCGAGCGGAGGTCGTTGTGGTTGGAGATCACGCCGCAGAGGTGAAACTTCAGGTCGCCGGTGGACCAGCGGTGAAGCAGGTCGGTGATGCAGTGGTCCTGCTTGCTGCACATGAGCACCACGCGGTGCGGGACGTCGGGGTCACGGATCTTCCAGATCATGCCGAACTGTTCAGCGATTGGTGTGAAACGCTTGCGGAGTTCATTGATGCCGAACGGAACCGAGTCGACGTAGATCTCTTGCCGCATGAAGAAGAGCCCGGTCTCGCTGTCGGCGTGCTGGGCGGCTTCAACGATCCAGCCGTTGAACGACGCGGTGAAGGACGACACCGCAGCAACGATGCCGACCTGGTCGGGGCAGGAGAGTGTGAGCGTGTAGCGGGGGCGTTGAGCGGCAGTCATGAGATGGGGCCGAGACGGTACAAGATCGGTGGATGATTTTACTGATATGTGGTGAGGCGTGGGTCAGGCCGCGGCTTGGCCGTGCATGGTCCAGGTGATGCCTTTGCCTGCTCGCTTGGCCTGGTAGAGGTGTTGGTCGGCCTGTTCCATCAGCTCTTCGCCGTCGCGGCAGCCCTCGTCCTGGAGCGAAGCAGCGCCGACCGACAGATCGATCTGGAAGCCCGGGCCCAGCAGGCTGGTGGCTTGTTGGCGGTAGAGCGTACGGATGTGTTGGGTCAGTTCGGCCGCCCGTTTGAGCGACGCCCCGGGGAGGAACAAGACGAACTCGTCCCCGCCGAGACGGATGGCCAGGTCTTCGTGATGCCGGATCGACGAGCGGATCAGGTCGGCCAGCAGCACCAGCAACTCATCGCCCTTGTTGTGACCCAGGTTATCGTTGACCTGCTTGAAGTTGTCCATGTCGATCATGACGCAGAGCAGGTCGGTGTCGGACTCGCGGGACGCCTCGATCAGCCCCGGGAGGTGGGCGTCGAGGAATCGGCGGTTGCCCAGCTCGGTCAGCGCATCACGCATCGCGAGCTTGCTAAGGGTGCTCACGGCTTTCTTGGTGGCGGTGGTGACGCGGTCGTCGAGGGTGCGACGGAGTTGGCGGGCGTCGTAATAGTCGCGGATCCGGCTCACGGCGAGGGTGCGCACGGCGCGGGCCATCCGGCCAACCTCGTCGGCGCGGTCGGTGGGCAGTTCACGGATCTGGGTTTGGCGCTGGTCGAGGGTGAGTGAGTCGAGTTGGTCGGCCAGGCGTGTGATGGGCCGAGCGATGACCGACCACGCAAACCACAGCGCCAGGCTTCCCGCGATCAGCATGCCCAGAGCGACCGCCAGGGTGCTCAGGTCGTTGACGAATTGCAGTTGGCCCAGGCCGAAGCCCACGCCAAGGGTGACCACGACCAACAGCGCGAGTCGGCTGTGCAACACGTTGCGGCGTCGGTGGGCTCGATCGAGCTTCGCTTCGGCGCGGGAGCCCTGGGGGTGCGGGTTGTCGGCGATGGTTTCGACCACACGCTCGTATCGGCGAGCGGCCGCGGTGTGTTTCGTCGGATTTCGGCGAGCTAAGGCCTGCTCCGACGAAGCCGTTGTGCGGCGAACGGTTGTGCGGGTTGGGGCGGGTCCGTTTGGGTTATCAGACGACAAACGGTGGCTGATTCACATCCGCGGGCAGCGCGACGCGTTCGATGTGAGTCGCCAATCGGGAGACGGGGTCGATGTCGACGAGCACGCCTTGCACCTCGGGGTTGCCCTCGGCCACGTCGAAGGCGGCGGGCAGGCCGGTGGACATGTGGTGGACCACGCGGTCGACGCGTCGGCCGAGCACGGAGTCCTGCGGGCCGGTCATGCCCAGGTCGGTGACGTAAGCGGTGCCCTTGCCCAGGCCGGGGACGGGCGCGCCGGGGATCGACGGGTCGCTGCCGGGCGAGGGGAGGATGCGGTGGTCGGCGGTGGGCACGTGGGTGTGGGACCCCAGCACCGCGGCGACGCGGCCGTTGGCGTGCCAGCCGAAGGCGATTTTTTCGCTGGTGGCCTCGCCGTGGATCTCGGCGATGACGATCGCGGGCGGCTGGCTGCGTAGCGACTCGAGGAACCGATCCAGCGCTGCGAACGGGTCGTCGGCCTGCACCGAATTCATGAACAGCCGGCACATGATCATGACCACCACGACATCGGGCCCGCCTTCGATCGGCGAGGGCAGCCGCATGTAGCCCTTGCCCCAGGCCTGCCCGGGCAGGTTGATCGGGCGGATCAGGTTGTCGACCGTGTTGAGCGTGTTCTTGATCTGCTGCTTGCGGAAGGCGTGGTCGCCCAGGGTCATGCCGTCGACGCCCGCGGCGCTGAGCTTTTTGTGCTGCTCGGGGGTGATGCCCGAGCCGTTGGCGATGTTCTCGGCGTTGGCGATGACCAGGTCCGCCCCGTGCTGCTCACGCAGGGTTTTGACCTGTTGGGTCAGGGCCTGTCGACCCGACGTGCCGACGATGTCTCCGAGGTAGGCGATACGCATGGGGGCTGATTTCTGATTGATGACTGATGAATTATGATTTTGTAGCCAGGGGTTGGCTTACCGCAAGATCAAACCCTAACAGATCGCCTCTGGCTTGCCTGATTGTCTTCAAATCATCAATCAAAAATCATCTATCATCAATCACTATGCGCTGTCCCTTTTGCCAAGCCAACGACGACAAGGTCATCGACTCCCGCGAGGCGGAGCACGGGGCCTCGATCCGCCGTCGGCGGGAGTGCAAGCGTTGCGGCAAGCGGTTTACGACCTACGAGCACGTCGAAACCAACACCCGGCTCACCGTGATCAAGCGCGACGGCAACCGGGTGCCCTTCGACCGCGAGAAGCTTATGGGCGGGCTACAGAAGTCGGCGTACAAACGCCCGATCAAGGCCGACCAGCTCACCACGGTGGTCGACGAGATCGAGACCGAGCTGTTCAAACGCGGCAAGAAAGAGGTCGAATCGACCGAGATCGGCCGGCTGTGCGTCGAAAAGCTCAAACGGCTGGACCACGTCGCCTACGTCCGCTTCGCCAGCGTCTACATGAAGATCGCCAACATCGACGACCTGCTCGAAGAGATGATGGAGGTCAAGGAAACCCAGCCCGAGCCCCCGGCTAAGGAACAGGGCAACCTTTTTTGATGCCTTCGCCTGTGCGGCGGGCGGCAGGGGTTCCACCCCTGCACCCGTAAGATTTTCACTCCTCACTCCTCACTCCTCACTCCTCACTCCTCACTCCTCACTCCTCACTCCTCACTCCTCACTCCTCACTCCTCACTCCTCACTCCTCGCGCTCACCAACGCGTCGGCCCACCGCCCAACAGTTTCCGTAATCCCAGCGCCGCAAACGCCAAGCCCACCGCGATGACAGCCAACCCCGCCGCGGTCGCGTCGCCGCCGGGGCGCTGAAGTGACGCGTAGATCGCCAAGGGCAGCGTCCGGGTCTGCCCCTCGATATTCCCCGCCACGATGATCGTGGCTCCGAACTCGCCCAGCGCACGGGCGAACGCCAGCAAGCAACCCGCCGCCAACCCGTGCCAGCTCAACGGCAGGGTCACGCTCCAGAACGTCCGCCACCGCCCCGCCCCAAAGGTGTGGGCCGCCTTTTCCAGGTCCCGGTCCACCCCCGCAAAGGCCACCCGCAGCGTCAGCACCAGGAACGGAAACGCCACCACCGCCTGGGCGATCGCCGCCCCGACCCAGGTGAACACCACCCCGTCCCCGGGCAACACGCCTCCCAACGGCCCGGAGTTGCCCAGCAGCTTCAAGAGCACGTACCCCGTGACCACCGGCGGCACGACCACCGGCAGCATCACCACCAACTCGACCAACCCCTTGCCGCGAAACGACCGCCGGGCCAGGACCAACGCCAGCGCGACGCCGGGGGCCAGGCACAACACCACCGCCGCCGAGGCGCAGAGCAGCGACAAGCCGACCGCCGAGATGATTGCTCCGACATCCATCACCACGACGATAGCAGGTCAGCGCGGCACCGAATCGAATCCCGCCTCGGCCATGCGTTGTTGGGCGGGTTCGCGGCGCAGCCATTCCAGAAGCCGCGTTCCGCCGGGCGAACCATCGACGACGCCCGCCGTGACGACGATCGGATCGTGGCCGGCCGGATCGACGAGGCACAGCACGCCGAAACCGTCGCCATCCTGAATACCCGTGAGGTCGCTGCGGTAGACCACCGCCGCACCGACGTCTCCGGACAACGCGTAGCGAAGCGCCGCCCGGACGTCGGCTGTGGGGATCAGACGCGGTTCGACCTCGTCCCATACCCCGGCGTGGCGGATCGCCTGCTCCGCGTAACGCCCGGCCGGGACCGAGGCGGGGTCGCCGATCGCGATTCGGGCAAATCGCGGATCGCGGAGTTGAGCGAGTTCGATGGGCTCACCCCGCCCGACGATCACCAGACGATTCCCCGCCACGTCTTCGATGTCGCTAGGCAAAACGCGTTGTGCCTCGATGAGCGGGTCCATCCATTGCGGGTGGGCGAGGATGACAAGATCTGCCGGAGCTCCTTCGAGCACCTGCCGGGTCAACGTCCCCGAGCCGGCCAGATTGAGCTGAAGTTCGACGCCGAGTTCGCCTTCGATCGAGAGACGAAGGGATTCGAGAACGGGCCCCAAACTCGCCGCCGCCGAGACCCACAGTACGTCAGATTTCCGCCGGTCTTCGCCGCATCCCGCCAATAAACTGCAGAGACACAGAGAGGTGCCTAGCAGCAAATACCTACAAAACAGGGGCTTACCGGCCAATTGTGGGGAGCGATATTTAGGCAAACGCGAGCCACACAAAACCATTGCGACAAAATGTCCGATAACGCCAAAGTGATTGTGACGAAAAAATCCTTGCATTGAGACCTATGACAACCTTAACATGGGGACGTTCGCCTGCTCATATCACCGCCGATTCTCGGCGTCAAAATTTAGTCTCACTTCTTGTTTCGTCTCTATTCATTTTCAGCTTTTCAGCGCAGATAAGTAAACACATCTTGCTTTCCGAAAGGTTTACACATGGCCAATGTGCAAACAATTGTTTCTCGTAAGGGCGCGGCGGTCCTTACCGTAGGGCCCGAGGCCAGCGCCCTGGACGCTTCCAAGCTCATGAATGAGCACAAGATCGGGGCCTTGGTGGTGTTGGAAAATGACCGCGTCAAGGGGATGTTCACCGAGCGTGACGTGCTGCGGCGCATCGTGGCGGACCAGCGTGACCCTGCGGTCACCCCGGTGGGCGATGTTATGACGGTCGATGTGGTGACCTGTTCGCCGGATATCGAGATCGACTGCGCCCGCAACATCTTTATGGAAAAACGCATCCGTCACCTCCCGGTGCTGGATGCCCAGGAAAAACTCATCGGCCTGATCTCCATCGGCGACCTCAACGCCTGGGAACTCAACGGTCAGGAAATGAAAATCGCAGCATTGGAGGAATATCTCTACGGCACGATCTAGCATCACGCCGACACAAGCATTCGCAACCCCCGTTAACGCGGGGGTGGCGGGTGGGGCCCGGGGGTCCCGGCCAATGGGAGGAACCGGGATCTAGAACGCCTTTCGAGCGTTGAGCCAACTGGTCTTGCCGCCGCCTACGATGGTGGCGAGGCCGAAAGCGGTTTGGGGGACAAACCGCGGGCTCCGTTCGGAGGCGTTTTTTTATGCTCGTCTGGCTCCCCATCCTGCTGTCCGGCGTCGCGGGACTGGCCGCACTGGTATGGGCGTACATCAACTACGGCGGCTTCGGCAAATCACTTCGCTATCAACTGCCCCAGCCGGGCGACCCGGAAAGCGAAGACACCCACCAACATGCCCAAGCCCTGCCGGGCGTCGCGTTGTTGTCGCCCGGCCGAGACGAAGCCGACCACCTGCCCACGGTCATCCCCGAGTGGTGCGAGCAGGAGTACCCCAACCTGCGTGTGGTCTTCATCGACGACGCCAGCACCGACGACACCCCCACCATCACCGCCGAGCTATCCGAGCGCTACCCCAAGCTGCTGGTGGTTCGTAACGAGCAAGAACCCCCACCCGGTTGGATGGGTAAGTGCTGGGCGGTGCATCGGGGCTACGAAGCGCTCCAATCCGAACTCCGGAATCAGCAATCCGATATCGAGTGGCTCTGCTTCACCGACGCCGACATCCATTGGCACCCTCGGCTCCTGCGTACCGCGATCGAGCACGCTCAGGAACACGACGCGGACCTGCTGGGCGTTACGCCGACCCTCCGTTTTGGCAGTGCCGGTGAAGCGATCGTGCAATTGCAACTGGTCCTTGCGTTGGGTTTGATGCTGCCGTTTGAGAAAGCGATGGACCCCGACTCGCCGGTAGCGCTGACGGGTGGCGCGTTCATCCTGGTGCGCAAGAAGTTCTACGACGACATCGGCGGGCACACCGCCGTCAAGGGTGAGATGGTGGAAGACCTGAAGATCGGGGCGGCACTCAAGGCCGCAGGGGCCAGACACCGTGTCGCCACGGCCGGGGAGTTGCAGTGGTGCCGGATGTACAACGGATGGGCCGACATGTGGGAGGGCTTGACGAAGAACGCCTACGCGGGGCTAGGCCACAAGTGGTGGGCCGCGGCCGGGGTGATACTCGCCACGCTGCTGCTTAACGTCGGCCCGGTGCTGTATGTGTTGGCCAGCGCGTTGTGGTTGGCGGTGGTGCCAGGATGGCTGCCGGGAGTGACGCTGGTGGTCTCGCTGCTGACGGTCGCGTGGCAGGCGCGGGCGCTCAACGCGGGTCGGAAGTTGATGAGTATGCCTTGGCCTTACGCCTGGACGCTACCGATCGGAAGCGCCATCTACGCCCTGATCATTGCCGCGAGCGTGTGGCAGTACCACACCAAGGGCAACGCCTGGAAGGGGCGGCGGTATTCCTCAGCTCATGCCGGGGCGTGAGTCCAAAGCCACCCCAATGTCATGAGGGTTGCGCCAAACTCCGGCCACAGTTGTCGCAGAATTTCGCGGAGAAGTCGTTGGCCGTTTGGCAAGACGAGCACTTGATCTCGGTCGGCTGTTGGCGCGGGAGTTCGGTGCCGCACTGGTCACAGAACTTCGCGTCGGGCTCGTTCGGGTCGTTGCAGGCCGGGCAGTCAACGCTCTCCTGCGTTGTCGGTTTAGGGATGTCTTCGGTCAGGCCTTCCTTCAGCGCGGCGGCGGCGGTGGATACGACCGCGTGGACGCCGGGCTTGGTTTCCTCAGCCAGGTAGTTGAACGTGTCCTTGCCGACCGGTGCCATCTCGCTGGCCTGGTACCGAAGCAATGAAGACATGAACCCGGCACCGGTGATCACCGTGCCAAAGAACATCAACGGCATCCCCACAAAGCAGCACCAGAAATACTTCGGGGGGCCGGACCCTCCAAACGCGGAAAAAAAACTAACCAACCCGATAGCCATGAATGTCAAACCGGCGACCAAAACCATCGGCCCGACCACGCGCAGCACGTTGCGGATCGGCTTGTGCGTCTCGCGGATCAATCCCGGGTCTTGGGGTCGTCGGTCGTATCTCATCAAGTAACAAGATAACCGCCGAGTTGCGGCAGGCCGAGGAGTTCTTGCCTCGGAATTCGCATGCCTGCGAACCGGCGGGCTGGTATCCTTGGGTGTCTTAATTTTAGGGGACACCTCTCTTGATGAAATTTCTCGAACTGCTTCTGGACTGGCAAAACCTACGACTCGACTTCGGCGTTGACGCGGTGATCTATGCCGCGCTCGCCCTGGCGGGCACCGCCCTGTTCGTTCTGCGCCTGGGCCTCTCGTTGCTCTTGGGTATCGGTGACGAGATGGACTTCGACACCGGCGAACTCGAGCACGGCGGCGGTTTTCCTTTGATCTCGCTGCTCTCGCTCACCGCGTTCTTTATGGGCGCGGGCTGGATGGGCCTGATCGCTCGGGTCGACTGGGACCTGTCCCCGACCCCCGCAGCCTTTGCGGCGGGTGGCTTCGGGTTCCTGCTCATGCTGCTCTCGGCGAGCCTGATGTTTGGCGCTAAACGGCTGACGCAGGACGTGACGTACGACGTAAAGACCGCCGTTGGGCGGACCGGCCAGTGCTATATGGCGATCCCCGCCAAGGGCGAAGGCAGCGGCCAGGTGCGTGTCAGCGTGTCGGGCCGATCGATGATTGTGAACGCGATCTCCAATGGCGCTGCGATCGAAGCGTTCAAGGACATCACCGTTGTTGATGCACGTGACGACGAAACCCTGATCGTGCAACAGGCCGGCGGTTAACCCCGCCGCAGCAACGGGACTCCGTATTCAACATCCTTCAGCCCTGCGACGGCGATTGCCCATAAGCTCAAGCATCTGAAAATCCAATCCACGTTTTAACCAGGGGTCTATTACATGACTGCATTAAATTTATTGACGCTAGCTCAGTTCGACGAGGTCACCGAGGGCCTGCGTATCGGCCCACTTATTCTGATCGCGCTGATCGTACTCGTTGCGTTTGCCGCGTTCGCGTTCGTGGTGAAGCGCTACAAGCGCTGCCCTTCGAACCGCATCCTCGTGATCTACGGTAAGGTCGGTGGGCAACGCGCCGCCAAGGCGCTGCACGGCGGCGGTGCGTTCGTCTGGCCGGTGATCCAGGACTGGGCGTTCCTCAGCCTCGAACCGATGACCATCGATATTGAGCTGACCAGCGCCTTGTCGAAGAAGAACATCCGTGTGGGTGTGCCCTCGACGTTTACCGTGGGTATCAGCACCGAGCCGGACATCATGAACAACGCGGCCGAGCGTCTGCTGGGCCTGCGGGATCAGGAGATCGCCGCCCAGGCCCGCGACATCATCCTCGGCCAGATGCGTCTGGTCATCGCGACGTTGACGATTGAAGAGATCAACCAGGACCGTGAGAAGTTCCTGGACCTCGTGAACAAAAACGTGAACTTCGAACTCAATAAAGTTGGTCTTTACATGATCAACGTGAACATCCGTGACATCACGGATGAGAGCGGCTACATCGAAGCACTCGGTAAGAAGGCCGCGGCTGAGGCGATCAACCAGGCGAAGATCGATACCGCCAACGCGGACCGCGAAGGCGCGATCGGCACCGCGAACGCCGACAAGGAACGTGAAGTCCAAGTCTCGGCGCAGGTCGCCGCGTCGAATATCGGCCAGAAGCAGGCCGAGCGTGACCAGCGGATCCGCACCGCGGCGCTCGAGGCCGAGGGCATCAGCGGTGAGGCGAACGCCCAGCGTGAACAAGAGATCGCGATCGCCGAGCAGAACGCCATCGCGATCCAGGGCAAGAAGCAGGCCGAGGCCGATCAGCGGATCCGCGTCGCGGCACTCGAAGCCACATCGGTCGAGGGCGAAAACAAGTCCAAGGCCGAGATGGCGGCCTACGAAGCGACGCTCGCCGAGGCCCGCGCGGAAGCCCGCCGCCGCGGTGACGTGGCCCTGGCCAACGCGAGCAAAGACGTCCTGATTGCCGAGAAAGAAGAAGAACTCGCCCGGATGGAAAAAGAGGTCATCGCCCGTGAGATGATCGAACGGCAACAGATCGAGATCAACGCCGAGGCCGAGGCCGAGCGTGTCCGACGCGTGGCCCGGGGTGAAGCCGACGCCGTGCTGGCCAAGTACAACGCCGAGGCCGAGGGTCTGCGGAAGGTGCTGGACGCCAAGGCCCAGGGCTACCACAACCTGATCGAGGCCTGCCAGTCCCGCCCGGACCTGGCCCCGAGCCTGCTGATCATCGAGAAGCTGCCCGAGCTGGTGGCCGAGCAGGTCAAGGCGATCCAGAACCTCAAGATCGACAAGATCACGGTCTGGGACTCGGGTGCCCCTGGAAACGGCGACGGTTCCACGGGCTCGACCGGCAACTTCCTCAAAGGCCTCATCGGCTCGCTGCCCCCGATCCACGAACTGGCCGACCAGGCGGGCATCGACCTGCCCGAGGTGCTGGGTAAGGTCCAGGCCGAGCCGGCGAAAAAGACTCCATCGGAATCGGCAAAACCTAAAGCAGAGCAGGATACCGAGCCCGGGCCTTCCACCCAGGCGTAAACGGAGTTTTAAATGCCGGTCAGTGAATCGCTAATTCCACACCGGAAAAGAATCGAGTTTGATCCGGCGCAACTTCATATACAGGGAACCTCCGCCACGAATTTTATCTGGGCGGAGGTTTTTCATGACGGTTCTGATTGCTTGTTACAACCAAGCCGACGGATGGTTGTGTCTGCCATCGTGTCGTCTGCTGTAGTCGGTGCGATTTTCATCGCTGCGGGTTGGGCGGCGAATAAGTGGATGTCAGAGCCTGAAGAAATGTTGTTCTGGATAAAGCTGATGGGCGTTTTTACGGTGTCAGTTATGTTGAGTATTTATGCGGGCACACACTATGTGTTGCGTCAGAGAGGCCCGTGGTTATCGGCGAACCTGAAGGATCAAACACTTCATAGCCGGATCGCGCGTAAGACATGGCCTTTGGATCAAGTCGATGGGCTCATCGTGCTCGAAGGTCAGCTTAGTATCAGCAACACGCGGCACGTGATGCAGGAAATCAAGGTAGTGGTCTCAGGTCAGGTGTTTCACGTCTACTCTCAGGCCAAAATGATGCGAATTAACGTCAAGCGGACTGCGCGCCGCTTTGCAGAAATCACGGGGTTGCCTGTTGAATACGTCAACCTATCAAAGCGTGGATAGCTTATTGATATTCAGAAACGCGAGTGAGTGAGTTTCATCAGATGCACCAATCGATCCTTTCCCTGACCACCCATGGCCAAGGCACGACCGAGATCACCCACCTGGTCCGCGACATCCTCCGCGACTCGGGCCTGAGCACGGGGACGGTTAACGTGTTTTGCCAGCACACGTCGTGTTCTTTGGTGTTGATGGAGAACGCCGACCCGTCGGCCCGCCAAGACCTGGAAGCTTACATGTCGAGGCTCGTGCCCGAAGACGAGCCGTACTTCGTGCACACCGCCGAGGGCCCGGACGATATGCCGTCGCACATCAAGATGGCGTTGACCCGGACCAGCGAGACGATCCCGTTTGCGGATGGACGGTTGCTGCTGGGAACGTGGCAGGGGTTGTTCTTGTGGGAGCACCGCGATGCTCGTCACACGCGCCGGTTGGTGGTGACGGTGACCGGGGAATGACAACGTGTTACTTCGGTGTCGCCTTGTGATGCTTTACACTGAGGATTAGGCCATGCTCGACCAACTGCTCCAATTGATCCCCAAGGCTCTCCCCTTCACCGCGGTGCTGTTGGCGATGGCGTTGACGGTCACGTTTGCCCATTGGGCCCTGCTGCGACGCGACCCGCTTCTGGGTTACGAAGCGAGGCGGTCGCGGCAGCTTGTCCTGCTTGCGGTGGTCGCGGTGTGCGTGGTGCTGACGATCATCGCGTTGCCGTTGCCCGTCTCGACCCGTGAACAGCTCCTGTCGCTGGTTGGCCTGGTGACCACAGCGGTCATCGGCCTGTCGTCGACCACATTCGTCGCCCACGCCATGGCGGGCTTCATGCTCCGGTCGACCAAAAGCTTTCACGTCGGCGACTTCCTCAAGATCGGCGATCACTTCGGCCGGGTCACCGAGCGGGGGCTGATGCACACCGAGATCCAGACCGAAGACCGCGACCTCACCACCCTGCCCAACCTGCACCTCATCACCCACCCCTACACCGTGGTCCGTGCGTCGGGCACGATCGTCTCGGCGGAGGTCGGCCTGGGCTACGGCGTCCACCACGCCGTGGTCGAACCGCTGCTGCTCTCGGCGGCGCGGCAGATCGGCCTGGGTGAGCCGTTCGTTCGGGTGATGGCTCTGAACGATTTCAGTGTGACCTATCGGGTCAGCGGCCTGCTCAAAGACCCGCAGCAGATGCTGACCACCCGCTCACGCCTGCACAACGCGGTGCTCGATACCCTGCACGGCAACGAGATCGAGATCATGTCCCCGACCTTCATGGTCCAACGGCCCCAGCCCAACCACAGCTCCGAAATCCCCGAATCGGTGCGGAAAAAAGACCGGGTCACGCCCAAGGCCACCGCGGAAGACGTGGCGTTCGACAAGGCCGAAGCCGCGTCGGAGAAGGAAAAAGAAGTCCTGACGCTGGCCGAGAAAATCAAAAGACTTGAGGGCGAGCTCCGCGAGGCAGACTCCGACCAGAAGCCGCAAATCTCTGAGAAGATCGAGCAGCTCAAGGAGCGGGCCGAGCAGGTGGAACGAGAGCGGAACGGGGATGAAGGCGATGCCAAATAGCCTAATTTTACCTTGGCGAGTGCCGAAACACACTTTTGGTGTTGAGGCTAGACGCCGCGGGTTTGCAACCCGATATGTGCTAAATTTCTGTTTTTCTATCCCAAATCAGAAAAATGATGTAATTTAATGAAGTCTGTAGAGAGATAAACAACATCCGGGAAGGGTTCCGATGGGCATGCGAAATACAGGATTGGAAACGCCGTCAACACGGCCTGGCTTTACCTTGATTGAATTGCTGGTCGTCATCAGCCTGATTGCGTTGATGATGGGGCTGCTACTGCCAATCCTCGGCAAGAGCCGCCGTGCCGCGATGGCGGGGGCATGTCTCTCGAATCAGCGTCAACTGATGGTTGCCATCGAAACCTACACGATCGAGAACAAGGGGAACTACCCCAGCCGACTCCCGACCACGGCGGCAGGAGCGGTCTACGCGCAATCAGAGCCGACTATTACCTACACCCAAAACGGAGAAGAGCTCCAGGGGATCGAGTTGCCCCCGCTCAAGCCGGCCCGGCCCAAGTCGTGGGTGGCAGCTGCGAATAGCAAGCTTCACACCATCAGCATGAGCATGACGGTCTACAAACAAGACTACAAGCGTTTCTATCCGCGCGTGGATGCCCCTGAATTTGTCTGCCCGGCGGATGAAGACCCGGTTGGTCCGACCTACGGCGGATGGATGCCCGACGAAGCGATCGACCGGAGCTACGTGTTCAACGGGTTCAACGACTACAAGGCCAATTCACGGAACTGGGTTAATCAGCGTGACCGCTGGTCACTGCCCCAAGACCTATTGACTGAACCGTCGGCGACCGCCACGCTCAGTGAGAAGAAGTCCGGGCTTTCACTTGCTCATCATTTCCACGTCGACATTTTCGACGAATTTGATCCGGTCTCGATTCTCGTTCAGGACCGCCACGACAGCGGAGCCACCCACACCTTCGCCGACGGCAGCGCCAAACTCCTGGAGCCTTACGCCTCCTCTTGGCCCGTCAATCTTTGGGGGATCACTAAGGCCGTGCGTCTCGAGTTCAATTATCAGCCTGACGATCTGGGTTACAACTTGCAGTAAGGCTGGGGCCGAGTTCATCGGCTCTTACAGGTTCCATAAATTTTGCTCGACCCCGGGAACTCCAGCGTTACCGGTGCGTCTGACATCGGGTTGACACTGTCTATTCCAAGCACAGGAGCCCGGTTATGAAATTCTCACGTCGTCGATCGTATGGGTTGGTTTCGGGATGTTTGCTGGGTGCCTGCCTCGGACTCACACCGCTGGTAGGCGCAGACGATGTCACCATCATCATTGAGAAGCCGGTCCACCCCATCGTCCCTGCACCCCCCGAGGCCGTGCCGCAGACGCCGCCTTTCGCGGGTGTCCGCCCCGCAGTGGATCTGGCGATCCTGCTGGATACCTCGAACTCCATGGACGGCCTGATCGATCAGGCCCGCAGCCAACTCTGGTCGATCGTCAGCCAGTTCGCCGCCGCCAAGAAAGCCGGGCAGACCCCGCACCTGCGCGTGGCGCTGTTCGAATACGGCAACACCAGCCTGCCCGCCACCGAGGGCTACCTCCGCCAGGTCGTCCCGTTCACCGACGATCTGGATGCCGTCTCCGAAGCGCTCTTTGCGCTGACGACCAACGGCGGCGACGAGTACTGCGGCCAGGTCATCGACGAAGCAATCACCCGCCTCGATTGGTCGCAGGAACCCAACGCCTACCGCACGATCTTCATCGCGGGCAACGAGCCGTTCACCCAGGGCAGCGTCGACCCGGCCGAGGCGTGCAAGCGCGCGATCGAAAACGGCGTCATCGTTAACACGATCCACTGCGGCTCCTACGACGCGGGTCTGCAGGGGCAATGGAACATGGGTGCCCGCGTGGCTGAGGGCGAGTACCTCAACATCGACCAGGACCGCGTGGTGATCGATATCGAGTCCCCCCACGATCACATCATCATCAAACTCAACGCGGAGCTGAACGAGACCTACCTGTGGTACGGGGAAGAGGCGGATATGTATAGCGCCAACCAGGTCGCCCAAGACAGCAACGCCTCGTCGGTGGGCCAGAGTATCGCGTTGGAGCGGGCGAAGGCCAAGGCGTCGGATGCCTACAGCAACGTTGGCCGTGACCTGGTCGACAGTTTCGGCGGCGGCTTTGGCGGCCGGGTCTATGCGGACGGTTTTGCCGAGCTGGAAGAAGAGGCCTTGCCCGAAGCGATGAAAGACATGGATGCGGACGAGCGGTGGGCGTTTGTGCAGGAAAACGCGGAGAAGCGAGCCGAGCTCCAGAAGCAGATCGCCGAGGCAACCTCGAAGCGTGAAGCTTTTGTCGCCGAGGAACGCAAACGGCGAAGCGAATCAGCGGGTGAAGCGACATTGGGCGACGCGGTGTTACAGGCGATCCAGAAACAACTCGCCGAGGCGGGCTACGATATCGAGCCGACACGGTGAAATAGGCCTAATGACAGAGAGTACGGCTGGCCGCAACTCTTCTCTGAAGGTGGTTTCCACCGCCGCTCGATTAGTGATAGGCGAAACGAAAAAACCCGCAGGTGTCTGTTTGGCACCTGCGGGTTTTGTATTTGACGGAAGTTTGATTACAGCACGTCGATGACCATCTGCCCAATTTCAGTGGTCGAGTAACCCGAGCGGTCCAGCGATTTGCCGGCGAAGTTGGGGGTGACGGTTTGGACGGCGGCGCCGATCTTATCGCCGGCCTTGACCGCGGCGTCGTTGCCCTTGATCCGGCCGACTTCGCGGAGAAGCAGGCCCATCGAGTCGATCGCGGCGATCGGGTTGGCGATGTTTTGGCCGGCGATGTCGGGGGCGCTGCCGTGGACGGGTTCGAACATCGAGGGGCCGGTGCCGTCGGGGTTGAGGTTGCCCGAGCTGGCGATGCCCATGCCGCCGGCGATGGCGGCGCCGAGGTCGGTGATGATGTCGCCGAACATGTTGGGCACGACCACGACGTCGTACACCTCGGGCTTGGCGACCATGAACATGCAGCACGCGTCGACGTGGTGGTAGCCGGTCTCGATCTCGGGGTACTGCTCGGCGACCTCGTTGAAGGTGCGCAGCCAGGTTTCGCCGGCGAAGTTCAGGACGTTGGTCTTGTGCACCAGCGTCAGGTGGCCGCGGTAGCCGGCAGCCTTGCGGGCCTTGGCGGTCTCGAAGGCGTAGCGGACGCAGCGCTCGACGCCGTGGCGGGTCGCGACCATGGTCTGGTTGGCGACTTCGTGGGGCGTGCCCTTACGCATGATGCCGCCGAGGCCGCAGTAGAGGTCTTCGGTGTTCTCGCGGACGCAGACGAAGTCGATCTCTTTGGAGGTCTTGTCCTTCAGCGGCGTGTCGATGCCGGGGTAGAGCTTGACCGGACGCAGGTTGATGTACTGATCCATGTCGAAGCGGAGCTTGAGCAGGATGCCCTTCTCGATCACGCCGCCGGCGAGGCGGGGGTCGTTGGGCTGGCCGCCGACGGCGCCGAGCATGATGGCGTCGTAGCCGCGGAGCGTGGCGATGTCTTCGTCGGTCAGCACGTGGCCGGTGTCGAGGAAGTGGGCCGCGGAGAAGGGGAAGTCCGTCCGGGCGTAGTCGAGGCCGACGGCCGGGGCCACGGCGTCGAGAACAGCGAACGACTGGTCCACCACTTCGGGTCCGATGCCGTCGCCGGCGAGGTTGGCGATTTGAAGGGTCATAGCGTTTTCTCTCGGGGATTCTGGGCCGAACAGTGTACGAGATTCAGCGGGAAACGAAAAAGCCCTCGATCGAGGCGACCGAGGGCTTGGAGGAGCAGTGGGTTTTGAGCCGGATCAACCCGGCAGCGGCGTGTAGCCCTGGCCCGGTGTGTTGCCGGTGCGGGTCCAGTACATGTTGAGGTCGAACGTGGGGTCGCCGGTGATCTCGCGCCAGAGCTTGACGCGGTTCATCATCTCGATGCGGTTTTCCACGCCCATCCACGGCTGGGACCGGCGGAGGATCGGGACGACCTGTTTCATCGTCTCGGGGTCGGCCAGGTCATCGGTGTTCCACAGCTTGAGCTGGCGGACCATGGGGTTGAGGCGGAGCTTGAACATGTAGCGTTTGCTGTCGGTGCGGTTGGCCCGGCCGGCGTGCCAGAGGTCGGTGTGCCAGAACACGATGGTGCCGGCCTTGCAGACGGTCTGGACCTGGCCAAGCACGTTTTGGTATCGGCCGATGGTCGAGACGTGCACCTTGCGGAAGTGTGAGCCGGGGACGAAGAGCGTCCCGCCCATGTCAGGGCCGATGTCGTGGGGGAACAGCGAGATCTGGATATCGAAGCCCGACGAGCGTGGGTCGATCTCGGCGTCCTGGTGCAGGCCCTGGTGGCCGTTGTCCGGGCCCTTGCGCATGTGGGGGCAGTGGTGGTCGTAGCGCGGGTGCGGGCCGACGAGGCTTTCGATGATGCCGCGCACCGCGGGCAGGCGGAAAATCTTGCCGGCAGCCAAAGGCTCGGGCCAGATCTCGTCCCACTGTGCACCTTCGGTTTCGTAGGGGCCGTACAGGCCGGCGTTGAGCTCTTCCATGAGCTGTTCGCATAGGTCCTTGGGGATGAGCTCATCGAAACGCAGGAAGCCATCCGAAACGAAGTCGGCCATCTGCAACGAGTTGAGCAGGTGCTCCTTGCCCAGCGACCGCTGGGTCATGGGGAGTTGGCGCATCGCTTCGTGCTCGGCGTTGGTGTCGGCGGCGGGGGTCAGAGTTGGTTTCACAGGGACACCTCTTCCAATTTCTCGAGGATGACTTCGAATTTCAGATAGTCCAGGTCGAACTCCCTGCCGGTGGGCGGCGCGGTGAGCGGCGAAACCTGGAGGACACGCCAGCCGTCACGCATCGCGGCGAGGGCCGAGGTGTACGGCGGTTCGGGGTCGTCCATCTCCGGCGGATCGGTGGTGGTGCCGTCGTAGTTGCTCCACGCGACGACCGCGCTGCTGAGGCTGGAGTTGGCCAGGTAGAGGAACAGCAGGTTCTGCCGGAGCCCGGTGGTCGGGCCCGCCGGAGCGGGAGTAGGGGTTGTGATCATGGGGTGCTCGTCAGAGGAAAGTGAAACCTTCGGGACATACACAAAAGATACCCCGATACACCGATTTGGCTATGCCTCGAAGGGAGAACCTTGTATCTTTTTCCGTGTTGGATGTTTTGGATGGGGGCATGTATCCGAAAGTCATGACATGGACCCATTTGAGATATTGAATCACTGCCGGCTGATCTTACGCTGGCAGAACCACGTCCAGATCGGCACGCGTTGGCGGTATCAGGGGATGCGCAGCACCTATTGGCGGCTGTACATCCACAGCGCCGACGGCGCAGCGGCGGATGTCGAGGGCGACCGGTATCCGCTCGGGCCCGGGTATGTGCACTTCCTCCCGGCGTGGATGACGTTTGATTACCACGCGAGCCGGGAGCTGATGCAGTTTGTCTGCCACTTTGAGCTGGCCCGCTGGACCCCCCGAGTGACCAATCGCTTGGCGCCTCGGCCGGTCTCGCTGGAGCTCGACTCGGCGATGCAGTCCAGTTGGGATGCGATCCTGGATGGCTACGAGCAGGGTGCGGGCAAATCCCCCGCGACGTGGATGCGAAGCCACGCGCTGATCAACGCGGCGCTGGCCTCGTGGATGGACCAGTTGGGTGAGCAGGAGGTGGCCGAGGGGCTGCACGCCGTGGCGGGGCAGCATGTGGTGGAGCCGGCGTTGTCTTACATCGAGGCGAACCTCGGCGAGCCGATCGGCAACGACGAGCTGGCCGAGCTCTGCCACTACAGCACCGACCACTTCGCCAAGGTGTTCCGCCAGGTCGTCGGGCAGACGCCGGGCCGTTACATCGCCGAACGTCGCATCGCCGCCGCGGCGCAGGACCTGACGTTCACCGATCGTACGATCGACGACATCGCCGAGTCGTTCGGCTTTGCAAACCGCTTCTATTTTTCCCGTGCCTTCAAACGCCAGGTCGGCGTTCCGCCTGCGGCGTATCGCGCGAACCAGCGGTGGTGGTAACGCTATTGACCCTTCGTAACAACAAGGGAGAGCCGGAAGCCCATGTTTGATGAGCAGGACATCCCGGGGAAAGACCAGGTCGTACGAAGCCCTGATAAATCGTACCCGTGCCCTGGCTGTGGGTACGACATGCGGGCCACGATTCGTCAGCGAGGCGGCTTTACTTGTCCGGAGTGTGGTGGCCACTGGAATGACAAGCAGCTTGAGGAGCACGCCAATAAACGACATTTAACCATAGTAGTTTTACTGGCTTGGATACTTGGTATGCCATTTCTTTACGGGTTTTGTCTTGCATTCAGCTGTCTTTGCATCATCCCATTAAGCGATATAAAGCCAGAGCCTATTGTCTGGTTAGTATTCTCGATCCAACTTGTAGTGACGTTGCTTTTAGTCGGTTTGATGAACTGTGACATGGCGGGCAGATGGGCCTGCCGAATGCAAAACAATCCGGTTTATGGCGGAGTACGTTCCGGAGGGTGGTTTTGGTCGACGTTGATTGGGCTGACAATAATTCAGACGAGTTTTACGTATATCTATCCGTTAATTGGTTTGAGAGCCGCCCAAATAGTGGTCGGTAATTGACTATGGGAACTCGTATATGAAGTTGCAGATTAGTGTTTTGGCTATTCACCACCCTTTATCGTCATCCGGGTTGTCGTCATCATCCCCCGGTTCCCAGTCCTTGCCGTAGAGCTCGTCTTCGTCGAGGTCGTCGGTGTCCTGGTAGTCATCGCGGGGCGAGGGTTCGACTTCCACGCGGTCGCCGGCCTCTTGCCAGAGATCGGTGTGGGGGCCGGCTTGCTCTCGACGCGCGTCGCGTTCGGCTTCGAGTTGAGCGATGCGTTTGTGGAAGTTGCGCCACGCCGCGAGCATCGCGACGATAAGGAGGATGCCCACGATCCCGATACCCACGATCAGGATCAGGCCGAAGCGGTACGCCTGCATGCGCTCTTCGGGGGTGGGTTCGTTGGGGTCAGCGACGGCGGCGAGGAGAGTGAGGAAATGCACGCCATCAGTGTAACCCGATGCACCGAAATACGGAGGTGTTTCGGTTACCTCTCGGGGCCGCGGTAGGTGCACACCGTCTTGCCGGTTTCCCAGACGCTGACTTCGTCGAGCTTCGCCCCATCGGGCAGTTCGGCGAGGCCTGGCGTGAGGTAGTCCCACACCACCCGCACGATGTTTTCGACCGAGGGGTTTTGCTCGGCAAACTCGGGCACGTCCACGTTCAGGTGTTTGTGGTCCAGCCTCTCGATCACGTGCTGATCGACCACCGCGTCGAGCGCCGCGGGAGAGACGGTCTGTCCGTGGGCATCGATGGGCGCCCCGACCACGACCTCGACACGGTAGTTGTGGCCGTGCCCGGCGGGGTTGTTGCACTTGCCGAAGGTCTGGCGGTTCTGTTCGTCATCGAACTCGGGGACGTGCAAACGGTGGGCGGCGGAGAACTCGTACTGCTGCTTGATGAGGATGGTGTCCATGGCTTGGTTCTCGATGACTAGGGCGAGCGTCGGGGTGAGCTGCAGGGCGAAGTGGTGGACCGTGTGGTTCAGGGCGGGGGCGAGGGCGGTGAACAGGTCACGCATCAGGCTGCCCATCGCGACGTTCATCGCGGCCTGTTCGTCGGCTATGGCACGGCGCATCCGGGGCAACACGTGGTCACGCACCGCCGTGTCGATTTCTTTGATGTTGATGAAGTAGCCCGTCTGCGGGTCGGCCAGGCCGCGGCAGACGACCTGCACCTCGTAGTACCGCCCCAGCCCACGCATCGCCGGCCACGACGCGAAGGTGTTGTCGCGTGGCGAGTCGTCGTCGCCGGGGTCGGGCGACAGGCAGAAACGGACGGTGCGGGAGAGTTCGAGCATTGGTGCGAGTATAGGACGGGAAATGACGCCTGGTTGTCTGAGACGAACGATCCGAGCATGAAGCGTCAGCAGGTGCAACCCCGCTCGTGAACGCGATGCACTCGCTTACGCGTCGTGCTCGGTTAGCCTATGCGTTATGAAACGAAATCTGCTGATTCTCGCGGCTGCGGCGGCGTTGCTGCTGCTGATGTTTGGGATATACCGCTCGACCCTGCCGACCTCCGCCCTGTTGTCGCCGGAAGAGGCCCAGACCCAGCTCGAAGACCTCGCGGCGCGGTTCAGCGCCGCCATCGAGAACGAGCGGGATGTTCAGCCGCTGCTCGAGCCGGTCGACAAGATCGTGGCCCAGCAGCCGGGCCTGCGTGACGGCCAGAAACTGCTCGGCCAGATCCACGCCCAACTCGGGGATATCCAGCCGGCCTACGACGCGTTCGCCGCGGCCCTCATGATCGACCCGAATGAAGCCCACCTGCAAAACCTCGCGGGCACCGCGGCGATGATGCTCGACGACGTGACCGCCGCCGAGACCCACCACCGGTTGGCAGCTCAGCAATCCCCGGACGATCCGGTGCTGCTGGTTCCTTTGGCCGATGTGCTGCTCAAGACGCAGCGCTGGGATGAGGCCCGCAACATCCTGCTGCGCGTGCTGGAGCTGGACTCGACGCTGCACCAGCCACATGCCGCGCTGTCGGACGTGTACGCCGGGCGTGGGGAAGAAGGGGACGATGTCCGTGCGATCGATCAGATGGAAAAGGCGCTGTCGAAGCTGCCGTTGACCGCGGAGTGGGCGGAGCAGCGTGTGGTGTATGCCCGGAAGCTGGCCCGCCTGTTTTCCGAGCGGGACGAGCCGATGGAAGCGATCGCGGTGTTGGACTCGCTGTCGCCCGAAGCGCGGTTCTCGCCCGATGTGTTGCGGGAGACCGCGGAGTATCTCGAGGCGAACGGGCAAGTGGTCTTGGCGGGACTCCAGTACGAGATGGCGCTGAAGGCCCGGCCGACCGAAGCCGACTACGCCGCCGAATCGGCGCTGTGGTATCTCAAGGGCGGGGACCGAGGCGCAGCCCAGAGCATGATGGAGCGTTTGGAATCGATCGATCCACGCCACATGACCCTCGAGGTGCTCCGGACAAGATTCAATGTCGAGTCGGTTGCACCGGGGCCGGGGACAGACGCGGAGTGATTAATCTTCCGCGGGGGAGATCTTGCGGATGATGTTGGTCGTGCTTCGGCCTTCGACCAGGTCGATAAGTTCGACCCGGCCGCCGTGGGCTTCGACGACCTCGTAGCCGACGACGGTTTCGCGGGTGTAGTCCGCTCCCTTGGCGAGCACGTCCGGCTTGATCGCTTCGATGAGGTTGATCGGCGTGTCTTCGCCGAACACGACGATGTAGTCGATGCTCTGCAGCTCGCTGAGCACCATGACGCGGTCGGCCTCGTGGTTGACCGGGCGGTCTTCGCCTTTGAGGCGCTTGATCGATTCGTCGGAGTTCAGGCCGACCACGAGCAAATCACCATGGGCTGCCGCGGCGCGGAGGTAAGCGACATGTCCCGCGTGGAGGATGTCGAAGCAGCCGTTGGTGAAGACGATGGACTTGCCTTGCTCGCGGTACGCCTCGAGCTCGCGGTAGAGCGCTTCGGGTGGGCGGACTTTGCCGAGCTTGTCGTGGTGCAGCGTAAGCAAGGCAAGAAGCACCTCGTCGATCGGGATCGGCACGACGCCCGACTTCTCAACCTCAAGCCCGGCCGCGACGTTGGCCAGCGCGACCGAATCGACCCAGGGCACATCGTTCGCTCGCGCCGCGGCAAGCATGGCCAGGACCATGTCACCTGCGCCGGTCACGTCGTACACCGAGCGTGCGACCGTGGGCACCGTGTGGGTCTTGTCCTGATCGTCGAGCAACAAGGCGCCGGACTTGTCGAGGGTCAGCACGACGTGGGTGAGCTCGAGTTCGGCCTTGAGTTTCTCGGCCATCGCGTGCGGGTCTTCGACGCCGGTGGCGAGCTGAGCCTCAGTGCGGTTGGGGGTGATACACGTCGCACCGCGATACTTGCGGTAGTCATTGATCGCCGCGGGGTCGACGAAGACAGGGATGTCTTTCTTTTGGGCGATGGCGATCAGCCCCTGACACAACGGCTCGGTCAGCACACCCTTGTTGTAGTCCTCGAGGCAGAGCACATCCGCGCCCTCGAGCAGCAGCTCGGCCTGTTCGAACAGCGCGGTGGTCTGCTCGGCGGTGATGGGGGCTTTGTCCTCGGTATCGAGGCGAAACATTTTTTGCGGGTGGCGGTGTTGGGCCAGGCCGACGATGTTGTGCTTGACCGTGGTGGGGCGCTCGCCGGAGGCGACGAGGCCCGAGGTGTCGATGCCGGCGTTTTGCAGGGCCATCGACAGGGTTTCGCCGGGCTCGTCGTCACCGATCAGACCCAGGCAGGCGACATCGCATTGCAGCGCCGCGAGGTCGAGGCAGACGTTGGCCGCCCCGCCGGGCATGGACTCGGTGCGTTGCACGGCGAGTACGGGGACCGGGGCGTCGGGCGCGAGCCGGTCGGCGTTTCCGTAGGCGTAGCGGTCGAGCATGAAGTCGCCGGCGACGACGACACGCTTGGTGGCCCAGCGGTCCAGGTGGTTGATGAGGTCGGCGTGAGACATGGGTGTATGTTACGGCTTCCGATCCGAGCACGAAGCGTGAGCCAGTGCATCGAGCCGGATACCGTCGAAGTCACGCGCTTACGTTTCGCGCTCGGTGGGTTGTGGTTCGGGCGAGCCCGCCGCTTCGGCGATCGCGTGATCGACCGCCTCGCCGCCGTCGATGAACTGCATCTGCACCACGGGCCGGAAGATCGGGAGCGTGGACTTCACGCCGCCGGCTTTCTTGCGCCATTTCACCCAGTCTTTCTCGGTGATGATCACGGCGTCGGCGCCGCGTTCTTCGGCCGTGTGGAAGACGCCGGAGATATCGGTGCGGTTGTAGTTGCGGTGGTCCTCGAAAACGATGTGCCCGACGCACTTCCCCGCAACCTCGCGCATGGACTTCTCGAAATCGCTCGGGTTGCCCACGCCGGAGCAGCCCAACACGGTTTTGTTGGCCAGGTATTCGACCGGGAGGTCTTTGTAACCCTGCCGCATGTTGGCCCAGTGGTGCCGGGCGTGGGCCAGCGGAGGCCGGCCGGTGAGGCGCTCGATGCGCTGGTCCAATTCGGCCAACTCGTCGGGGTCCACGCGGTCGGCCCGGGTGACGATCACCTGGTCGGCCCGCTTGAGGTTGCCGATCGGTTCACGCAGCAGGCCACGAGGCAACACCCGCCCGAAACCGAACGGCACGCTCGCATCGACCAACACCAGATTCAGGTCGCGGTGGGCCCTGCGGTGTTGGAACCCGTCGTCGAGCACGAACACCGAGACTTCGGGACGATCGGCCAAGACGTCGCGCGCGCCATCGATTCGGGAAGGGTTGGCCATGACCGGGACATCGCCGCCCAGCGAGCCGCGGAGGACTGCGGCTTCGTCGCTGCCCTTTTTGCTTTCGAGGCCCGCGGGTTCATAGCCGCGCATCAGGACCGCGGGTTGGTGACCCATCGCCTGAAGCCGACGTACCAATTCGATAACCATCGGCGTCTTGCCCGTGCCGCCGGCGGTGATGTTGCCAACACTGATGGTTGGTCGGCCGAGCGGTTTCGATGGCATGACGCCGAGGTTGTACAGCGTGTTTCGGACGCCGGTGGCGAGACGGTACGGAGGCGTGCCCAGGTTGGTGACCAGCCGCAGCCCGATGGCGAGGGGGTCACGGGCCTGCCCGGACATGATGCCGTGGAGACGATCGGACTTGGGGATTCGTGGGAGGAGGCGTCGGCGGCTGCGCATGAGATCAGTCGGTTGCGGTTGGATGCGGTTCGCGTGGGATGCCCAAAGCGGTCAGAAGCGGAGTGAGTCGATTCATGGGCAACCCCATGACGGTGCCGGGGTCACCCTCGACCGTGATGGGCCAGCCCGCGTCTTGCCGTTCCTGGAGGTTGTACCCCCCCGCCTTGCCGACCCACTGGTCGGTGCCGACATAGCGTAGCAACTCGTCCTCGGGGACCTGACCCAGGTTCACGCTGGCGGTGTCGACGAAAGACTCGATGGTGCCGTCGGGCAGGCGGAGGCAGACGCCGGTGGCGATGGTGTGACGACGCCCCACCAGGCTTTGGAGCATGGCCAGGGCCTGGTCTGGGGTCTCGGGCGTACCGATGAGCTTGCCGTTTGGAGCCACGCCCACGGTATCGGAAGTGAGGATGACGCTGTTCGGAAACTGCGAGATCAGGCTGTCGGGCAGTTGGGCCGCTTTATGCTCGGCCAAATACAGCGCGGCCTCGGGGCCTTCGGGGACCTGATCGAACGCCTGATTGGGGTCGGCGGGGTCCTGAAAGTCCGGGGTGATTTGATGCGGTTTAAATCCTTTTTCACGCAACAATTGCGCTCGCCGGGGGGATCGGCTGGCCAAGAGTAAACGCGGTTCATTGGTCGGGGATGCGTCGGACAAGGCGGGCATTGTAGGGTCGGGGCTCCTAAACCCAAAAAACCTCAAGGTTTCCCCCACTTAACCCCGATAAATCCGAGGGTGGGTGGCTCCCTTTCACGGACGGAAGGCTATCAGACGTGCGCACGATCGCGATTATCAACCAAAAAGGCGGGTGTGGGAAAACCACCACGTCGATCAATCTCGCCGCTGTTCTCGCGTTGAAAGGCCACCGAACGCTCCTCGTGGATATGGACCCCCAGTCGCATTGCGCGCTGGGCCTTGCGGTTCCCGACACCCAGATCGAACGCAGCACCGCCGACCTGCTCCGCCACGGGCTGGACGGCTCGATGTCCGTCGGTGACATCACCTGGCAGATCAGCCGTGGGCTGGACCTCGCTCCCTCGTCCATGGACCTGGCCGCGATGGAGCAGCAGCTCGCCGCCGCCCCCGACAAAGACCGCCGGCTGGTGCAGGTGCTTTCGACGGTCCAGGACAAATACGACTTCTGCATCATCGACTGCCCGCCCAGCATCGGCCTGCTGACGTTCAACGCGTTGCGGGCCGCCGACGAGGTGCTCATCCCCGTGGAGACCGGCTACTTCGCGATGCAGGGTTCGGTTCGACAAGAACAAACCATCGACATGCTCGTCCGCCGCGTCGGCCACAAGGTGCGCTTCCGCGTGCTGCCGACGATGTACGACGTGCGGACCAAGCTGGCCCGCGAGATTCTTGGGGAACTCAAGAAGCATTTCGCCGAGCGCGTGCTCCCGCTGGTGATCAACTTCAACAGCAAGCTCAAGGAAGCCGCGAGCTTCGGCCAGCCCATCACCGAATACGACGCCGCGTCGCGTGGTATGCAGGACTTCGAGGCCCTCGCCGAGTGGTTGCTCACCAACCCCCCCGCCGCCCCGGTGTCGTTCGCCCCGCAGGAAGACGCGACCATCGAAAACGGCGAGTTGGCTCAGGCTCAGATGCCCACACCCGAAACCACCCGCACCCTCAGCAGCCAGGCCCCGGTCCCCGCGCCGGCCAGCCGCAGCAGCAACCCCGCCTTGAGCCGTGCCGCCGAGCTGGTCGAACGGGCCCGCGCCTTGTCCGCCCGCACCGCGAGCCTCGCCGAGCGATTCAAAGAAGACCCCGACCAGGACGCCTTCGCTCAGCCGATCGCGCCGCCCCCGCAAACACCTACTCCGCAGGCTGATCCGCTGGCCCCAGTGGAGATTCAACCCGCCGCCCAGGTGCCCACGCCCACGGTTCGCCCCGATCTGCTGCCGCGTTCGACCCCCGCCCCGGCGGTTGCCACGACCCCGGCCTCGCCCGAGCTGAGCCCCGCAGCCGCCGCATCAGCGCCGAGCTCCAACGGTGCCGCGACCCTCGCGCCGCAGGCACCCGCGCAGACTCAGGCCGTGGAATCGCTCGAAGAAAAACTCGCCAAGCTCTACGGCGTCCGCAACACCACCCGCGGAATCCTCTTTGTTCAACCCGCCGACACCGAACTGCCCAACGAAGGCAACCTCGCGATCGCCGGCGACTTCAACAACTGGAACCCCTCCCAGACCCCGATGACCAAGGACGAAAACCTTGGCGTCTGGCGGGCCTGCGTCAACGTCCCCCCCGGGCGTTACCGCTACCGCCTGGTGAAGAACGGCCAATGGGTCCAGGACCCGTTCAACCGCACCGTGGAATCCAACCCCTTCGGCGAGTTGAACAACATCATCGAGATCAAAGCCTAAAACAGAAGTGATGAGTGACGAGTAAACACCGATGAGTACATCCCGATCGAATCGCACTCATCACGGTTCACTGTTGACTCATCACTAAAACCTCATGGACGAGAAAACCAACAACACACTCGATGCCTTGGCCGAACTGTTCCTCACCGAGGACCAGCCGGGCGGCGACGCGTTGTCCGGCCCCGCCCCGATCAAGATGCGCCCCAAGGCCGCTCAGGTCGCCCGGCCGTCGTCCATGAACGAGCCACCCGATCCCACCCTCGGCGAACTCGACGAGCTCACCCAGGAACTGCTCGGGGATGCCGCCGCGCTGTTGGCGAGCTACCAGGACACCGATCACACCGCGAGCGATTACCAGCAGCCCCCAGCCGACACCCCGGCTCACGATGAAGACGGGCCGAAGCTGCGGCTGGCGGGCGGAGAAGATGATTCGGAATCGAGCGACCGGTCGAGCGGGAGGCCGCAACCGATTATCGGTGTGGCCGAGGCCGTGGTGCTGGGCAACCTCCCCGGCATGGCCGGTCCCTGGCTGACGCAGTACGGCCAACTGCTGGCCCAGCAAGACGGCGCGGTTGCGATCCTGCACGTGGATACCGACAGCATCGATCTCGAAGTGATCGAACCTACTCAACACGATGCCTCGAACGACCCGGCCGCGGCGGCGTTCCGAGGCCCGAGCCTCCGGGTACCGCCGGGCGGTTTTGCGGGGCGTGACATGATCGCGGTGTTGGAGCAGCTGTGCCGATCCCGCGTCTTGCCGGTGCGGACGATCCTGTTGCACATGGACCCGACGCCCGAGGCGTTGCCCCGTCTGTTGGACCTGGACTACTGGACCCTGCTTAGTGGCGCGGACGACGCGGCGATCGTAGCGGGCTACCGGTTGCTCAAATCGCTGATCGAATCCGATGACGAAGCCGCTCGTGCCCATGTCGGCCTGATGGTGGTGGGTTCGGATAAAGACGCGGGGCAGAAAGCAGCAAAGAAGCTGCGATCTGCCGTGGCGAACTTCCTGCATACGCCTGTCGAACTCATCGGCTACCAGCAGAAGATGATTCCTGCACGCTGCCGCACGCTCGGCACGTTTACCGAACTCCAAACCCTGTGGCCGCGCTTGATCGATTGGCTGTCGAAGCTCGAAGCCCCGACCGTCGATCCCGCTACCGACGTTCAACCCGAACGCGCGCCCGTGGTTTCGGCCATCGATACGTTTGAGTCCGCAGAGGATGTCTCCGCCGCTTCAGAAGCGACGCACGCCACGCTGCCGCCGCTCGACGAGCCGGTCGAGGTGCAAGCCACCCCCGAACCCAAGCCGTCTTCGGATACGCCCGCCTGGGAACTCACGCCCGAGCCCACCGACGCCCAAGAAATCGATCTGTTCAGCCTGATCGATTCGGACGCCCGTGCCGCGGCCTCGATCCCCGGCGGCCTGGCCCTCGAAGCCCGCTGCCCCAGCCAGCCGCACACCCAGCTCGCTCTGGATTCCATCGGCCGGCTGCATCTGTTGCACCGTCACGATTCGGCCGAAGGCGACCCGCCCACGCCGAAGGAAGCGATCGTGGAACTCGTTGCGGTTCGTGACTGGGCTCGCCAGCACCGCCAGCTGCTGCAACTCACGGAGCGCGGCCGCCGCTTCGACCCGGATGCCGACCCCGTGCTGCACCTGTTCACCGACCGGGCCGACCTCTCGGTCAACCTCGTTGCCCGCCTGGGCGATCTGCTGAAGCTGCACCTGTTGCGTGATGTGGCGGTCGGCGACGAGCGGACCTTCTTCTGCACGCCGCTCTCGGCGTAAGCCCCGGCGCTATTCCAAAACTCATCTGAAGTGGTTACTCTGCCGCCATGCGCATCTTTGCGATTGGCGATATCCACGGCTGCTCGTCTGCACTTCGGGCCTTGGTGAAACTGGTGGGGATCGGTGAGGAAGACCTGCTGATCACGCTCGGGGATTACGTGGACAAGGGCCCGGACACGCCTGGGGTGTTGGACTGGCTGTGTGCACGCCAACGCCACAACCCCGAATCGCTGATCGCACTGCGGGGCAACCACGACCAGATGATGCTCGACGCCCGCCACAACCACGCCGCGTTCAAGGATTGGTGGTACAGCAACGGCGACAAGACGCTCGACGCCTACCCCCCGTCCCGCGATGGGGACCCGCTCAGCTCGGTCCCGCAGCGCCACTGGGACTTCCTCGAAGACACACGGCTCTACTACGACACACCCACCCACTTCTACGTCCACGGCAACGTGAATCACGAACTGCCGCTCAGCAAGCAGTCCACGGACTCTCTGCTGTGGGACAAGTTTTACGACCCCGACCCGCACGTGTCGGGCAAGACCATGGTCGCGGGGCACACCTCGCAGAAGTCCGGCGAAGTATTAGACCTCGGCCACGCGGTATGCATCGACACCTGGGCCTGCGGTCAGGGCTGGCTGACTTGCCTCGAACCCGAGACCGGCCGGATCTGGCAGGCGAATCAAACGGGCAAGACCCGCATCACCGAGCGGGTTTGATCCCAACCCAATTTCCGGAGAATGGTTTACGCGTCGTTGGACGCGATGAGGCCGATGTCTTCGGCGTCGTCATCGCTGGATTGCACGTGTCCGACACCAATGGCTTGACGTAGATCGCCCAGGCTGATGAGCCCGACTTCGACCTTGGCCAGGCCATCATCGATCAGCGAGGTGTGGCCGCGCAGGTTGAGTTGATCGCGGATCTCGCGTTCGCTGGCATCGGCGAGGATGAGCTCGACGTCTTGCTCGGTGAGTTGGAGGACTTCGTAGACGCCGATGCGACCTTCGCCGGTGATCGCCTGGCGGCCGGCGTGGGCGGGCGTGTCGTAGCAGGTCTTGGGCACGCTTTTGCCTACGGCCTTGAGCCAGTGCAGGTCGGCCTCATCGGGCTCGACTTCGACCCGGGCCACGGGGTCGAGCCGGCGGACCAGGCGTTGGGCCACGACCATCCGCAGGCTGGCGGCGATCTGGTGGTTGCTCACCCCGCGGTTGCGCAGCGCGGTGATCGCGCCCGCCGCGTCGCGGCAGTGCAGGGTGCTCATCACGACCCGCCCGGTGATCGCGGCTTCGGCGGCGGCGTCGGCCGAGGCGTCGTCTCGCATCTCGCCAACCATCACGATGTTGGGGTCCAGCCGCAGCATCGATCGGATCGCGACGGGGAACGTCAGGCCTTGTCGCTCATTGACCTGGATCTGGGTCAGGCCTTCGAGGCGGTACTCGACGGGGTCTTCGATGGTGACCACGCTGCGGGCGCTGTTGCGGAAGCGCTGCAGGAGGGTGTAGAGCGTGGTGGTCTTGCCGCTGCCGGTGGGGCCGACGGTCAGGAACAGGCCGTCGGGGTTCTCGGCCCAGCGTTCGATGGTTTGGAATTGCGCTCCACTGAGGCCGATGCCGTCGAGCTGCTGGTTGGCCCGTTGCGGGTCGAGCAAGCGGATCGCGATCTTGTCGCCGGCCACCGAGGGGATGGTGGTGACGCGGAGGTCGACGTGGTGGCCGTTGATCTCTTGACGCCAGCGGCCCTCTTGCGGGGTGAAGCTGCGCATGGGGTCGATCTCGGCTGCGCCCTTGACCTGGTTGATCAGCCGCTGCGTGCTGTCGCCGAGGAACTCCGCCGTGTCGTAGAGCACGCCGTTGACCCGGAAGCGGACGATGCAACCGTCGTTGGCGGGGTCGATGTGAATGTCGGATGCGCCTTGCTGAGTCGCATCAAGCACAAGGGTTGACGCGAGGTTGGCTGCGGCACTTTCGTCGCTGCGTAACGCTTCGTGGGTGGCCGGCACCATGTCCGGGTGCAGCTGGCGAAGCGGTTCCTCGCGGACTTCTTCGTTCAGGTCCAAGGGGGCGTCCTCGGCCGAGGCGCGATACAAACGGAAGGAACGTACGGGCGCGGGCGAGGTCTTTTCGGCCATGGTCTTGGATCTCTCGAATAGAGTTGAACTGAAACGTCTGACGGGCCGTGAAGACAGAAGCCCGATCGAATTACCATCCCATCGGCCGAATCATTCCCTCAATACGGTGACTCACGATTCCTGCCAGAAAATTTGCGGGGCCACGGCTCAACTCGGACGCTGACCATCGGCGTCGTGGCCAGCGGAGTGATGCGGCCCAAAAAACTGCCAAATCGGCATGTTTTGACGAAAAATGTCAGGCAAAACAATGAAAAATAGGGGTTTACGACGTTTGGCGTGGCAAGCAGATTGCTTTTTGTTCAGCGAGAGAATGAATCCATGGCTGTGAAGTTTGAAGACTACTACCAAGTTCTCGGCGTGGCCCGCGACGCGTCGGCCGATGAGATCAAGCGCGCTTATCGGAAGCTCGCCCAGAAGCTGCATCCCGACCGCAACGATGCCCCGGATGCGGCGGAGAAGTTCAGCAAAGTCAGCGAGGCGTACGAAGTCCTCAAAGACCCCGAGAAGCGTAAGCGCTACGACCAGTTTGGCGCGAATTACAAAGCGGGTCAGGACTTCCGTCCGCCCCCGGGATTCGAAGGCTTCGGCGGCGACTCGCGGGGCTTTCACTTCGAAGGGCAGGACTTCTCCGACTTCTTCCGCCAAATGTTCGGCGGCCAAGGCGGAGCACAAGGCAACCCGTTCGGGGGTGATCCCTTCGGCGGCGCGGCCCAGGCCCCGCGTGAGCAAGAAGCGGAGATCACCGTCCCGCTCTACGAGGCGTACCACGGCGGCACCCGACAGCTCACCCTCAGCGGCGGCGCGATGGGGGCGGGCAAGAAGGTCGACGTCAAGATCCCGCCCCGACTCAAGCCCGGCAGCAAGATACGCCTGCGTGGCGAAAACCTGATCCTCAAGGTCAACGTGGCGCTCGACCCGCGCTTCGGCGTCGACGGCGTGAACCTCACGGCCGACCTGAAGATCAGCCCCGCGCTCGCGGCGCTGGGCGGCAAGGCCGACGTCGAAACGCTCGACGGCACGGTCAGCATGACCATCCCCCCCGGCATCACCTCGGGCAGCAAGCTGCGCGTCCGCGGGAAGGGCCTGGGGCCGGAAGCCAAGCGGGGCGATTTGCTGGTGCGTGTTCTCGTGAACGTGCCCAAGGAATTGACCGACGAGCAGCGCAAGCTCTACGAACAACTACGCGATCTCGAATTGGATGGCCCCTGATCTAATCAAGTCGGTTTAGCGGTCGATCGTAGATCGACCCGGAGGCGGGCCAAGGCGATCTACGATCGCCCGCTAAACAATCCGAATGAAGAAAGGTGTCGATATGGACCCCAACAAGTTCACTCAGAAAACCCAGGAGGCGTTGCAGAACGCCCAGAGCACCGCGATCGAACGCGGCCACCAGGCCGTGGACATCGAGCACGTCATCCTTGCGCTCGTTGAACAGCCCGAAGGATTGATCCCGCGGTTGCTGGACAAACTCAAGCGTCCGGCCGACGTCGTGGCGGGCGAGCTGCGTCGCGATCTGGACGCCCGCCCATCGGTCAGCGGCGGCAGCGCAGCCCAGGGCCAAGTGGCCATCACCCAGGGGCTGCAGCAACTGCTCGTGGCGGCGGAGAAACAGGCCAACCAACTCAAAGACGAGTACGTCAGTGTTGAGCACCTCGTGCTCGCGATGCTTGCCGACGGCAAGTCCCGAGCGGCGAAAATCTTCAATGACTTGGGGGTTTCGCTCGACGCGTTCCGCACCGCGTTGACCGAGGTGCGTGGTCCTCAGCGGGTCCAGTCTTCCAACCCCGAAGCGACCTACGAATCCCTCGCCAAGTACGGCCGTGACCTCGTCGAGGCGGCACGCTCGGGCAAGATGGACCCGGTGATCGGGCGGGACGAAGAGATCCGCCGGACGATCCGCATCCTGTCGCGTAAGACCAAGAATAACCCCGTGCTCATCGGCGAGCCGGGCGTGGGCAAGACCGCGATCGCCGAGGGCCTGGCCCAGCGCATCGTGCGCGGCGACGTGCCCGAAGGCTTGAAAGAAAAGACCGTCTTCTCTCTGGACATGGGCGCGCTCATCGCGGGCGCTAAGTTCCGCGGCGAGTTTGAAGAACGGCTGAAAGCGGTGCTCAACGAAGTGAAACAGGCCGATGGGCAGATCATCCTGTTCATCGACGAGCTGCACACGATCGTCGGCGCGGGCAAGGCCGACGGCGCGATGGACGCGGGCAACCTGCTCAAGCCCATGCTGGCCCGCGGTGAGCTGCACTGCATCGGCGCGACCACGCTCAACGAGTATCGGCAGCACATCGAAAAAGACGCAGCGCTGGAGCGACGATTCCAACCCGTGCTCGTCGATCAGCCCACGGTCGAAGACACGATCAGCATCCTCCGTGGCCTGCGCGAACGCTTCGAGGTTTTCCATGGCGTGAAGATCACCGACGGCGCTCTCGTGAACGCCGCCACGATGTCGCACCGCTACATCACCGACCGGTTCCTGCCGGACAAAGCGATCGACCTGGTCGACGAGGCCTGCGCGATGATCCGCACGGAGATGGACTCTATGCCTGCTGAGCTCGACGACCTGACGCGACGCGTGATGCAATTGGAGATCGAAGAAGCGGCGCTCAAGAAAGAAACCGATGAGGCGAGCCGCTTGCGGCTTAGCGCTCTGCAAAAAGAACTCGCCGACCTGCGCACCGAAGCAGACTCGATGCGGGCGCAGTGGGAGAACGAGCGCGGCAACGTCGACAAGGTGCGTCAGCTGCGCGAGGAAATCGAGCAGACGAAGCTCGCGATCGAGCAGGCCGAGCAGAGCTACGAGTTGGAGAAGGCCGCCGAGTTGAAGTACGGCAAACTCCCCGAACTCGAGAAGCAGTTGGCAAGTGAGGAAGTGAGCGACGAGGCGCGAGGCGCGAGTGGCGAGGCTGGGTCCTCAAACCTCACCCCTCAAGCCTCACGCCTCTTCCGTGACGCGGTGACCGACGATGAGATCGCTCAGATCGTCGCCCGCTGGACCGGCATCCCCGTTGCCCGGCTGGTGGAGGGCGAGCGCGAGAAGCTTCTGCGTTTGGCGGACCAACTCCACGAGCGCGTCATCGGCCAGGACGAAGCGGTCCAGCTCGTGGCCGACGCGGTGCTGCGTGCCCGGGCCGGCATCAAGGACCCCAAGCGGCCCATCGGCAGCTTCCTGTTCCTGGGCCCGACGGGCGTGGGCAAGACCGAGCTGTGCAAGGCCTTGGCTGAGGCGCTCTTTGACAGCGAAGACAACCTCGTCCGCCTGGATATGTCCGAGTACATGGAGAAGCACAGCGTCGCCCGGCTGATCGGCGCCCCTCCCGGTTACGTCGGTTACGACGAGGGTGGCCAGCTCACCGAAGCGGTCCGCCGTAAGCCCTACAGCGTGGTGCTGTTCGACGAGGTCGAGAAGGCCCACCCGGACGTATTCAACGCGCTGCTACAGGTGCTCGACGACGGGCAGCTGACCGACAGCCAGGGCCGAACGGTGAACTTCAAGAACACCGTGATCATCATGACCAGCAACCTGGGCAGCCAGTTCATGCTCGACGATGCCATCCTGTCCGGCGACGGCGGCAACGCCATGTCCGAGCAGACCAAGAACCAGGTCATGGCCGCGGTGCGTAGCCACTTCCGCCCCGAGTTCCTCAACCGGGTCGATGACATCGTCATGTTCACTCCCTTGGGACTGGGCGAAATAGAGAAGATAGTGACCCTACTCACCGCCGACGTGCAGAAGCGGCTGGATGACCGGCGGATCACACTAGAGCTGACCGATGCTGCCACGAAGCACCTCGCCGAGGCCGGCCACGACCCGGTTTACGGGGCCCGACCGCTCAAACGCTACCTCCAACACCAGCTCGAGACCCGTTTGGCCAAGGCCCTGATCGGGGGCGAGGTCGCGGAGGGCAGCACCGTCACGATGGACTACGCCGAGGATGAAGCAGATACCGCGGACGGTGGCTTGCGATTGATCGTGACCCCCGCCCCTGAACTGCGCTGACTCGATCCCGGCAGCCTGATTCCCGAGGTCTGGCGACACCAGCCCGGCGTGCTCTGTCGGCGCTGGTGGCGACGGTCGGCTTGCGCGTTTGGAGTGGGCCACAGACATCGTGCTTGACACTCAAAACCCCTTGGAACAAAGTGTTTCAGGCGAGAGATTGGCTGCATGAAAACTGTGCAATGGGGTGGAAATCCCCTTGTTTTGCATAGCGTTTAATCAGTTTAATTAGAACTCGGTTAGTAAATGATCAAAATAACGGAAAACCCGCAAATCAGCCTAGACAGGGGGTTGTGTCCGGCTATATTCGAGGTGTTGCCGAGTGCTTTGAAGCACGCCTTTTCGGCATGATGGAAGGGACTTGGGTGGAGGCGAAAGCCGAGGGCCATGTCCCCCAAACCAGAAGCAATCCACGCCCTGTGGGTTGGACCGACGGCAGCGGTCGAAAAATGCTGCACCTAACCCTCCGGGGAAACACCCGATCGCCGTCAATACCTCGTATTGCCACGGCTTGATCGCTTGTGTGTGTTTTGAGCGGTGCAGTCATTAACTCAGAACACATTGTGGATTGACTTGTTTCTCACTCGGGCGACCCTGTGAGTGAGCTTAGACTTGTGCGTGTGTTTGCCCGGCCGCAGTGGCTGGGCTGGAGTAGAGAACTAGATTTGTATTGGAATTGGAGGCTTGAAGCTATGAAACGTGCATTGTTTGGTATTGCTGCTGCTGCTTGTTTTGCGCAGGGTGGCTCTGCCGCGGCTGAGGTTTTGTTTTCGGAAACATTCGAGGCTGATCAGAGCCAGTTCTCCCTCTCGTCGGATTTCATCGATAGCACGAACGACTACTTCGCGGTGGTCGGTACCGGCGACATTTCGACCGTGAACGATTACACCGGCTTCGGTGGTTCGTCTTTCTTCGCTGCGGAAGACACCGACGACAATGGGGGTAACGGCAACGATATCCAAACCCTGACCTTCACCGTCGACATCACCGGTGCGACCGACCTGAGTTTTTCGGGTCTCTTTGCTGAGTCTGGCGGAGCAAACTACGACGCCCTCGACTCTATCGTTATCACTGGTTCGATCGACGCGGGTGCATCCTTCAACATCCTGGCTTTTGAAACGGTCCAAGATGGCGATGCGTTTAACTCCGCGGTGCTCTCGCAAGACACTGACTTTGATGGTGAAGGTGATGGTACGGCTCTCTCCGAAGAGTTCTCTACCTTTACCGGCAGCATCACCGGCACCGGTTCGAGCCTGACCGTTGAAATCGCGGTCTTTATGGACTCGGCGAGCGAAGAAATCGCTTTTGATAACCTGGTTATCGAGGGTGTTATCCCCGAACCCGCCAGCCTCGCGCTGGTCGGCCTGGGTGGCCTGGCCATGCTCGGCCGCGGGCGTCGTCGCGCATAAGTCTTGAAATATATCGCTCCCAGCCTTCTAATAAGGGTTGGGAGTTTTTTGGTCATTTGTGAGATATGTACAGATTGATAAGTCTCCCGCTGTGCGTCGCAGCGGCTCAAATTGGATCATGATCTTTAATGGAGGGCTCAAATGAGCATGAAGAAACTGTTTGGAAGTTTGACGGCGGCAGGTTTGGCGTTTGGCTTGGCTGGTCAAGCCAATGCGGACCTGTTCATCAACGAAGTGATCGGCAGCACCACCGGTGCGGACGCCGAGTTTATTGAGATCTACAACAGCGGGCCCACCGCGGTGGATCTCTCGGGCTATCAGATCCTCGAGATCGAAAGCGATTCCGGTGCCTCGCAAGGTACCGTCGATGACACCTTTGAAATCGCCAGCGGCACCATCGCGGCCGGTGGGTACTTCTTGATCGGCAACGCGACTTTCACGGCGGGCTACGGCATCACGCCGGACCTCGAGCTGAACATCTCGATTGAAAACAGCTCGTACACCCTCCTGTTGCAAGACGACTCCGCGACGACGCTGTACTCGGCATTCGTCACGGATGGCGGCGCCGGCGATGCGGCTCAAGGCGGTGTGGCTCCGGATATCTCCGTCGGCCCCGACGGCACCTTCCTCCCCGCCGGCTTCGGCTTGTCGGGTGATGGCGGTTCGACGGCTTACCTCCTCGAATTTTCTCCGGTCCCCGCGCCTTCGGCGACCCCGGGTGCCGCGAACATCCCCGAACCCGCCAGCCTCGCGCTGGTCGGTCTGGGCGGCCTGGCCATGCTCAGCCGCCGCCGCAAGTAAGCCCCGGCTAACGCCATGGGCTGCGGAATGCAGTGAAAAAATCGGGCCGGCTTGTCGAAAAGCAAGCCCGCCCCTTGAATCAAAAGACTCAGTCAGCCCTTGGAAGAAGGGCAACCCCCGCCTCCGGCCGTCAGCAGTGCTGTGCCGGGCAGGGCGGGGACGGGTAAGCAGGGGTTTGGAAGACAAAGGCGACGACGCCGGCGTATCCCGTGTGAACCTGGATAGGAAAAACCAAGGACGAAACGAACATGCGACGAAAACCCCAAACCCAAGCTTTTACCCTGATCGAACTGCTGGTCGTGATTTCTATCATCGCCCTGCTCATCGGCATCCTGCTCCCCGCGCTGGGCGCGGCCCGGGGCACGGCTCGGAGTATCGCCTGCTTGAGCAACCTCAAGCAGTGGGGCATCGCCACGAATATCTACATGGTTGAGAATCGTGACTGGTTGCCCGCGATCGGTGCCAACTTCGTCGACCCCAAGCTGGAAAACGACCCGGCTTTCTGGTTTAACGCCCTTCCCAACCTCGTTGAGTCGACCACTCCCTACGAGGCGACCCAAGAGGGTTTGACGATGAATGAATACCGAGATGGGGCGGGCGGTATCTGGTTCTGCCCAGAGATTCAGGAAAACGGAGATAATGAATTCCACTACGGCATGAACCTGACGCTTGGCGGCAAAAACAATGTTCGCCCACTGGTTCTTCCAAAGCGTGATCACATCAACGCTTTGGATATCCCCCGTGCCTCTCGTACCGTGGTTTTCGGCGAGCAGGGGAATGACGAAGAGAACATCGGCCTGATCTCCGTTGCGTCGGACCAAGGCAACACGATCCCTTCGCCGGGCTTTGTGGGCCCCAACGACGGTTCCTCACGCATCGCGGCGGACCGGCACCAAGGTGACTCCAGCAATATCCTGTTTGTGGATGGACACGGCTCATCCTTTGATGAGGAAAGTCTTCTTACCTACAGCCAGGCGATGACCGTAGCGGACGTCTTTACGGGCAACTATCAACCCAACGTCACCGCAGATGGTGCGGCTGAGTGGGGGCCGTTTGAGTAACCCGCACCGATTGATTTGAACAGGGCTGTGTTATGCCTTTAAACGTGATCCACGATAAATTTGTTTACTAAATGGAGGATTCAGAATGTCTCGTAATTTGAAATTCAGCACCATGGCGCTGTTGGCGGCAGTCGCCTCGCCGGCCTTTGGTCAGACCACGATTGGCTCGGACACCTTCGACGGCGGTGCAGGTGAGATTTACACCTCCCGCGTCTTCACGCCCGACAACAGTGCGAACAACGGCAACTTTGGCGGATCGATTTTCGACAACTTCGGCATTATCGATCCGACCGGTGGCGGTGTGCCGTTCGACTTCTTGGACGACTCGACGACTTTCATTGCTGACCGTTTCGGTATTTTCCAGTCGGGCGACCGTGACCGGTTTGTCGGCATGCAGGACACGGTGAACGGCAGCAACCCCGGCGGTACGGTCCAGATTGACTGGACGTTCGATATCTCGGGCTATGAGAACATCCAGGTCTCGGTCGATATGGCTGCCGTTGGCGACTTCGAGGGTGATGACACCTTTGATTTCTTCGCCCAGATCGACGGTGGATCTCTGCAAAACCCCATTACCGCGACCGCTCAAAGCGGCACGTTCTATGACGTGACGGTTGAAAACGGCAGCACCTACGAAAGCTATGCCACGCCGTTCTTCGACGACGTTGAATGGGATGACCTGATCGCCAACGGCCCCGGCGTCTCGACCACCGGCGACACGGTCGACTTCCACCCGCTGGATAACGGTCTCGACGGCGACACCACCGCGATGGACGGGTTCATCCCCGAAGAACTGCTGAGCAGCACCACCAACGAAGAGCGTGCCTACAACGTCACGAACAGCTTCGGCAACTTCGATCAGATTGAATTCGAAGCGTTCAAGGATCCCGTGGTGGTCACCACCGCGTCGGGCACCACTCAGCTCGACAACACCCTGCAAACCATCACTGCCGATATCTCGGGAACCGGCGACACCCTGACCCTCAGCTTCTTCGCCAGCTCCAACAGCAGCCCCGAGGTGTTCGCGTTCGACGACCTGCTCATCACCGGTGACCTGATCGATACCGGCACCATCCTCGCAGGTGACTACAACGGCAACGGCGTCGTGGACGCCGCCGACTACACCGTCTGGCAAGACAGCTTCGGCGACACCGTGGTTGCGGGCACCGGCGCGGACGGAAATGAAAACGGCGTGATCGACGCCGCGGACTACACCGTCTGGCAGGACAACTTCGGCAACACGGCCTCCGGATCCGGTGCGACCGTCATTCCTGAGCCCAGCGCTGGCCTGATCCTCGCGGGTCTGGGTGCCCTGGCGGCCCGTCGCCGCCGTAAGGCCTGATTCAGGCGTCCCAAAGCGGCCTGTTTTTCGAATTTTTACTGGAATTTTTACCGTTTTCCGCTAACCTTAAACGTGAATTTGTATAAGTATTTGGAGGATTTTTACCTATGAAAGCTATGACTAAGATGATTTCGTCCGCCGCTGTGGCGGTTCTTGCGGCCAGCCCCGCTCTGGCCCAGCCCACGCTCAACGCGGTCTACGAAGGCGAAACTGCTGGCGGTAACAACGCGTTCCTGTTCGAGATCATCTCCGATGACCTGACCGGTTCGTACGCCATCGAGCTCGGCTTCGAAGCTGCGATCAACGATTCGCTGTTCAATAGTGCCGTGGCGGTTGATCAAGAATCGCAAACCGCGGGTTTCGATGGCCTGCTGGGATACACCGCTGAAGAGGACACCTACTACTTCGACGGTAACTTCGGCACCTCCAACCCCGGCAACAACCCGTTCACCGGTACCGAGACCAATGGTTTCATCCAAACCCCTACGACCCTGTTCATGAGCTTCGGCTCTTCGACCGATCAAGGCAGCCCGGTTTCGGTTGTCCGGATCGTGACCCCTGATGAATCGATCACCTACTCGGGCATCATTGCCCAGGGTGGCGAGAACTTCCAGGTCAGCGGCACCGCGAACGTGCCCGAACCCACCACCGCCGCTCTGTTGGCCGCGGGTGGTCTGGCGATTCTCCGTCGCCGTCGCCAGCAAGCCTGATCGTTTGATCGGCTAAATCAGAGATTACAGCAGCAGGGGTACCTTACCGGGTATCCCTGCTCTTTTTTTCGAAATGGTTCGAAACCACTTCGAGCATCGCCAACGCCGCGAGGGTATGAAGTTGAAAAAACTGCGATTGTTCTCATTGCCCGTCATGATGTGTTTGGCCGGTGCCTTGCACGCTCCCGCCGAAGCACAGCTCCGCATCGTGACCTACAACACGCTGGACAAGCCTGTCAGCTTGTCTGACGACTCGCAATTCCAGACGATTTTCGGTGCAATTGCTACCGAACCGGTAAACGGTATCGTTCGTCCGGTGGATGTTCTGGCGCTGCAGGAGCAAACCCTTAGCGGGTCGGTGAATACCGCTACGGACATCGCTAACCTGCTCAATGCTCTACACAACACCACCTCTTACAGTGCGATTACGACGGGTAACGGCGTGGACCGCTTGGCGATCGTTTACAACAGCAGCACGGTCGACCTGTTGGGTTCGACATCTATCGGTGTTGGAATTCGGCCGGGTGTTCGGGGGCATTTCCGGCCCGTCGGATATACCGACGCGGGGTCGGATTTTTATGTCTACTCGGCTCACCTAAAAGCGGGCAGTTCTTCCAGCGATTTCACCACCCGCGCCTCGGAAGTGAACAACCTGCGTAACAATGCCGATGCTCTCGGGGCGGATGCGAATGTGATTTTTGCGGGTGACTTTAACCTGCAGTCGTCATTTGACGACGCGTATCAGAATTTCTTTGCCAGTGGCAATGCGCAGGCGGTGGATCCATCGGGACTCAGCTTTTGGGGTTCATCCACTCCTGAATTGATGACTCAATCCACGCGCACCACCACCCTTTCAGATGGCGGTGTACCCGGCGGCCTCGACGACCGCTTCGATTTCCAATTAGTTTCTGAAGAAGTCGCTAATGGCAGTGGGTTTGCCATCATCACTCCGGAGAGTACCGGGTCTGCAGCCACGTCTTATCGTGCGTTCGGGAACGACGGGACCAGTTACAACCAGGCCATCAACGCGACCACCACGGGGCGTTCGCAACCCGCATCGGTGCTTAACGCGCTACATGACTTCAGCGATCACCTGCCCGTGGTCGCGGATTACCAGCTCCCCGCATTACTGGATCTGGATGTGAGTATCACGGCGACGGATGTCTTCGCAGGCACCGGGGTGGCCGTCTTAGCGAATGTCGATAACGTCGCTCCCGTGGCTACCGACAACGCAGCGGATAGCCTCAGCTACTCGATGACCGCGACCGGCGATGTAAGTTCGAATACGGTGTTTACCGGTGATCTCAGCGTATCGGATACACCCAACTCTCACGCATGGCTCGTCGATACCTCCGCTGCCGGCCAGAAGGACAGCACGGTGAGCTACACCAGCGCGTCTGACGGCGTGGCCGACCGGGACATCGATGTGACGGTCAATGTTTTCGATCACGCAACCGCGAGCTTTGCTTCCGACAGCGTGACCAAGAGCCTGGAGATCGATTTCGGCACGGTGGAACTCGGCTTCAGCGAGGGGCAAACCGAAGACCTGGTGACGCTGTTCAACCTGGAATCGACGGTTGATTTCACCTCCGCACTCGCGATCGATTCGGACTGGATGGCGGTGTCGGGTGACACGTCCACGTTGGGCTTCCTGGGAACGTTCCCCGTGGAGGGGGATCTGGATGCGGGGGAAAGCCGATTTCAGGTTGTGACGCTGGATACGACGACGGCGGGCACGTTCAGCGCGACGTACGAGCTCGAAGTGGGCGACGCGTTGGAAGCGGCGGGCGCGTTGACCGAGACGCTGACTCTGACGCTGCTCGCGGAAGTGGTTTCTTCGTTGCTTGCGGGCGACTACAACGGCAACGGTGTGGTGGACGCGGCGGACTACACGGTGTGGCAGGACAGCTTCGGCTCGACGGTTGATCTTGCGGCGGACGGCAACGGCAACGGTGTGGTGGACGCGGCGGACTACACGGTATGGCAGGACAACTTCGGCTCGACGTCGGGCGGCGGTTCGTCGGTGGTGATCCCCGAACCCGGTACCGTAACGCTGGTGGGCCTTGGCCTTTTGGGGCTGAGCCGCCGCGGACGACGTGCCGGGTAAGGCATTTGTCGTCTGGTTCCATGAATTACTTAGATGGAGTTTGAGCCATTGTTAGGCCCGACTCCCCGGATTACAGAAAGCGTTTCATCTTGTTCAAAACAGTTTTTTCTCCTGCGGTTGTTTCCGGAGTCCTATTTGCTGTAACCCCCGCCGCCATGGCGGGCCCCTATGACGCCCCCGCAACGTACTACGACACCGCGACCGGAACCGGCTCTACGCTCAAGAGCCAACTCCACAACATCATCGATGGCCATACCGTCTTCAGCTACGGCGACGCCCGGACGATCCTGCAGATCACGGATCAGGACCCCAACGATTCCGACCGCATGCTGTTGGTCTACGACCGGACCTCGCTGGATGTCTCGGCGATCAATCCCAACGGAAGCATCCCGGGCTGGGACAGCGGGGTTTCGTGGAACCGCGAACACACCTGGCCTCGCTCGCGTGGCGTGAACTCGTCAGGCCCCGACAACAGCGACCTCCATCAATTGCGTCCTTCCGACAACGGAATCAACAGCGACCGCGGCAGCCTGAACTTCGGCGGAGCTTTCGGCTCCAACGGCGGCTCGTATGGGACCGTCAGCGACGGCGGGACCTTCTGGTATCCCGGTGATGCCGACGCAGGCATGATCGCCCGCCAGCAGTTCTACATGGCGGTGCGCTACGACGGTTCGGACAGCGACACCCAGGACTTGGAACTGTCTTCGGGCAACCCCGGCTCGGGCCTGGGCAACCTCGACCGTCTGATCGAGTGGCACTTCGCCGCCCCGGCGGACGACTTTGAGCTCCGGCGAAACGATGTCATCTACGACAACTATCAGGGCAACCGCAACCCGTTTGTTGATCGCCCCGAGTTTGTGTGGTCGGTCTTTGTCGATCAGCAAAACGACAGCCGGCTTTCGCTGGGCGGCACCACGGTCAACAGCGATGGATCGTCGACCCTCGACCTCGACTTGGGGCAGGTCTTCGTCGGCGGCGCTGCACCGACTTCAGACACCGTGGCCCTCAACAAAACGGGCAACGACGGCACCTACTACAGCGTGACCACCACCGGCAGCGTAACCAGCAACATCACCGGCAGGCTCAACGCCTTCCAAACCGGGACGACGGGTAGCGAGACTCTGCAGATCGGCGTGAACGCCGACGCCAGCTCGGCCGGGGCCTTCGGCGGAACCGTGACCATCGACAACCTCGACGTCACCACCGCCGGTGGAACAGGTCGAGGCGATAACGACGGCGACGATGTGATCAACGTGACCTACTCGGTCTTCGACCACGCGACCGCGAGTTTCGCCTCGGACAGCGTCACCAAGAGCCTGCAGATCGATTTCGGCACCGTGGATGTTGGATTTAACAGTGGACAGGTGGCGGAGGTCTTCTCGTTGTTCAACCAGGAGTCGACGGTCGATTTCACCTCTGCCTTGTCGGTGGGCAGTTGGTCCGAAGTCGCAGGTGATGGCTCGGCGTTTGACTTCCTCGCAGCGTTCCCGATTGAAGGTGATCTGAATGCCGGCGACAGCCGACTCCAGGCAGCACTTCTGGATACGACGTCAGCGGGCGTATTCAGCGCGACGTACGAGCTTGAGGTGGGCGACGCGTTGGAAGCGGCGGGGGCGTTGACCGAGACGCTGACGCTGACGCTGCTGGCGGAGGTGGTTTCTTCGGTGCTTGCGGGCGACTACAACGGCAACGGCGTGGTGGACGCGGCGGACTACACGGTGTGGCAGGACAGCTTCGGCTCGACGGTTGATCTTGCGGCGGACGGCAACGGCAACGGCGTGGTGGATGCTGCGGACTACACGGTGTGGCAGGACAACTTCGGCTCGACGTCGGGCGGCGGTTCGTCGGTGGTGATCCCCGAACCCGGGACCGTGACGCTGGTGTTGGTCAGCCTGATGGGGATGGCCGGCCGGCGACAGCGTCGGCAGCGATAAGCGTTTTACAGGAAGCGCCAGTCCTGCCAGAGGACGGTGTAGCCCCAGAGCAGGGCGTTGGTGATGCCGTGGGACCACGCGACAGGGCCCAGGCCCAGCCGGCCAGCGCCGTTGACGAAACCGGAGTCGGGGGCGTCTTCGCTCAGTCCGTTGACCGATTTCCAGGTCTCGCCCTTGGCTTTGCGTGGCTTGTTGGTGATCCAGACCAGCCAGCACCAAACGACTCCACACGCAAAACAGCCTGGCCAATCGCGCGGCTGGTGGCTGGCGGTGAATACGATCGTCGAGGCGATGACCGCAAATAAGGTCACGGCCCCCACAGGCGTCTCGACCAGTTGCTTGGTGAATGCGGGGGGCTGTTCATTGGCGTTCTTGCCCGCCTTGGTTTTGCTGATCCAGTCGCCGATGACGGGCAGGTCGCTGGCGAACTGGAGCAGGCCGGTGACGGTCGACCCGGGGCGTTGCAGCCCGCGGAGCATGGCCGAGCGGATGAACATCTCTTCGAACAAGGGCACGATCAACGACATGCCCAGCAAGCGCAGCCCGAGCGCCAGGTATCCCAACGCCGGGGTATCGGTGATCTGTTGATCGATGGGGTGGGGGACGGTTTGGCCCTCCGCGTCGAGGTCAGGCCCGAAGCGGTTGGGTTCACGGCCGAGTTCTTCGTAAGGAAAGACGCCGAAGGCCTTGGACCATTCACCGGCCATCGCTTGTTCCCATCGCCAGCCCAGTTCGCCACCCATGGCGTAGCCCAGGACGACCCAGGCCACCAGCAGCCCGACCCCGGTGGGGATCGCCAGCCAGTGGAACTTGAGGTTGAGCTCGGGGGTGAGCTTGCGGTAGTGCCAGAGCAGCCAGATGGTGGCGACACACTGGGCGATGTAGATGAACGGCTTGGCGGGGGTGAGGCTTTCGGGCAGGAACTGCGTGACCGTCATGAAGACGATCCAGCAGAAGAACGGCACGATACGTGGGTGCCAGGGATTTGAGCGGATCCATCCGTCCAGGCCGGTGGCGGCTTGGGGGGGAGTCGGGGATGGGGAGGTCTCTGGCATTCGCGTGGCTCGGGGACAGGGAGTAGGGCGCTAGGGAGTTGGGATTAGGATAATGATGTTTGTTGGCGGAACACTAAGATCGGAGAGCCAAAGGCAGGCAATGAGTTTACATCTTCGTTTCTGCCCCTACGCTCCAGCTCCCTACTTCGCATCTCCCTCATGACCCACCCCGCCCGACTGCCTATCGACGAACTGCTCAAGTCGTGTGAGGCCCAGCGTTTTCGGGCCTCCGGGCCCGGGGGCCAGCACCGCAACAAGGTCGAGACCGCGGTCCGCTTGCTCCACCGCCCCACCGGCGTCGTGGCTCAGGCCAGCGAACGCCGCAGCCAGGCCCAAAACCACGAGGTGGCCGTGTTCCGGCTGCGGGTCAGCCTTGCTTTATCGGTCCGCTCCCCGGTTGCCGAGGGCTCAGAACCCTTGCCCAGCGACCTATGGCGTTCTCGCTCCAAGGGGGGGAAATTGGCGATCAACCCGTCACACGACGATTTCCCCTGCCTGTTAGCCGAGGCATTGGATGGCTTGGCGAGCCATAGCTTTGAGGTGCCTGCGGTGGCGGGAGCGTTAGGGGTCAGTAACTCACAGCTGCTGAAACTACTGCGTCACGAGCCGCGAGCGATGGAGTGGCTCAACGCCCAACGTGCCGAGGCCGGTCTGCCCGGCTTACGGTGAGGGCCCGGTGGCGGATTGGTTGATCCCGGCCCGCTTATCGGGGGGCTGGGGCGACTAAAAGCGGTTTCGGCGGGTTCCGATAAGAAAAACAGAGTTAAGCCCTCCGATATGCCGGTCGAGTAAGTGGAGGAGATGTATTGCGTTATTGGCGTTGTACGCGCTGAAACGGAATGTCGTCTTGGAGCAGAACACGTGTTACGAGTAGATGTCAGACAAGCCAAGCCGGGGATGAAACTGGCGCTGCCGGTGAAGAATCCGCAGGCGATGGCTCGCACACTGCTCAAAGCCGGATACGAACTCACCGAGGAGGCGATCTCACGCGTCGATGAGATGGGGGTACGGACGCTGTGGGTGGATTACCCCAGCCTCGCCGCGGTTGAAAAATACCTGAGCATGGATGCCCTGAAGGTCCAGGAAGATGTCGCGGCCAAGATCGCGGACACCTTCGATCAGACCCAGGGCCAATCCGCAGCCAAACTGGACTACGAGACCTATTCGAACTCGGTGCAGTCGATGGTCGACCACGTGACGACCAACCCGAAGACCGCGGTGTTCATCGGCGAGATCTCCGACTCCGCCGACGACATGATGCGCCACGCCTCGACCGTGACATACCTGTCCGTGTTGATGGGGATGAAGCTCGAGGCCTATCTGGTCAAGCAACGCAAACACGTCAACCCCGCCCGGGCCAAGGAGATCACCAACCTGGGCGTCGGTGCGATGCTGCACGACTTCGGGATGACGCTCTTGCCCGAAGAGGTGCGTGAGCGGTTCTATCTTGAGAACGACGATAGCGACCCTGAATATCAGGAGCACACCGCGCTGGGCTTTCGGGCGGTCCGCGGTCAGATCGATCCGTCGGCGGCGACGGTGCTGCTGCACCACCACCAGCGATTCGATGGCTCGGGTTTCGCGGGGGCCGACTTCCCCGTGCAGTCGGGTGAGAGCATCCATGTGTACGCCCGTATCGCCGCGGTGGCGGACCAGTTCGACCGGATGCGTAAGCCCATGAATCTCCCGGAGCAGCCGACGGTGGCGGTGCTCAACGCGATGATGAGCGGCGCGATGCGTCAGAAGTTCGACCCCCATGTGCTCAAGGCGTTGATCGAGGTGGTGCCGCCCTATGCGCCGGGCAGCCAGCTGAGATTGAGCGACGGCCGGATGGCGGTGTGTGTGGATCACAACGTCAACGAGCCCTGCCGCCCGGTCGTCCAGACCATCCCCGAGCTGTCCCAAAACGATGCCAAAGACGGGGCGGACGCTGAAGGCGAAACGGTCGATCTGGCCGAGAGCCCGCCAACGCTGTTTGTGATCGAATGCGACGGCCTGCCCGTGGCAGAATTCAATTTCTCGCTCCAATCCTTCAACGAAGCGGCCTAAGGCCCGAGTTGGAAAATTGGGCTAGGTATCGATTTTGAGGCTGATATAATTAAGTTCTCGGGTCAGTTTTCCATCCACTCTTTATTCAATCTGAGGTTTTCCAAGCATGCGGCAACGATGTGATTTGGCTCGGTGTTGTAAGTCGATGACATGGTTTGTCTTGGTCGGTGGTTTCCTGCTGGCGGGCGTAATACCCGCGCAGGCCGCGCGCCCCGAGAAAGACCTCGGCCCTGAACTGACCGAACGGGAGCAGGCGTTCCACGTGCTGAACCGTCTGGCGTTCGGACCTCGCCCCGGCGATGTGGATCGCGTCATGGAGATGGGCTGGGAAAAATGGGTCCGCGAGCAGCTGGACCCCAAGGGCATCGACAACGACGCCCTCAACGAGCAACTCAAGAAGAAGTACCCCTCGGTCACGCTGCCGCTGGACCAGGTGCTCAAACAGTACAAGCTGCCCTATAAGAAAAACGCCACCGCGGAAGAGCAGAAGAAACGCAACCAGCTGCGCTCGAAGGCTCGGGACGAGCTGCGCGACGCCGCGCTCTACCGCGCGGTCAACTCGCCCCGACAGTTCGAAGAAGTCATCGTGGAGTTCTGGCGCAACCACTTCAACATCGACAACAACAAAGACGATGTCGCCTGGACCGCGTCTGACTTCGAGAACACCGTTATCCGCCGGCACGCCTTTGGCAAGTTTGAACACATGCTGCTCGCCTCGTCGCAGCACCCGGCGATGCTTGTCTACCTCGACAACGCCGTGAGTCAGAAACCCCTGACCGAGCGCGAGCTCAAGCTGATGGAGCGGTACGAGAACCGCGACTTTGTGCCACGCAGCGTCGCCGCCCTCGGGCGGGAGCGCGGGCTGAACGAGAACTACGCCCGGGAGATCATGGAGCTACACAGCCTCGGCGTCGACCGCCACTACAAGCAGCGCGACGTCACCGAGCTCGCCCGTGTCCTCACCGGCTGGTCGGTCGGCTACAACGAAGACGGCGAGTACGGCTTCGATTTCAAGACCAACTACCACGACGACGACAACAAGGTGATCTTCGGCAGCACCCTCCGCGGCGGCGGCATGAAGCAGGGCGTGGGCGTGATCCGCGAACTGGCAGACCACAAGTACACCGCGGAGTTCATCGCCTTCAAGCTCTGCCGCTACCTCGTCCGTGACGAACCGAGCGAAGCCCTGGTTGATCGCGTGGCCACGGTGTTCAAGCGAACCAACGGCGACCTGCCCAAGGTGTACGAAGCGATTATCTTCTCCAACGATTTCATGTACCGGCAGAACCACCGCGTGAAATTCAAGACGCCGTTTGAGTACACCGTCTCGGCGCTCCGCACGACCGGTGCCCAGATCAATTCAGCCGGCCCCACCCACAACATGCTCAAGCAGATGGGCCAGCCCACTTACCGCTGTGTCGATCCCACGGGATACTACGACCAGGCCGAGGCATGGCTGGATCCGGGCGTGCTGCTCTTCCGTTGGCAGTTCGCGATGTCGCTGGCCAACAACAACCTGAAGGGCGTCCGTGTGCCCGATCACCTCCAGGCCAACCTCAGCGCCGAGTCGCTCGACAAACGGCTCATCCAACGGCTGGTCCCCGGCGACGTCGATCCGCAGACCCTTAGAGAAGCCCAGGAAGCGCTGGCTAAGGGCGGGGCGTCCTCCGCCTGGGGCGTCATGCTCGGCTCACCCGAGTTCCAGCAGCAGTAACCCCGATCGGCCTAGACTCTTACCGGCCGAACCACACCTTCAAGACCACCCACCGCATCGCAAGCAGGAGTTCCCACGATGTCCCCCACCCGCCGCGACTTCTTGAAACAATCCGGCCTGGTCCTCGGGGCCGGCGGCCTGTCGGGCCTTACGCCCAGCCTCACCTACGGCGCTCCCAACGTGGACGGCAGCCAACCGCCCACGCTCGTGGTGGTCTACCTCCGCGGCGGCCAGGACCCGATCAACTCGATCATCCCCTACGCCGACCCGCTCTACGCCAAGCTCCGCCCAACCATCAAGGTCAACCCGCCCGGCGGCGGAGGCGGTGTACTCAAGATCAACAAGTACTTCGGCTTCCACCCCGCGATGAAGGAAATCGCCGAGCTGTACAACCAGGGCATGATGTGCCCGATCCTCAACTGCGGCTCAACCCACCCGACCCGCTCCCACTTCGACGCGCAGGACTTCATGGAACGCGCTGCACCGGGCATCAAGTCGGTCACCGAGGGTTGGCTCAACCGCTTCCTCTACGCCACACAGACCAGCGAAGATGCTGATCTCCGGGCGCTGTCGCTGCAATCGACGCTGCCTCGCTCGATGCGTGGGCAGTACGGCACGCTGGCCGTGCCCGGCTACGGCGCCGACCAGGTGATGAACACCTTTGAAGACCTGTACGACTGCGACTCGAACAAAGAAGCCCGCAAGAAGAACGCCGCCGAGGGCGAGATGACCGCCGGCGGCGAGTCGGCAGAGCCCGCAGCCGACCTGCTGCCCGAAGAAGCGATGCGCCAGCGGATCGCCGAGACCGGTGACGAGAGCATCCGCAAGCTCCGCCAGATCAACAAACTCGTGGGCAAGGGTGGCCAGGGCAACTACCCCAAGACCACGCTCGGCCGGCAGTTCCGCGATGTGGCCAAGCTCATCAAAGCCGGCGAGGGCCTCGAAGTCGCCGCGATCGACTACAACGGCTGGGACCACCACGCCTACCAGGGCGGCAACCAGGGCACCATGTCCAACATGCTCGGCAACCTGTCCAAGTCGATCGGCGCCTTTGTCAAAGACATGGGCCCGCGCATGGACCGCACGCTGGTGCTGACCATGAGCGAGTTCGGCCGAACCGTCCGCGAGAACGGTAACAACGGTACCGACCACGGCCGGGCCGGCTGCATGATGGCGATCGGCGGGATGGTCAAAGGTGGCCAGGTCTACGGCAAGTGGACCGGCATGGAACGCCGCAACCTCGTCGACGGCCGCGACCTCAAGGTCCACACCGACTTCCGCCGCGTCTTCGCCGAAACGTTGGCGAGCCTCTACGGCTTCGAGGCCGACAAGGAAGACTTCTTCCCCGAGTACAAGAGCCGCGAGAAGCCCGTGGGCTTCCTCAAGCGGATCGCCGAAGCGTAAAGCACGGTTCTGCGGGCGTACCGCCGCGCAACAGTAAAGATTGCGTAAACCCGACGGTTTTAGCTTGCGTCGCATGCTGTACAGCGTTCACAATAAGTGCCTTCTGTATTTCCGTCGGGGCTATTGCTGCGCGGTTCTTATCTTGTTTCGCTATTGATCTGGGAGTCTTGATATGTCCGAAACGCCCTCCGCCCCCGAAACCGCCTCGGCCGAGTCCTCGTCGGCTGCGACGCCTCCCGCCAAAAGGTTGTTCTCCCCCGCACTGGTTCTCGCCTGTGTCGCGGTGGGAGCCGTGGTGTTTGCGATTGCCTGGTCGCAGATCAACTCGCCAGCGGTTGCGGGACGTGGGGTGGATTTTGACCGGACGCTGAACAGCCTGGGCCTGGGCTCGCCGGTGAGTAACAAACTTGGCGATGCTTTTACGGACAGCGATCAAGACCTCGTGGTCGACACCCCGAGCGACGCCGCGGCGCTTCGCGACCCCGATACGCTGAAGTTCTGCTTCCTCAGCGAGAATGCGGGCAACGTCGACCCCGCCATGTGGCAGCCGCTGATGGATGCGATCTCCCAAGCAACGGGCAAGCCCGTTGAATACGCCAGCTTCGCCACGGCCGACGATCAGATGCTGGCGCTCCGTGACGGCGGCCTCGACATCACCCTGTTCAACACCGGCAACGTGCCCCGCGCGGTCAATGCGGCAGGTTTCGTGCCGGTGGCCAGCCCTTCGGTGCAGAGCGAGCCGGCGTCCTACAACATGCTGATCCTCACCAAGGCGGACAGCGACATCAAAGCGGTCGAAGACCTCCGAGGTCACCGTCTCGCGCTGACGCGTTACGGATCGAACTCCGGATACAAAGCCCCGCTGGTCTTGCTCAAAGAGTTGGGCCTCGAGCCCGAGCGTGACTACGACTTCGCCTTCAGCGGCAGCCACGACAACTCAATCAAAGGCCTTGCCGACGGTTCGGTCAAGGCCGATGCCGTGGCGGTGGCGAGCGACCTATTCGCCGCCGCGATCGAGCGCGGTGAGGTCAAGGAAGACGCCTTCACGGTGGTCTACGAATCCGAAGCCTTCCCCCGTGCCGCCTTCGGCATGGCCCACAGTCTCAAGCCCGAGCTCGCTCAGAGCATTCAGGACACCGTACTGAGCTTCCAATTCGCCGGCACCTCGCTGCAAGCCCAGTTCCCCGATAGCGACGGCTTCAGCCCGCTGGCCTACAAGGACAGCTTCGCGCTGATCCGCCGTATCGACGATGCCGTGGGTTTCAAGCACGAGATCAAAACCGAGGTGCCGACCGCTCAGTGATGAGTGCTCAGGGCGTATTACCGGGAAGCGGGGTCTTGGCCGTAATACGCGGACAAAACTTCGTATAGGTCGGCATGCCGCTTCTGGAGTTGGTGTGCTTTTTCGAAGAAGCATTCCGTGGCGACGGCGAAGAACTCCGCGGAGTTTGTGGTGCCGTACTGATCCAGCAGACTGGCTCGGCCTTCGTGTGAATCTTGGCAGAGTTGTTCGTACTCCGCGGTCATGACGTCGACCCAGGTTTTGAGGTCATCACGGCCGCGCAGGATTGGGGTGCCGTCGGCTAGGCCGTCATCGAAGTCGAGCATGTGGGCAAACTCGTGGTAGACGAGATTGCGTCCATCGCGTGGGTCGCGTCCGCCGTGACGGGTACTGTCCCATGCGAGGTACACCAGGCCGTCCATCGCCGCCTGACCCAGAAACTGCGGCCTCGTGTTTTCACGCTCGCGCCCGATTGCCAGGCTGTAAGCGGATTCAAGCACCACGATCTGACGCACGTTGTGGAATCGGTCGAGGCTATCATCAAAGCCCAACACCATGAGGCAGGCCTGCGCGGCGATGGTGAGCTTCACCTCATCGGTGATTTCTACACCGTTGCCGCCGTCCCAGCTTTTGGTGGCGGCAAACACACGGCTGTCATCCTCAAGTTTCCGCTGCTCCCAGCGGTTGAGCTTGTCGTAGTGCCTGACGTTTTCACGGATGATCCGCCTCCACGCCTCGGGCATCGGTTCACGCAGGATTCGTCGGCGTCGCCGTTCCCGGAACCACCCGAGCATCAGGAGGGCTCTCCGTAACTCTCCATCGGTGCACACGTGCAGACGAGGTTGCGGTCGCCATACGGGTTGTCGATGCGGCCCACGGCCGGCCAGAACTTGGCGCCCAGTTCGCGTTGCCGCGGGTCGGGGTACGCCGCGGTTTGGCGGGGGTAGGCGTGAGGCCAGTCGTCGGAGGTGACGTGGTCCGCGGTGTGAGGGGCGCCCTTGAGCGGGTTGTCTTCACGCGGCCACTCGCCGGCCTCGACGCTGGCGATCTCTTCTTTGATCGAGATCATCGCGTCGCAGAAACGGTCGAGCTCGGCCTTGGATTCGCTCTCGGTCGGCTCGATCATGAGCGTGCCCGCGACGGGCCAGGACATCGTCGGGGCGTGGAAGCCGTAGTCCATGAGGCGTTTGGCGAAGTCGTCCACGGTGATGCCGGCCGACTTCTCGAACGGGCGGACGTCGACGATGAACTCGTGGGCGACGGTGCCGGACGGGCCGGTGTAGAGGATGTCGTAGTGGCCGCGGAGGCGTGCGGCCATGTAGTTGGCGTTGAGGATGGCTTGCTCGGTCGCCTCCTTAAGGCCGGCCGGCCCCATCATCGCGATGTACATCCAGGAGATGGGCAGGATCATCGGGCTGCCGTAGGGTGCCGCGCTGATCGCATAGCCATTGCCTTCGGCGGGGTTGCCCGGCAGGTGCCCGGCGAGATGCGCGACGACGCCGATCGGTCCCATGCCCGGGCCGCCGCCGCCGTGGGGGATGCAGAAGGTTTTGTGTAGGTTGAGGTGGCAGACGTCGGCCCCGATCTTGCCGGGAGACGTGAGGCCGACTTGGGCGTTCATGTTGGCGCCGTCCATGTAGACCTGGCCGCCGTGTTGGTGGATCAGGTCGCAGGCCTGGCGGATGGTGTCCTCGAACACGCCGTGGGTCGAGGGGTAGGTGATCATCAGGCAGGACAACTCGTCGGCGTGTTGCTCGGCCTTGGCGGCGAGGTCGTCCATGTCGATGTCGCCGTTGTCCCGGCAGGCGACGGGCACAACGGTCATGCCCGCGATCACCGCCGAGGCGGGGTTGGTGCCGTGGGCGCTGGTGGGGATGAGGCACTTGGTGCGCTGCGTGTCGCCGTTGGCGTGGTGGTACGACCGGATCGCCATCAGCCCGGCGTACTCGCCCTGCGATCCGGCGTTGGGCTGGAGCGACACGCCGGCGAAGCCGGTGATCTCGGCGAGCCAGCTTTCGAGGTCTTCAAACAGCTTGGCGTATCCCTGGGCTTGATCCGTCGGGCAGTAGGGGTGAAGGTCCGCGAAGCCCGGCCAGGTCACAGGGATCATCTCGGCGGCGGCGTTGAGCTTCATGGTGCACGACCCGAGCGGGATCATGCCGTGGCAGAGCCCGTAGTCACGGGTAACGAGGCGCTGCAGGTAGCGCATCATCTCGTGTTCGGTGTGGTAGCGGTTGAAGACGGGGTGGGTGAGGTAGTCGGATTTGCGGCTGGTAAAGTCATCCAAGCCGCCCGAATCAGCTAGGTTGCTCCAGTCGTACTCTGCTTTTTCGTCGCCATAGCAGATGTGTATCGCTTCCCAGACGTCGTCTAGGGTATGCGTTTCGTCGAACGAAAAGATCAGCGTATCCGTATCGGCAAGACGAACGTTATACCCATGGTTTACGGCATGCTGCGCGGTTACCGAAAGGTCGGCTCCATCTCCCAGAGAGCTTGGGTCACGCCATGTCACACTGACTGTGTCGAAAAAGCTTGTGGAAGCAATAAGGAAGTTATTGCCATGCCGGTCGCCTTGATTAATCGCTGACGCGAATGATTTGGCAAGAGCATGGGTCCGCTCCGCAATGGCTTTCAACCCCTCCGGCCCGTGGTAGACCGCGTAGAACCCGGCGATATTGGCGAGCAAGGCTTGCGCGGTGCAGATGTTGCTGGTCGCCTTATCCCGCTTGATGTGTTGTTCGCGGGTCTGGATGGCCATACGCAGGGCGAGGTTGCCGTGGACGTCTTTGGAGACGCCGATGAGTCGACCGGGCATCTTGCGGGCGTATTTTTCCTGGGTGGCGAGGAACGCGGCGTGCGGGCCGCCGTAGCCCATGGGGACGCCGAAGCGTTGGGCGCTGCCCACGGCGATGTCGGCCCCCCACTCGCCGGGCGGCGTGATCAGGCAGCAGGCCAGCAGGTCGGTCGCGGCGACAACCAGGGCCCCGTGTTCGTGAGCGTGTTCGGCAACGGACGAGTAATCGGAGATGTCGCCATCAGTCGCCGGGTATTGCAGGAGAATGCCCGAGTATTCTTTACTTTCCAGATCGGCGTCGCCCGCGGCACCGACCTCCACCTCAATCCCCAAGCCTTCGGCCCGGGTCTTCACCACCGCGATCGTCTGCGGGTGGCAGTCCTCGGCCACAAAGAATTTTTTCTTTTTCTGCCGGGCGATGTTGAAACACATCGCCATCGCCTCGGCCGCCGCGGTCCCTTCGTCGAGCAGCGACGCCCCCGCCAACGGCAGGCCGACGAGGTCGCTAACCATCGTCTGGAAGTTGAGCAGCGCTTCGAGTCGGCCCTGCGAGATCTCGGCCTGGTACGGCGTGTAGGGCGTGTACCACAACGGGTTCTCGAGCACGTTACGCAGGATCACCGGCGGCGTGATCGTGCCGTGGTAACCCATGCCGATCATCGAGGTCATCGGCTGGTTTTCGTCGGCATAAGCTTGCAGTTTCGCCAACGCCGCGGACTCACCCAGCGGCTGCGCATCATCCAGCCCATCGAGCTTCAGAGGCCCGTCCAAGCGGATGTCCCGCGGCACGGTCTGCTCGATCAACGCGTCCATCGAGCCCACACCCACGGTGTCGAGCATGGTTTGCAGGTCGGCCTCGGAAAAGCCCATGTGCCGACGCGGGAAGGTGTCCAGCGGGGCGAAGGCGGTGGCAGGGGTTGAGTTCGAGGCAGCGGTCGGGGGCATCGGAGGGGTTCCAGGGCGGGAGCGGGCAGGGCTGAGTTTAGTCTACGCCAGTGTGGCGACGCCCGGCTGTACAAGGGATGAAAACTCCGGGGCAGCACGCCCGTGAGCGTTCACGATGCATCGGGCGTGGCCGGGGCGGTCAGGTCGATCAATTGCACATCGCCGAGCACCGCATCAAGCTGCTTCAGTTGCAGGTTCGTGGTGTGGTGGACGCGGAGTCGCCAACCGGTGGCTTCCTCATCGGGGCCAGGTACGAGGGTGGGCTGGCTGAAGCGCCACTGGGTGGCCATTGTGTCGTCGAGGGTGATGGTGCCCCGGCGATAGCCGGTGGACAGCACGTTGCCCTCGGCGTCGATCAGCTCCAGACGCAGCGGCCAAACGCCCGGCTCGGGGTTCACAGCGTGCAGCTGCAGCTCCTGCCGGTCTTCGGTGGGTTGCACCGTCAGAACCCACGCCCCGGCGACATCGGCCGAGCCGCCGACCGCGGGCAGGTCGAGGTCGAGCGTTTGCTCGTCGTCCGCCAGGATCGCGTAGCTGCGGATGGCCAGGCGCTCGAAGCGCGGCGTGAGGTAATCCAGGTCGCGCAGCAACACGTTGAAGGTCAGCCGCTGCGAATTGACCCGGACCATCGTTGGGCCGAGGCGGCGGTAGAGCTCATCGACGGGTTCGTTGAGCAGGGCGTCGGGCGTGGGGTAGCCGTCGGTGTTGTAGCGCATGGGTTGGTCGTCGGCGTCGTGGGCGGCGGTGACGCACCAGGCGAGCGGGCCGTAGGCGTGGTCGAGGCCGTCGGGCCGGGCGAGGGTGCCGCGGACAGCGATGGAGTAGAACGCCTTGGGGTTGTTGTGGTTGCGGCTGGCTTTAATGTCTAGCTGCTCGATGATCGGGGCCTGGGGGTCGACCTCGGGCATGGCCTCGACCTGGATGTCCAGCAGCGTGGGCTTTTCCGGCTCGGCCAAAGTCGGCACTGCGAATCCGTTAAACAGGGCCAGAGCGAGAACAGACGCAGTCCAAGAGCGGTGATGTGGCATAAGATGATCCCTTCGGGGCCGCTCCGGCTTACGTCCGATAGCGGCCGATGACCCTCAATCATACCGCCCCGCCGAGACCCGATGCCGACCACCAACGCCCAACTCGCCGCGATTTTTCATCAGATGGCCGACCTGACCGAGATCACCGGCGGGAACCGGTTCAAGGTCAACGCCTTCGCCAAGTCCGGGCGGGTCCTCGAAGACATGACCAAGCAGGTCTCGGAGATCGATCCCGCCCTTTTGCCCAAGGTTGAGGGCATCGGCAAGGGCACGGCCGAGCGGATCGCCGAGTTCCTCGAGACCGGGCAGATCGCCGACCACCAGAAGCTGCTTGCTCAGGTGCCGAGCGGCCTGCTCAAAGTCATGGACGTGCCCGGGCTCGGGCCCAAGACCGTGGCGCTGCTGTGGAACGAGGTGGGCATCGAGTCGATCGACGACCTGAAAGCGAAAATCGAGACCGGCGAGCTCGAAGCTCTGAAAGGTTTCGGCAAGAAGAAGATCGAGAACATCCTGAAGAACCTAAAGTTCGCTGAGTCGGCCGGGGATCGGCAGCGGATCGGCTTAGCGTATGCGTTGGCGATCATGCTGATCGAAGACCTCAAGGACCTGCCCTCAATCGAGAAGATCGAGTACGCCGGGAGCTTGCGCCGGGGCAAGGAAACCATCGGAGACGTCGATATTCTCGTCGCGTCGTCTGGCACCGACGAACAGAAGAAGGCCATCTTCGACGCCTTCGTCAACCACGTCGCGGTGGCGGATGTGATCGCTCATGGCGACACCAAGGCGTCGGTCCGCACCCACGAAGAATCCAAGGGCATGCAGGTCGACCTCCGCGTCGTCGCCCCCGAGAACTTCGGCGCGGCCCTCATGTACTTCACCGGCAGCAAAGAACACAACGTGAAGATGCGCGAGCGGGCCATCGCCCAAGGCATGTCGCTCAACGAGTATTCGCTGTCGAAGGATGGTGAACCCATCGCGGGTGCGACCGAAGAAGACGTCTTCGCAGCGATGAACCTCGCGTGGGTCGCGCCCGAGCTGCGTGAAGACCGCGGCGAACTCGCGTTGGCGGAATCGGATGAACTTCCAAAACTCTTGGAGCTCGCCGACATCAAAGCCGAGTTGCACAGCCACACCACCGCGTCGGATGGCCGATGGAGCATCGAAGAAAACGCCCTCGGCGCAGCTGGCCGCGGTTTCCACACCGTCGCCATCACCGACCACTCCAAGGGCCAGGCCCAGGCCAATGGCCTGAGCGAAAAACGCCTGGTCCAACACATCGAGGCCGTGCGCAAAGTCGCCAAGAAACTCGAAGGCACGATCACCGTTCTGGCCGGCAGCGAAGTCGACATCCTCGCCGACGGCTCGCTCGACTACGACGACGACTTGCTCGCCGAGCTCGACATCGTCGTTGCCTCTCCCCACGCGGCGCTCACCCAAGACCCCGCCAAGGCCACCAAGCGCCTACTCAAAGCGATCGAGAACCCCTACGTCACCATCGTCGGCCACCCCACCGGCCGGATCGTCAACCGCCGCGAAGGCCTGTCGCCCGACATGGAAGCGATCTTCAAAGCCGCCAAGGACCGCGGCATCGCCCTGGAGATCAACGCCAGCCCCTACCGCCTCGACCTCCGCGACACCCACGCCCGCACCTGGGTCCAGGAGTACGGCGGCAAACTCGCCATCAACACTGACGCCCACAGCGAAGACCACCTCAACAACCTCCGCTTCGGCGTTGTTACTGCCCGACGGGCTGGGGCGACCACGGACGACGTGGTGAATACGATGTCGAAATCGACGCTGGCGAAGTGGATCAAGTCCACACGGCCATAGGCCCTATTTAAATTTGTCCTTCAGCAGGTACTCGCTGGGTTGCAGTTCTTCATCGAAGCTGCGCATCGGCACGCCGATCATGGTGTCGCCCTTCTGGTGGTCTTTGATGACGTTGACCGGGCGGTCGATGACCTGCTTGGGGTTTTCGTGGTCGGCGACGAAGAGGCGGACCTGGAGTCGGGAGCGGTCGCTGAAGTACCAGGTGCCGTTGCTGTAGGTCCATTTGGTTTCGCGAGACCAGGCTTCGCTGGGGATGCGGATGTCGAGGATCTCGGCGTCGGGTTGTTGCACGGCCCAGCCGGACTTGGCGATCTCGATCGCGGCATCACGATCAGCGCCGGCGAAGTTGTCGGCGGGCGGCTGGTTCTCGCGGATGATCAGTTCCTTGAGCGAGTCGGCCCGCTGGTTCAGGCTGGCCTGCAGCGCGTCGTATTCCTTCTGCACCGCGGGGCCGTTCTCGGGATCGATCACTACCAGTAGGGCGAGCTTGTCTTCCGCCCAACCCATCCGCTGCGGGATCCCGCCTTGGAACCACATGGGCTTCTGGTTCTCAACCGCCTCGGTCGCGTATTTGTCGGCCTCGGCCATGTCTTCACGGATCGAAGCGGGGAGCAGTTTTTTCTGCTCTTCGATCTTCGCGTCGAATTCCTGGAAGCTCTTGAGAGCCCCGTTGCCCACCGATTCGATGGTCTTGCCCATCTCGGTCTGCTGCTGCATCTGTCGTTGGTAGGCCTTGGCGATGCGGATGAGTTCTTCCTGGGCGGCGGGGCGTTGGGTGAACAGCTCGGCGGCGCGGGCTCGGTTGTCGGTAAACACCCAGTCCTGGCGGTAGTCGCCGCTCAGGCCCGACAGGCGCTTACGGTCGGCGTCGAAGTTGGGGAACTTCGCCGGGTCGATCATCGCCATGAGTTGTTCGTGCAGCGGGGCAAAGTAGTCTTCGCTGCCCTGGATCTGTTCGAGCGACTTGGCGAGGGCGTCTTTGGCGCCGGCGACGCCCTGCCCGTTGGCGGGGAGCTTGGCGAGGCCTTCTTCGACGAAGCCCGCTTGGCGTCGCGCCTCGGCGATGGTGGCCAGCGCCTGAGCGGTGACGCGGTGGTTGATCAGCATCTGATCTTCGACGGGAAGCAGTTCGGCGTGGAGCTTGGTGAGGCCGTTGGCGGGGGCGACGACCTTGTTCTTGTAGGTGAACTGGGTGTTTTTGAAGTTGTCGGCGTGGGGGTAGCCGAGCTTAACCTCGCCGTCTTTGGGGCCGGCGTCGGCGGGTGCCTGGCCGCCATTCATGATCGCGGCGAGCTTCTGGTAGAGGGTGACGTTGGTGTTGTATCGCTCGGTCGCCTCGGCGACGCCCGCTTCGCCAGCGGGCAGCCCGGCGACGAGTTTGCCCGCGGGTTCGAGGTCGCCGTAGGCCTGCTTGAGGCGTTGGGCGAGCAGTTTGCCGGCCGAGCCCTTGGGCGGCGTGGTGCGGCCGGCGAGGTTTTGCTCAACGGATTGGAGGTTGCTCTCGGCGCGGCGGAGCAGGCCGTTGATCTTGTCGACGTCGGCTTGGGTGTCGGCCAGCGCGGGCGCGGCGAAAGCAAAGAGCAACGCGAACAGCGCGGCGAATCCGGTGCAACGGGACATGGACATGGTTGAACCCTCCCTCAGGGTGTTTGAAGTGGCTTGGTAATCACTTCAGCTTACCCGGAGTGGGGCGCGGCGCTAAGGAGAATGATGGCGGGTTTTAGGGGTGGATCATCCGCCGGCGATCGACCGGGCCAGGGCGAGGTAGTCCTTGGCGCCGTTGGAGTCGGGGGCGTAGGCGTGGACCGACTGGCCGAAGCTGGGGGCCTCGGCGAGCTTGATGTTGCGGCGGACCGGCGGCTGGAAGACCTGGCCCTCGGCCCACGGCTGGGTGGTGCCGCGGGCCGCCTCGAAGAAGCCTTCGAGTTCACCGATGACTTCGCTGGCCAGCAGCGTGTTGCCTTCGTGCATGCAGAGGACGACGCCAGCGACGGTGAGGTTGGGGTTGATGCCCTGGCGGACCATGCCGATCGTCTCGAAGAGCTTGGTCATACCTTGCAGCGCGAGGAAGTGGGCCTGCATCGGCACGACGATCTGCGAAGCGAGAGTCAGCGCGTTGATCGTGAGCAGGCCCAGGCTCGGCGGGCAGTCGATGAGCACGTAGTCGAACTGCTGGATCAGGTCTTTGCACTTGTTGCGGAGGATGGTTTGGGCCAGGCCCGTGGCGATCATGTCCGACAGTTCGGATTCGACGCCGGCGAGGTTCGTCTCGGCGGGGAGCACCGCTAGGCGTTTGTCGTCCCGCGCGGTGTAACGCACGACCTCCATCGCCGTGGTCTCGGGATCGGTGAACAAGTCGTAGTTGGACTTCTCGATCTCGTCCGGCTCGATGCCCAGCGAGAGCGTGAGGTGGGCCTGCGGGTCGAGGTCGATGCAAAGGACGTTGAGCCCGAGGTTGGCCAGTGCCGCACCGACGTTCACGGCGGTGGTGGTCTTGCCGACGCCGCCCTTCTGGTTCATGAGAGCCAGGACGCGGGTGGCGTCGGGCTTGGGCAGGGGCTCGAGGGATTTCGGACTTGCGATTTCGGATTTCGGGGTTTCGGGCTCCGAAGCCGCGGGTTCATCTTCAATCGAGTCCGTGTCTTGAGATGCTGCGGGCTCGGTTCCCCCTTCTGCCGGGATAGGGCTGGGGTGAGGGGGCTCGGGGGTTGGCTCAGATGCCGTGGGCGCATCAGTTTCGGCCGACACCGCGGCGGCTGGTTCCACTTGATCAGGCACGGAAGGCTCAACTGCGACTTGCGTGCCCTCGTCCGACCCGCTTTGCGGGCCACCTTCGCCCGGCGGGAGAAGGGTTAGCAATGCCTCTGCAGCGCGGTCGCCCAGAGTGAGCAGGGATTGACCGTTGACGTGCCAGGCATCGCCTTCGATTTGATGTAGATCGTCAGTGTTGATCCACGTCGCCATCGGGTCGGCCTGGGCGACCTGCACCTGGAGTTGGCGGATGACGTGATCGTTGCTGTGATTGGGTTCAGTGGCAGGCCGTATGCGGACGATGGTTTTTGGCGCGGGTTGGCCGTCGTTCAACTCATCGCTGATGAGTTCGAAGATCGTTTGCAGCTGTTGGCTATAGGCGTGGGGGTCGGGGTTATTGAGGCTGGTGTCGGATTCGCCCTGATACCAGATGATCCCCGCGAGACGGGGGTTGAGTCCTTCTTCAAGCAGGGATTCCCAGGCCTCGGCCGACGCAGCGAGCATGAGGTTGGTCAGCGTGGACGGGTCGTCGTGGTCTTCGGGCCGCCAGTCGGCGTAGAGCGAGGTGCCTCCGCGATCGGATTTAATGAGGGCGACGGGTGTGTTGCTGCGGGCCGCGAGGGTGTGTCCCAGCGAGAGTTCGAGGCCGAACCCGCCGGGGTGTTCGCCGCTGTTGGGCGCGAGCGCCGACCATTGGCGGACGTGCGGCCGATCGAGGCGTTCGTTGCCGGGCGAGTTGAGCGGCGCAAAGTAGATGCGAGCCGAGGCGTGCGGGGCCTTGAGCACATCGGGCAGTTCGTGGCTTTGGCCGCTGCCGGACATATTGGATTGGCCGGCCAGGAGGTAGACGTCGATCGGATCGGGCATGCTGGGGGCATTGTAAAGAGTGCGCGCACTTCCGCTTTTGGCGGGATCAGACCGGCAGCGTCGGTCGGGCGATACGGCGGAGCGATGGCAGGACGACCGACTGCATCTGGGCGAGCATCGCTTGCCAATCCGCGGCGTAGGCCCGGTACTGCTCACGGCCCACGTCGGTGACGCGGTATCGCTTGCGGGCGCGGCCGCCGACGGTTGCGGCCTCGGCATGGATCAGGCCCTGCTCGGCAAGGCGGTGGAGCAGCGGGTAGAGGGTGCCGTAGGGCAGGGGCTGCCCGGTAGTCAGTTGGAGCTGTTTCTGGATCGCGTACCCGTGGGCCGGCCGGTCGGCCAAGACCGAAAGCACCAGCACCTCGAGGCTGGCTCGAAACAGGTCGCGGCGGTATCGGGGGGCGGTTTCGGGCATGGGCATCACAATATATCGAATTTCGATATATCTGGTTTGTGGTGGCTCCGGGCTCGCGTTATCTTCTCCGCTCGCACGATTAGTGAACCCGTATCCCCGAAAGGTTTTTCATGGCCAGCACCGGCACCGTCACCCAAGTCATCGGCTCGACCTTTGACGCCCAGTTCCCCGAATCGGACCTGCCCGAGATCTACAACGCGATCAAGATCACCGGCAGCCACAACGGCATCGACATCAACCTCACCGGCGAAGTGCAGCAGCACCTCGGCGGCGGCGAAGTCCGTGCGGTCGCCCTCGGCTCGACCGACGGCGTGATGCGTGGCATGGAATGCGTTGACCAGGGCGAGCCCGTCGCGGTGCCCGTCGGCGAAGGCGTGCTCGGCCGGGTGTTCAACCTGCTGGGTGAGCCCATCGACGAACGCGGCCCGGTCAACACCGGCAAGACCTCGCCCATCCATCGCAAGCCGCCGGCCTTCACCGCCCTGAACCCCCGCACCGAGATCCTCGAGACCGGCATCAAGGTCGTCGACCTGCTCTGCCCGTTCGTCCGCGGCGGCAAGATCGGCCTGTTCGGCGGTGCGGGCGTCGGCAAGACCGTCATCATTCAGGAAATGATCGCCCGTGTGGCCCGTGAGTTCGGTGGCTACTCCGTGTTCTGCGGCGTCGGCGAACGGACCCGTGAAGGCAACGACCTCTGGGGCGAAATGTCCGAGGCGGAATACACCGATGCCGAAGGCAACACCGCTCACGTCATCGACAAGGTCGCCATGGTCTTCGGTCAGATGAACGAACCTCCGGGTGCTCGTCTGCGTGTTGCTCTGTCGGGCCTGACCATGGCCGAAGAGTTCCGCGACGCGTCGGGTAAGGAAACGCTGATCTTCGTCGACAACGTGTTCCGCTTCACCCAGGCCGGCTCGGAAGTGTCGGCGCTGCTCGGCCGGATGCCTTCGGCGGTGGGTTACCAGCCGACGCTGTCCACCGAGATGGGCGAACTGCAAGAACGGATTACCTCGACCGAAAAGGGCGCGATCACCTCGGTGCAGGCGATCTACGTGCCCGCGGACGACCTCACCGACCCCGCCCCCGCCACGGCGTTCTCCCACTTGGACGCGTTCGTCGTTCTCGCCCGGGGTATCGCTGAGAAGGGCATCTTCCCCGCGGTCGACCCGCTGGCCTCGACCTCGACCATCCTCGACCCCGGCGTGCTGGGCGAAGAGCACTACGCGGTCGCCCGCTCGGTGCAGTCGATCCTCCAGCGTTACAAGTCGCTGCAGGACATCATCGCCATCCTCGGTGTCGACGAGCTGTCGGAAGAAGACAAGCTGATCGTCGGCCGTGCCCGTAAGATCGAGCGCTTCCTGTCGCAGCCGTTCTTCGTGGCCGAGGTGTTCACCGGTTTCCCCGGCATCTACACCCCGCTGAAGGAAACCATCGACAGCTTCAAGCGCCTGTGCGAAGGCGAAGGCGACGACATCCCGGAATCGGCGTTCATGTACGTCGGCACCCTGGACGACGCCAAGGCCAAGGCCGAGAAGATGGCCGCCGCCGCGAGCTGATCGCTCTACAAAGTCTGGAACCCACTCGAACCCGCGGAGTCATCCGCGGGTTCTTTTTCTTTCACGATGATGCCCGCCGCGTTCAATTCGCCGTCGGTGATCACTTGGTTTTGGTCCAGGTCGACTTTATCGATGGCGGCGTTGAAGTGCGCGTTTTCCGAGAGAACACGTTGCTCGTGGACGCTGATGATGAACGGGATCCCGAAGTATCCGGAGCCGAGGTTTTTCTCGGCGGGATAACTGGACTTCACGTGAGACGCGAAAGCCGACATGCCGGCATCGGATTCAAAGCTGACCGCTTTACGGGATTCGGACGCCTTGACCACCTTGGTGCCGCCGACATTGATGAGGCAACCCATCTGAACCAGAGCCAGGCAGACCGTGAGAGACAAAAGAATGGCGCGTTGCATGGGGACTCCCTGAAATGGAAATGAGCGTATCCGTCTAATGGACGTAAATCGCCGGGTTATCTTTCATCAGCGGGAGCAAAGAAGCAAGAAATTCCATCGGCGGGGTGGGGGTTCCCTTAAAATGCGGCCGTATCATTGTTTGAATCGCCCCGTTGCTGAAAGAGCTTGCCATGCACCCCGCCCTGCAAAAAACCGCCCCAATCGTGTTGATCCTGGTCCTGTTGCTGATTGGCGTGTCACGCTGCATCAAGATCATCCCCGCTGGCCACGTCGGCGTGGCGACCTTGTTTGGCAGTGTCGATGATGAGGCTTACGAGGCGGGCTTTCATATCGTCAACCCGTTGCTGGGTTGGTCGCTCTACGACACGCGCCAGCAGTCGCATTACGAGACCTCCAACGTTCCGAGTCAGGACCAACAGAACACCGAAGTCGACATCTCGGTGCAGTACCGCGTGATCGGGACGATGGCGCCCTCCATGCTCGAGAACACCGGCTCGAAAGAGAAGGCGATCGAAGTCCACCTCGTGCCGAACCTGCGCTCACTGATCCGCGAGTCGGGCAAGACGATTCAGCGTGCCGAAGACTTCTTCAACGACACCACCCACCAACGGCTGGAGACCGACATGACCGAGAGCCTGCGTCAGACGCTCGGGCCCAAGGGGATCGAGGTCGAGGAGGTGCTGATCCGCGACTTCCGTTTACCGTCGGTCATCCTGCGGCAGGTGGAGCAGAAGAAGGTGAAAGAACAGGAAGCCGAGCGCGAAAAAGCGGAGCTTGAACGGATCACGATTGAATCGCAGCAGAAGGTCGTTCAGGCCAAGGCCGAGCGTGAAGCCGCCCAGGAAGAAGCCGAGCGTCGGAAACTCATTGCCGACGCCCAGGCCTACGAGATCCAGAAGATCAACGAAGCGATCTCGGCAAACCCCGCGTACATCCAGCTGCAATCTCTGGAAGCCCTGAAGTCCATGAGCAAGGATCCCGCGGCGAAGATTTACTTCCTGAATGGCGACAGCCCCGCCCCCCTGCCGCTGCTGAATCTGGGCGAAGGCAACAACGCCCTGAACAAGTAGCGATAACTCGCAGACCCGGAGGCCGACATTCGCTCTCGACAGCGCGTGTGCCCCGGGGGTACACTGGTGACGTCTAGAGTGGTATTTCTTTGATTTTCATGTCTTTATCGCCGTTCGGCAGCATGGTTGGAATGAACCGTGTATCGGGAGAAGCCGTATGAACACTGAAGCGCTCCGGCCCGCCTTGCCGATGGGATAGATGGTTCGCGTAGCGGCGGATCGGGCGTTCCAAGAGGGTCCGAGATTATCCCGCCAGCGTGATGAGTGATGCGGCGACAACACGCCGCGAGACCCGAACGGCTCGGGTCGGCTACGCTATCTCCGGCGGGCAGATCGAATCGAGGTACATCGATGATCCAGGTGTTTCGGAAAGTGGTCAAGGCAATCGCACTCGCGGCCGTGGTGGCCGGCGTGCATTCGGCCGCGCCCTCGGCGGCGGTGGCTCAGGTGCAGAACGATCGGCCGGTGTTCATGAGCGACCGCGCGTTTCTCGACGAATGGCAGCTGCGCTGCTTCAAGTACTTCTGGGAACAGACCAGCCCCGCGACCGGCATGACCGCCGACCGCGCCCCCGCCGACGGCAGCCGATTGGTCTACGCCGGCGAAGAACCCGCGGGCAGCATCGCCGCGGTCGGCTTCGGCCTCACCGCGCTGACCATTGCGGATGAACGTGGCTGGGTGGAAACCGACGCGTCGCAAGAGCGCGTCGTTACCACGCTGCGTTTCCTGCTCGACAAGGCCGAACACAAGGAAGGCTTTTTCTACCACTTCATCGACATGACCACGGGTCAGCGGATCTGGAACTGCGAAGTGTCGTCGATCGACACCGCCCTGCTCTTGGCGGGTGTGTTGACCGTACGTCAGTACTACTCGGATCACGCTGAGATCCCCGAGCTCGCGACCGCGATTTACGACCGCGTGAACTGGCCGTGGATGATGAGCGACGGCAAGACGCTGAGCATGGGTTGGACGCCGGAAGAAGGCTTCATTACCTGGCGGTGGGACCACTTCAGCGAGCACCTCGTGCTGCAGATGCTGGGCCTGGGCAGCAACACCCACCCGCTTCCCGAGCACACCTGGCACAACTGGAAGCGTGGCCCGGTCTACACCAACGAAAACACCGGCGAACGTTTCATGTCGTTCCCCCCGCTGTTCGTGCACCAGTTCAGCCACGCGTGGATCGATTTCCGCGGCAAGCGTGACGACTACGCCGACTACTGGACCAACTCGGTCTTCGCCACGCGGGCCCACCGCGACATGTTCAGCTCGCCCGAGCTGACCGAGCGTTTTCCGCACTACAGCGAGATGCTCTGGGGCATCACCTCCAGCGACTCGGCCAATGGCTACACCGCCTGGGGCGGCCCCGATCCCTCGCCGCACATCGACGGCACCATCGTGCCCTGTGCCGCAGCTGGTTCGATCCCGTTCAAGCCCGACGAGTGCATTGCCGCCGTCCGCCACATGGTGGATGTCTACGGCGACAAGGTGTGGAAGCACTACGGCCTGGCCGACGCCTTCAACCCCGCCACCGGCTGGGTCGCCAACGACGTGATCGGCATCGACGTGGGCATCACCATGCTCATGATCGAAAACGAACGCTCCGGCTTCGTCTGGCGTCAATTCATGGCCAACCCCGAGATCAACCGCGCCATGCTCACCGCCGGCTTCCGTCCGCTGCCCGCGGATCAGGAACAAGCCGTGGCCCTGTTCTTCGATGGCGACGGCCCGAGCTACGCCTACGCCGAGGACTCCCCGGAATCGTCCGAGCCGACCGACACGGACGCCACTTCGGCCGAGTGATCGGTTCCTCACTTTCGACAAACCACGCTGCCCCGGCTTCGATCGAAGTCGGGGTTGTTTTTATGCGTTGCGCTGGCACCGGAGCGGGCTTCGACCTGAAACCCACGCCGCCCGTTACAATCCGGTGGTTCTGCGGCCTGCTTTCCGCATCGGCAACCATCAAGAGTCGGGAGACCTCGGCGTGGCGCAACTCAAAAACAAAGTCGGCAACTTCTTCGCGTGGGCCCTCAAAGGCAAGGAGCCGGTGTCGGTCGATGTCACCCGCCGGGAGGACCCAGACCAACCCGAGGTGAAGAAAGAAGTCTCGATCCAGCAGCTCAAGCAGGGCTACGGCGAGGTCATCGAGACCATGCAGTCGGTCCGCACGCACCTCGAACAGCAGGCCGACCGCAGCGAGAAGATGATGGAGCTGCTCAGCGGACTGCCCGATGTGCTGCAGTCGATCCCCGACAGCGCCAACCGGCACACCGGGATGCTCCAGGCGATCCACAACCACCTCGAAGACCAGAATCAGACGTCCAAGCAGCTCACCGACGCCATCACCGGCCTCGCCACCGCGTCGTCCCACCAGCAGCGGGCGTTGACTTCGATCGACAACCACCTGACCGAGGGCCACGCGAGCCGCACCGAACTCAGCCAGGGTGTCGCCGCGTTGAACGACACGCTTGGCGAAGTGAAGCAGTCCAACGCCGCGACGCGTGACTCGATGGGCGCGGTGGTCGAGCAGACCCGGGTCAACGACGAGCGGATGCGGGAGATGTACCAGCGCAGCCAGAAGATGAACACCATGATGGTGGTTCTTTGCCTGGTGTTGGCGACCGGGGCGTTGGCGCTGGGTGGGTACATGGCGGTGCTGGTCAGCAAGGTGGTCAACGAAGAGCCCGGCGTGGCCGCCACGACGGTCCAGCCCGCCCCGGGGGATATGGCTTCGTTTGAGCCGGCGGGGCCGCCGCTGCCCGAGTAGACCTGCCCGGGCATAGAATCGGTTACCGAATCAACCCGCCGCTCCGTGTTTATTCGGGGCGGCACCTTTGGAGTTTTCCTTGACCACGCTTTCCTCGTCTTCGTCCCCGACCTCGGCCGATGCCGGCATCTCTCCCGAATCTCTCGCGCAGTGGCGGCAGGCCTTCGACGAGAACCCGCAGCACCGGCTGATGCAAAACGCCGTGACCCGGGCGGCGCTGGACGATGTGGCGCTCGACCGTGAAGTGGTCACGGGCATCGACCACACCTTCAGCCACGTGCTCGACGACTGGGCGGTGACCAGCCAGAAGAAGTCGGGCCGGTGCTGGATGTTCGCGGGTTTGAACCTTCTGCGCGTCGGCGCGATGAAGAAGATGAACCTCAAGGCGTTCGAGTTCAGCCAGAACTACACGTTCTTCTGGGACAAGCTCGAGCGAGCCAACTACTTTTTTGAACAGATCCTGCTGACTGCGGACCGCGACATCGACGACCGCGTCGTCGCCTACCTGCTCGACCACCCGCTCGACGACGGCGGGCAGTGGAACATGTTCGTCAACGTCGTGAAGAAGTACGGCCTCGTGCCCAAGTCGGCGATGCCCGAATCCGAAAGCTCATCCAACACCCCGCGGATGAACGCCAACCTCAAGACGATCCTCCGTGAAGGCGCCGCCACGCTACGCAACCTGAAGGCAAACGGCGCGGTCCGTGAAGCACTCGACGCCAAGAAACAAGACCTGATGCAGACGGTCTACCGCGTCTTGGCGATCCACCTCGGCACCCCACCGACCGAGTTCGACTGGCGGTGGAACGACAAGGACAAGCAGTTCCACCACGTCGGCACCGTCACCCCGCAAGAGTTCGCCGAGAAGTACTGCACGATCGACCTCGACGACTACGTCTGCCTCGTGCACGACCCGCGTCCGTCTTCACCGCAAGGCAAAGCCTTCACCGTCGCCCACCTGGGCAACGTGCTCGGCGGCGACTACGACGGCGGCGTGCGCTACGTCAACGTTGATATCAACCTCATGAAAGACGTCACCCGCCGCAGCATGACCGAACGCGGCGAGCCGGTGTGGATGGGATGCGATGTCGGCAAAATGATGCACCGCGAACTCGGCATCTGGGACGCCAAGCTGTTCGACTACGAGGGCGTGTATAACGCCAGCTTTACCCACGACAAAGCGGATCGCCTCATCCACCACCAGACCTTGATGACCCACGCCATGATGTTCACCGGCGTCGACGTCGACCCCGGCACCAACTCGGCCCGCCGCTGGCGCGTCGAAAATTCCTGGGGCGACGAGAACGGCATCAAGGGCTACTACACCATGAACGACTCGTGGTTCGACGAGTACATGTTCGAGGTGGCGGTTCACAAAGACCTCTTGCCCGCCGACGTGGTTGCCGCAGCTCAGAGTGAACCCGTCGTCCTGCCGCCGTGGGACCCGATGGGGTCGTTGGCCGAGTGATTCAGCTTTCCTGAACCGCATCCACCACGATCGAATAGCGTGTGACTTCCACGACGCGGATGGGTGTGCCGGGCTCGAGGAAGGCGCCGAGGCTGGTGACGTCGATGACTTGGCCGTCGATCTCGGCTTCGCCGGCGGGGCGTAGGGTGCTGAGGACTTTGCCGGTTTGGCCGACGGTGATGTGGCCGTTGCCGTGGACTTCGTCGCCGGCGAGGTGGGTGGGTTCGGTGACGTCGCCGGCGCTGGCCTGGGCGTCGGCGAGGACGAGACGGCTGAGGCCGGGGATGTTGCCGAAGTTTCGCATGAGCAGGCCGATGCCCACGCCGCCGAGCACGAAGGCGATGACGGTGGCGAGCAGTGCGGCGAGGAGCTGGTTCCACATGCCCGGGGCAGGGATGCCGCCGGTGCTCGGGATCACCGAGATCACGAGCGCACCGATCATCACGATGATGCCGACCACGCCGAGGACCCCGAAGGTCGCACCCCCCAATCCGATTTCGACGATCAGCAGCGTAAGCCCGACCATGAACAGCAGGATGTGCCAGATGTCGGCCAGGCCGATGATCATCGGGGCGCCGAACAAGCCCACGAGGGCGAGCAGCGCGATGGCTCCGGGGATGCCCAGGCCGGGGGCTTGGAGTTCGAGGAACACGCCGATGGCGAGCAGGACCACGAGGATCGCTCGGACCCAGAGCTTGGTGAGGAAGCCCGCGAAGTTTTCCGACCAGCTCTGGTCGATCCGCGTGACGCTGGCGGCGCCGAGGTAGCGTTGCAGGTCGGCGTCGTTTTGGATGGTGGCTTTGGAAAGGCCGATGTCGGCGGCGAGAACGTCGTCGGTGGTGAACAGCAGGCCGACGCCGGAGTGGAACCGGCCGTTGGGCGCGGACTTGCCGGAGGGCAGGCTGATGACGGGCTTCCAGACGCCGACGTCTTCGGGGCGGTAGGACTCGGCCTCGGCGAGGTCGAGGGTGGTGTTGGTGGGGCCCAGTGTTTGGCTGTTGCTGCTGCCGGGGATGGGCAGGCTGGGGATGTTGCCGCTGGGGGTGCTGGTGGAGTTGTCGATGGGGATGCCGGTGGAGGCCGAGAGATCGCCGTTGACCATGACGGCGTAGTCGGCCTGGTTCACGACGAGGCGCTCGCCGGTGTCGGGGTGTTCGATGAGGTAGAGTTCGACGCCGAGCACGCACATCGCGTGGAAGGTGGCGTAGGTGTAGCCGTTGGTGGCGGCCGAGTTTTTGAACTCCGCGGCGATGGGCGAGAAGGCCTTGGCACGCTCGGTGGGCGAGAGGTTCATGCCCGGCACGATCGGGGCGCAGTCGCCGGTCTGGGCGGCGGGGGCCATGATGATCTCGTCGCAGGCCGCGGCGATCATGATCCCGGCCGAGAGGGCCTTGGGTTTAATCCAGGCGACGGTGGGGACGGGGACCTCGGTGGGGTCTTTGAGGTAGCGGGAGATGTCGAGGGCGGCGGTGACGAGTCCGCCGTTGGTGTCGATCTCCAACACGATGACCGAGGCGCCGTCGGCCAGGGCACGATCGATGCGGCGCTGCAGGCTGTCGAGGGTGAAGTCGTAGATGATCCCTTCGATGGGGATGACCGCGACGTTCGACCCGCTGGGCAGGCTCGACACCGTTTTGGCGGGGGCGGATGCGGCGGTTGGATTGGACTCGGCCGACGCCTCGGTCTCAACGACCTCGCTTTCGGCGGCGGCCTCGGTCACCGGCGGATCAACCTCCGGGCTGGGTTCAGACGCCGGCTCGGCCAGCCCCAGCATCAATCCGAGGAGAACAAGCAGCAGCCCGGCACGGCGAAAAGATCGTTTCATCACGCCTCATTATAGTTCGCCCCCTCCGCCCCCGACACACTTGCCTGCCCGTTTGCCGAGGGGTAAAACCTATGTTCCCCTCTAAGCCAACCAGGAGTTTCTTATGGCCTCATCCCCCCTACGCGTCACCGTCTGGCACGAGTACCGGCACGACAACCCCGACAGCGAACACCCCAACGCCACCGCCATGGAGCTCTACCCCGATGGCATGCACGGCGCGATCAAGTCCGCGATCGAAGAGCACCTCGGCAGCGATGTCGTAGTCACCACCGCCACCCTCGACCAGGACGACGATCACGGCCTGTCGGACGAACTCCTGGCGAACACCGACGTGATGACCTGGTGGGGCCACATGGCCCACGACAAGGTCAAAGACGAGTGGGCGCAGAAAGTCGCCCAGCGTGTCCGCGAAGGCATGGGCCTGGTCGTGCTGCACTCGGGCCACTACGCCAAGCCGTTCAAGCTCCTCATGGGCACCAACTGCCACCTCAAGTGGCGCGAGGCCGGCGAGAAGGAGCGGCTCTGGGTCCTCAGCCCCGGCCACCCCATCACCGCCGGGATGACCAAGGACTACATCGAGCTCGAGCACACCGAGATGTACGGCGAGCACTTCGACATCCCCGACCCCGACGAGCTGGTGTTCACCTCCTGGTTCGAAGGCGGTGAGGTCTTCCGCAGCGGCTGCGTCTGGAAACGCGGCGCGGGCAAAGTGTTCTACTTCCGCCCGGGCCACGAGACGTTCCCGATCTACCACAACGCCGAGGTCCGCCGGGTGATCGCCAACGGCGTGAAATACGTTGCCCCGCCCGAGGGCTTGGCCAAGCCCATCACGGTGACGTGGGACGAGCCCCAGCGTGACCTGGGGGCCGAGGTGCCCGGCGGGGTCGTGCCGTATCGCGAAGGCTCGCCGTGTATCAAAGAATCGCTCTCGCCGATCGAGGCCGAGCACGAGGTGGACGAGTCGCTGCACAAGCAGGCGAACGAGTAGCCTCGAACGGCGATCCGTAAAAATTTCATGAATTGTGGAGGATTGGCCACCATCCGCCGATATCTCCTGCGCGGATGCTGTATGCTCTCCGCCCCCCGCCTGCACGCGCCGACCCGTCGGCGTCCCGCCTGCCCCCGGCTTTGCCGGACCCACCCCCAAACTGGCCACCCCGGCCAAACGGAAGTTTGAGAAACCCGATGTTCGATTCGTTAGCCCAGACTGTACTTTGCGTGACCCACGGCCTCAGCAACTCCGCCGAAGCCGCCCAGCTCGACAAGCCCGGAAAGAAGATGGACCGCCGCACCCGTTCGCTGTTCAAGCGTCTGCCGATGGACACCAACAGCGACCTCGAGGTCCTGCTCAACCAGGAAGGCGAAGCCGACCCGTCACTCCGCGCGGCCTGAACACGCAGTAAAACCAGATATTCGGTTTAGCGGGTGACGCGAAGCGTCCCCGGAGATATCGCTGCGCTACAGCACGGTCTGGATCAGCATCATCCCGCCGAAGCCGAAGGTAAACGCCCAGGCGACGCGCTGGCAGCTCAGCGTCTTATTCGCTTCGGGGATGAGTTCTTCCACGACCAGGAAGATCATCGCCCCCGCCGCGAAGGCCATCAGCCACGGCATCAGCGGGTTGAACAGCCAAGCGGCCAGCACCGCGGGTACCGCCGCGATCGGTTGGGGCACGCTGGTCAACACCGCCAGCCAGAAGCACTTGTGCAGCGACACCCCCGCGGCGCGAAGCGGGATCGCCACAGCCAAACCCTCGGGGATGTTGTGGATGCCGATCGCCAGCGCGAGGTACGAGCCCATGTTGGGGTTGTGGGCGTACTCGGTGCCCTCGGCGGTGTAGCCCACGCCGACCGCGACGCCCTCGGGGATCGAGTGGATCAGCATCGCCAGGAAGATCAGCAGCCCGCCCGCCCCGCCGACGCCTTTGCCCAGGCGTTCGCCCAGGTCGTGGTCTTCGATCAGCTTGCCGGAAAGCGAGAGGAAGCCCGCGCCGATGAAGAGCCCCCCGAGGATGGGCAGCATCTTGGCCAGGGTCCAGTGAAACGCGGCCTCGCCCTCGCCGACCTGCAGCCCCGGGAGGATCAGGTTGTAGACCGAGGCGGCAAACATCAGCCCGGCGGCCACGGCATAGCCGGTGCCCGAGTGGCGCTTGGGGTCCAGACCCGGGACCATCAACGGCACCACCCCGAGCCCACACGCCAACGACGCGAGCAGCCCCGCCACCACCGCCTTGATGAGGATGTCGTCGGGCATGACGCCATCGTACCGGGCGGCCCGTCTGTGGGATATGATTGAGCCTCGTGATTCGTTGCCGTTGTATTGGAAACGGATCATTTTCCCGTCGTGAATCCGAGGAACTCTTGAGATGAAGCCAATCGCCCTGCTGTGTTCTGCCGTGGTCCTCATCGCGGGCTGTGCCGTGTCGCCGTCGCACGCCGAGCCCGCCCCCAAGCTCAAAGCCCTGATCATCGATGGCCAGAACAACCACGCGGTCTGGCCCAAGTCGACGATCATGATGAAGCAGTACCTCGAGGACACCGGCCTGTTCGAGGTCGAAGTCGATCGCACCCAGTTCACCTGGAAAGCCAAACGCGAGCAGAAGTGGCTGCCCCTGGCGGGCGTCGGTGAGACCCAGGACCTGGAGCAGCCCAAGCCCGACCCCGACTTCAAGCCCGACTTCAGCGGCTACGACGTGGTGATTTCCAACTTCGGCTGGAAGGCCGCCGATTGGCCCGAAGTCACGCAGCGGTCGCTCGAGGACTACATGGAGAACGGCGGCGGCTTCGTCTCGGTCCACGCCGCGGACAACAGCTTCGCCAACTGGGAAGAATACAACCGCATGATCGGCCTCGGCGGTTGGGGCGGACGCAACCACAAGAGCGGCCCCTACGTGTACTACAACCTCGAAGGCGAACTGGTCCACGACCACTCGCCCGGCGGCGCAGGAGCCCACGGCAAGCAGCACGAGTTCCCCATCACCATCCGAGTGCCGGACCATCCGATTACCAAGGACATGCCGTCGGAGTGGCTGACCACCAAAGACGAGTGCTACGGCAAGCTCCGCGGCCCGGCCGAGAACATGACCATCCTCGCCACCGGGTTCGACCTGACCCTGGGGCCCGACCTCGACCGCCACGAGCCGGTCTTCATGGTCATCGACTACGGCGAGGGGCGGATCTTCCACACCACGCTCGGCCACGACACGCCGGCATTCGAAGGCGTGGGTTTCATTGTTTCGTTCACCCGCGGGGTCGAATGGGCCGCCACCGGCGAAGTGACCCAGCCGATCCCAGACGACTTCCCCACCGCGGAAAAATCGAGCCGTCGGCCGTTTCCTGCGATCGATAAGCTGAAGTGATCCAGAATCTACTTTGTCGGTAAGGCGACCCGTCGTGAGTTCTATGAGCTCGCGGCGGGTTGTTGCATACTCAGGCAGTGCAACGCGCCTTGGCCGACCACCAGATGGTTGCTGCGGATCGGCACGGGGGTGTGATTCGGCATCGCGTCGTCGAGCAGGCGTAGGGCGCGGTCGTCGGCGGGTTGGCCGAACGTCGGGACGAATATGCGGCCGTTGGCGATGAGGAAGTTGGCGTAGCTGCACGGGAGTTGCATGCGTTGGGCCGGGCCGAAGCGGTCGCCGGGGTAGTCGTAGAAGATCGGATCGACGGCGGGGAGCTCGATCACATTCAAGCCGGCATCGCGTAAGGGCGTGGTGTCGATCGCGGGGTGGACCACGACGGAATCTGGAGAGACGAAGCGTGCGGCGTTGTCGATGTGGCCGTCGGTGTCGTCGCCGGGGAGTTGGGCGGACAGCCAGATCGTGCGGGTGATGCCGAGGGCGTCGTTGAGCAGTTGCTCCATAGTGTCGCGGTCGGTCGGGCCGTTACGGCTGGGGTTGAGCAGGCAGTCGGTGGTGGTGAGTAGGGTGCCTCGGCCGTCAGTTTCGAGGGCGCCGCCTTCGAGGACCTGGTCGTGTTTCACGATCGGCAGGCCCAGCGCCTCGGCCAGCTTTCCGGAGACCGCGTCGTCGAGGGCGCGGGTCTCGTACTTGTCGCCCCAGCCGTTGAAGCGGAAGTCCTGGATGACGAGTTGAGGCATCGTGGTTTGGCCCCCTCTCCCTTGAGGGAGAGGGCTGGGGTGAGGGTGACGAAGCTCGCCATCCGCCGCAGCTTGGCGTAAAAGGTCAGACGAGTGCTCAGCCCCCTCACCCTGCCCCAACCCCTCCCTCAAGGGAGGGGAGCCAGCCTCATCGCGCCACACAAACAACGGCCCGAAGTCACGGATCCACGAGTCGTTGGTCGCGATGCCCAGCTCATCGGTCGTGCGTACCCGCACCACCTCGGCCATCGCTTTGCACCACGCCGCGTGCTCGGCCTGGGCCTTGTCCAGGCAGCCCGGCCAGGTCTCGGGGTTGTGCGGCGGGACCACCCACACCGCTTCCAACGGCTCCCACTCAGCGGGCCAGCGGAATGAAACGTGTTCAGGGGGCGGAGGGGAAGCCATTATCGGGCGTTGAAAAGTTTTGGGGAAACTTTGATAAGTTGCGTGCTGACTGGGGTTTGCTGCGTCTCAGGATAACAGCCCGCTCGCCCCGCGTCCGCCCCGCCGACCCGGTACACTCAAGGGGCTTGGGCCGACGTCGGCCCGGGTCCATTTTATCTGCACCCCCACCGCGCTCGAATGGTTCGAGAGGCGGGCGGGGGTCGTGTCTGTTTGTTTTGACAGGAGTAGTTTCATTATGGCAGAGAACGAATCCCAGACGACCGTCATCGGCGCTGACTCGTACTTCAAGGGCGAGATGCAGTTCGAACGCACCGCCAAGATCATCGGCCGGTTCGACGGCAAGATCTCCGGCAAGGGCGAGCTGCAGGTCGGTCAGTCGGCGACCTGCAAGGCCGACATCGAATCCTCGATCGCCAACATCGACGGCACCATCGAAGGCAACATCACCGCCAAGGACGCCGTGAAGCTCACCGCCAACGGCAAGGTCAAGGGCGACATCACCGCCACCAAGATGACCATGGCCGAGGGCGCTTCGTTCTACGGCATGTGTGCGGTCGGTCCCGACGCGGCCAAGAACGCCGGCGGTGGCGGCGCTCCCCAAGGTGGTCAACCCCAAGGCGGACAACAACCCCCCAAGAAGTAAACACGCCCCGCGATGATCGCCGGTGACGGCGAGCGTTTGCGCGCCCGTCGGAAATCGCCTCAGCGATCGCGTGAGTCGTTGCGCGCGGGTTCTGCGCGCACGGTGTGTGGTCTTGTGTTGGTTGTTGTCGTTGTCGCGTGCTCAAAGCACGTGGTTGTTGTCCTTGATTGATTTGCCCCAGGTACCCGTAGGAGACCGACGGTTGTTTGCGCTGCCGCAGCGCATCGGCGTAGAGACCCATGGCGCGTAGTCTGCCCCCCAAGACGGTGCAGTGTTACCACTGTGACCACCGATTCGAAGTCGGTGGCCGCGCCCAGTCCACGTCCTGCCCGGGCTGCAACAAGCCGGTGATGGTCGCCGACCAGGTCATCGACAAGCAGCGTGGGCCGATCCGCGAGCTCAAGACCTGTGGCAAGATCATCGTCAAGAAGCGCGGCCGATTGATCTGCCACCACGTCGTGGCGCACAACGGCCTGGAGTGTGAAGGCATCGTGGATGCCCAGACCGTGTTGAGCCGCCAGCCCGTCTTCCTGGGCAAGAAGGCCAACTTCAAGGGCGACCTGACCGCCCCGTCGGTGGAGATCACCGAGGGCGCCCAGATCCAGCCGAGCCTGTTTGCCATCGGTCCGCCGATCGATGAGTCGCCCCCACCGGAGCAGCCCCCGGACGAAACCCCGGATGCCCCCGGCCCCGATGAAAAGGAATCCTCATGACCGCACGAATCCCCCGTGGCGTCGTTGTCTTGTCGCTTATGGCGATCGCTCTGGCCCACCCCTCGATATCGCTGGCCGCGGAAGATGAGATCGCCCAGCTCAAGGTGGAAAACGCCGAGCTGCGCGAACAAGTGCAAGCGCTCACCGCTGAACTCGATGCACTCCGCCAGGAACTGGCGGCGCTCAAGCAGGACAACGCCGACTTGGCCAACGAAACCCAGGTGCTCGAGAAGCAAACGACCGAATTACAGGAACTCGCGGGCGTGGCGACCGCGGACCGCAAGCAAAACGCCCAGACGCAGCGTATCCGCCGGGCGTACGACGCCGAGACCGACCGAACCGTGGTGACGTTCGGCCCCGAGGCTCTGGAGGTCACGGGCAACGCGGGAGACTTCTACTTTTCCGTGGTGTACAGCCACCCGGGGCAGGACGAGGTGGCGGTGGATTCCGCGACCCTTTTTTTGCAGACCTACCGTTCCGGCCGACTGTTTAACAAAAGCGACGTAGTCGAATTCCTGGTCAACGGCGAGGAGGAGTCGTTGGCCATCACTGGCTTTGACCTCCGCCCACGCAAAGCGGGCATGGCGGGCCGGACCCAGATCGACCGGAGCGACGAGGTGGTGGAAATGAAACTGGACCGCGAGGCGCTGCTGGCTCTGGGTGAGTCGCGGAGCTTGACGGTTCACGAAGGTCGCGTCGTCCTGACGTTTGATCAGGACGACCTGGCGGGTCTCCGCGCGGTTGCCCTGCGGATGGGTCAGGAGTAGGTCAGGCATGCCTACCTGACACGGCTCATATGTACAGAGGCATACGTCAGGCAAGCATGCCTGACCTACGGCCCCAAAGGTGAACACAAAAAGAAGCCCCCCACCTTGCGGCGGGGGGCTTCGGCGTCTTGAACGGTGGAAATCGGGGTGGCGAAAAGCCGACTCGGTTTAGCCGAGGTCTTGAGCGAGGCCTTCGATCGCGGCGTTGAGCTTCGCGTCGGATTCGTACGTGCCGTTGGCGATCTCAGCACGGACACGGGCGACCAGGTCTTCACGCACTTCGGGGATGTCGGCCAGCTTGGCGAGGATCTTAGCGGTGTCGGACAGCTCGATCTGATCCGAGCCGCGCGACACATCGGTCGACGAAGCCGCGGGGCGTTCGATCTTGCCCGTGGGCAGGTACGACGCGGCGCTGGGGCCATTGAGGGGGGCGATGTCACTCATAAAAGCAAAAACTCCTTGCCCACGGAACGGCTAGCTGAGCTCAGCTTCGGAGCGGTGTCCAACGGGGAACACCTAGCTGATTCAAGCCGCCGCGGCGGGCTCGTCTTACGGGATTCATATCGCCAAGGAAGGGGCTGAACCTTGAAGATATGCCGCACGACACAATTGTACGCTAACCGTATCAAAAACAAACATTTAAAGAAAATTAGATTCGGGCGAATGTTGCATAAGTCCGCTAACAACCCCCCCGCCACTACTGGTGTCGGGTGCTCCAAACCGTGGATTACACACGGTTTATCCGCAGTCATGAACAGCGTTTAGCGTCGTTTGGGGGCACCAAACAGAATACGAAAAAATATGCAAAAAAGTTTTCCGCCGGCCTCCATGAATTTTGATCAGCCGTGGTGCACGGCCCACGCCGCGATCGCCGCCTGATGATTCAGGGCCACATCGTGTACGCGGAAGAGCGGGACGCCCGCGGCCACGCCCAGGGCCGTGGTCGCGGCGGTGCCCCCGGCCGGGTCGGGCTCGATCTTGCCCTCGGGGTCGCCCTGCAGTTTGGCGAGGAAGCTCTTGCGGCTGGTACCCAGCAGCACGGGTTGGCCGGTGGCGACGTATCGCGGCATCGCCCGGAGGATGGCCAGGTTGTGTTCGACCGTCTTGCCGAAGCCGATGCCCGGGTCGATCACGACTTGCGAACGCTCGACGCCCGCCGCCACCGCCGCCTCGACGCGCTCGGCGAGAAACGCCTCGATCTCTTGCACCACGTCTTCGTAGCTCGGCGCAGCCTGCATGCTTTTGGGTTGGCCGTGCATATGCATCAGGCAGATCGGGGCGCTTCGCTCGGCCGCGAGGGTAAGCATGCCCGGGTCTTCGCGGCCGGCGCTGATGTCGTTGAGCATCCCCGCCCCGGCATCCAGCGCGGCGCGGGCAACCTTGGCCTGCGTGGTGTCGATGCTGATCGCCACGTGTTCGTAGCCCTCGCCGTCGAGCGTGTGGCGGAGCGCTTCGATCACCCCCGCGGTCCGCTGGATCTGCTGGTCGGCCGAGACCCGCTCCGCCCCGGGCCGGGACGACTCGCCGCCGACGTCGATCAGGTCGGCCCCCTCGCGGGCCATGACCAGCCCGCGCATCACCGCGACATCCAAATCGTCGTACTTCCCGCCGTCGCTGAAACTGTCGGGCGTGAGGTTGAGGATGCCCATGAGCCGGGGCCGGTCGAGCGTCATGGTGGGTCGGCCGGGGAACCGAAACTCGGCGGCGGCGGTCGGGTTGTCGGGGGTGGTCGGATTCATGGGGGTGGCGAGTTACACCTTTACTTTAAGCCAGCCGCCGTGGAAGAACCGGCTGGTAAAGAGTACCCCGCGCATCAGCAGCTCACCGCACAGCGCGTACCACACGCCGATGAGCCCCATCTCCAGCGTCACGCCGAAGACCCACACCGCCGGTAGCCGGATGCACCAGGTCGAGAAGTTCGACAACAGCATCGGCCAGCGGGTGTCGCCGGCCCCACGCATTGCTTCGCTGAGGATCAAGTAGCTGCCGAAGCCCAACTGAACAAAGCCGCAGATCCGCACCAGCGTCGGGCTGATCGCCAGGAGTTCGGGCTGGTCGGTCATCAGCCGCACCCACAGGGTCGGGAACAGGACAAACGTCACGCCCATCAGCGTCATGATGCCCACGCCCACCGCCCAGCAGTACACCACCGCCCGGCGGGCCAGCGCCTCGCTGCCCGCGCCCAGGTATTGCCCCGCCAGGGTCGCCGCCGCCACGCCAAACGCCATGCCCGGCAGGAAGCTGATGGCTTCGATGCGGATCGCCACGATATGCGCACCTTGCAGGGCCGAGCCGTCGCCGGCGATGTCGTTGACCGCGATGAAGCCGACGATCATGAGCACGAAGAAGTTGCCCAGCCAGTGGCCGAAGCGATCGACGAGGTTGGGCACCGCGATGCGGACGATGCGTTTGATGGTGTGGGCGTGGGGCTGGAGCCGGTGGGGCCGGAGGCGGATTGGGCCGTTGGGCCGACGCAGGACAAATAGCGTGAGTGCCGCGCCGACGACCCAGGCCACCGCGGTGCCGGTCGCGATGCCCGCCACGCCGTAGCCGCGCGCGACCAGGCTGACGGTCAGCGCGATGTTGACGATGTTGACCCCGAGCATGATCCAGAACGGGCTTCGCGTGTCGCCCGCCGCAGACAAGGACATCCCGCCGACAAACAGGATCGCCGCGACCGGCGTGGCCAGAGCGACGATGCGCAGATACGTCGTGGCCAACGCCAGGCTCTCCTCGCGCAGCCCCGCCCAGCCGCTGATCAGCCCGGCCATGGCGTACACGATGGCGCCGACGATCACGCCCCAGCCGACCGCGAGGATCAGCGCTTGTCCGAGACCGGCGTTCGCCAGGCCACGGTGGCGTCCGCCGACCGCACGAGCGATGAGTGCTGCGCCGCCCGAGCCGACCGCCATCATGAGCAGGCCAAGCAGCCAGCCCATGTAGGCCGCCACCGCGATCGCGTTGGTTGCCTCGACCGACAACCGCCCCGCCACCGCGGTGTCCACCGTCGATACCAGCCAGCTCAGCAACTGCTGCAGGAACGGCCACACCGCAAGCACATAGACCTGCCGCGGCAGCGACAGCCCTTCGAGCTTCCCGCCCAGGGTGACCTCGGCGGGGCTCGATTCGGGATTATCGATTTCGGATTCGGCGGCGACGGCTTGAGTCATGGAAGGGGGATCATAGCCCGCCGAGGTTGGCAGAAACCTACATATTATTCGGAAGGTTCACGCGGTAGTCGAGCAGCACGTCGTCGCCCAACCGTTCGACGTCGATCAGCGACAGCTCCAAAGCGTCGTCCATCGTCTCGCAAACCAACCCTTGGACGGCAGGAAGAGCCGCGGCGTCGCCGACGAGCTTGGGGGCGGTGAATACGAGCAGTTGATCCACGAGATTCGCTTGCAGCATCGCCCCGACCAACGTCGCGCCGCCCTCGACCAGGATGTTGGTCACGCCCTCGCCGGCGAGCTGCTTCAGTTCTTCGCGCAGGTCGCCCTTCAGCACCGTCACAGGCGGGCCGTTGTCGAGCAGCATCTTCGCGTCGGCGGGTAGGCGTCCCGAGCGGTCCACGACCAGGCGACGGGCGGTGCGGAGGACGTGGGACGTGTCCGCGGGCCGGGCGGTCAGCGACGGGTTGTCCGTGATCGCGGTGCCCACCCCGACCATGACCGCGTCCATCCGGCCGCGGATCTGGTGCACCCTGTCCCGGGATGCTTCGTTGCTGATCCATTGGCTGTGCCCCGTCGCGGTGGCGGTCTTGCCGTCGAGCGTCTGGGCCCACTTCACGATGACCCACGGCAGCCCGTTGGTGACACGCTTGATAAACGCTTCGTTGAGTCGTTGTGCCTCGGCCTCTTTGATGCCGACTTCCACCTCGATCCCCGCGTCGCGCAGCATCGCGATGCCGCGCCCCGCGACCTCGTGGTACGGGTCCTGCATCGCGATGACCACGCGCCCGATGCCCGCATCGATCAGCGCCTCAGCACACGGCGGCGTCTTGCCGTGGTGCGAGCAGGGTTCCAACGTGACACACATCGTCAGGCCACGCGGGTCGATGCCCTTGGCCTTCGCGTCCGCCAACGCATTGACCTCGGCGTGGGCTTCCCCACATTTTTCGTGGTAACCCTCAGCCACGATGTCCCCGTCGCGCAGCAACACCGCCCCGACCATCGGGTTTGGCTCGACTCGTCCGCGCCCCCGCTCGGCCAACGCCAACGCCCGCTCCATCGCTTTGCTTACCAATTCTGCATCATTCACCGGCGGGCCGCCCTTTCCTGAGACGAACAACCTGACATACTATCTAATGTCGGTTCACAACCGCTCCACGGGGTCACCCAGCTCGAAAGAAGGCTCGTTATGAAAAAACTCATTGTCCGCGGCGGACTTGTTCTCATCGCTCTCGTCGTTGTTGGCGTGGTCGTGCTCTACTTCTCACTCAACGGCATCATCAAGAACGTCGTCGAGACCCAGGGCACCAAGGCCACCGGCGTCGCCACCACGCTCAGCAGCGTCAATCTCAACCCGTTGGGCGGGGCGTTGGCCCTGAGCGATTTCGAGCTGGCCAGCCCCGAGGGCTTCACCAACCCGTCACTGTTCAAGCTGGGTGGGGCCGACGTCCAGGTGGACACCAGCACCCTGCCGATCCCGGTGATCGGCAACAAGGGCGACGAGATCGTGGTCGATCGCGTGTACATCGACGGGGCCGAGGTCGTCGTGGCCTTTGAGAACGGCAAGCTGAACCTGAAGGAACTGCTTAAGCAGATCGAAGAGAACGCCGGGGCCAAGGAAGACAAGCCCGCCGGCGAGGACGCCCCGGCCGAGGAAAGCGAAACGAAGGGCGTGCTCATCAAGGACCTGAAGATCACCAACACCAAGGTCCGCGGCGAGATCAGCCTCGTGCCCGGCACGCCGCCGGTGCCGGTGGACTTCGTGATCGCCAACATCGAAGAGAGCGACTTCCGCGAAGCCGACACCGGTGCGGTCATCGGCTACGTTATCGAGACCATCATGCTCAACGCCACCACCGAGGTGTTCAAGCAGGTCGAGGGCCTGGGCGATGTGGTCGGCGATCTGGGTGACCTCGGCGTCAAGGCCGTCGAAGACCTCGGCGGCGAAGCGACCAAGGCGATCGATGGTGTCGGAAAGAGCCTCGAGGAAGGCCTCGGCGGATTGCTCGGCGGGCAAAAGAAAGAAGAGTAAGCAGCGCGATACTTGGGTGATTGTTTTCGGATCGCCTGCGCGGCGGGCGGCAGGGGCTCTGCCCCTGCACCCCGAAGGCAATAAAACGACCGATGCACCACGAGCCTGCGCGATTCGATGGGGGTACAGGGGGATATCCCCCTGCCGCCCGCCGTGCAGGCGACCTGCAGATTTAACTTAAGAGTTTCAATTTCTTATTCGATCACGATCGACGCGGGGTCGAAGTTCACTTTCGGCGGCTGGGGGTTCATCTTGTCGAGTGTTTCGACGAGCACCTTGGTGATCAGCAGGTTGCGGAACCACCGCCGTTCGCCGGGGACGACGTACCACGGGGCGTGGTCGGTTGAGCACTTGGAGAGGGTCGTGTTGAACTCTTCCATGTACTCCTCCCAGTGTGCCCGTTCGGTGAGGTCTTCGGGGTTGAACTTCCAGTGCTTGTCGGGCCGATCGAGTCGGCGTTGGAGGCGCTGCTTCTGGTAGTCCTTGGAGATGTGGATCATGAATTTGACCACCGCGGTACCTTCGTCGGTGAGCATCTTTTCGAACGCGTTGATGTGGTCGTAGCGCTGCTTAATCACGTCTTTCGGGGCCCAACCCTTGACCTTGACGATGAGCGTTTCTTCGTAGTGCGAGCGGTTGAACACGCCGATGTTGCCGTCGGCAGGGGTGTGGTGGTGGACGCGCCAGAGGTAGTCGTGGGCGAGCTCTTCCTTGGTCGGGGCTTTGAACGAAGTGACCTGGCAGCCCTCGGGGTTGACCGGGCCGAACACGTGGCGGACGGTGGAGTCTTTGCCCGCGGCGTCCATCGCCTGGAGCACGACGAGCAGCGATCGCTTACCCTCGGCGTACAGCCGTTCCTGCAAGTCGACGAGGTGGTGGGACAGTGCGCCGAACGCGTCCTGGCCGTAGTCCTTCTCGATCGGGCCTTCGTAGCGGGTCGGGCGGTCGTGGACATCGACGCCCTTGCCGGGCTTGACGATGTAGTCGTCGGTGTCGAGCTGTTGGTCGAGGAGCGAAAGGTCGAAGTCGGCGAGGTGGGCGGGTGGTGTCAAGGAATCGGTGTCCTGAGTTAGGGGTCCGGGCCGGACCCGTTTTCGGCGTATTCCATAGCATACTCCAGCGCGAGCAACGCCTCGCCCAGGCGGTACATCCGGTCGGGCCCGTCGTACTCGGGGAGGCCTGAGCTCTGGCCGATGACGCGGCGGGTGGCGACCTCGGCCGTGCGGCGGTCATCGAGCTTGACCGCCAACCGCAGCAGCGGCGCCCAGGTCTCGACGCCGGCCCAGGTGTCCTGCTCGCCGCGCAGCCGACGCCCGGTGTCCGCGTGGTAGTACAGCCGCAGCTGGGGCATGCGGTCTCGCGCGAACTCCAGCACCCGCTGCGAGACCGCGGGGTTGGTCCGCGCGCAGCGCTCCGCCACGGTGAGGACGTTGCTGAGCTGTTCGATTCCGTTGGCCGAGTACAGGCCGTCGCCCACAAGGTGGGGCATAACCGTGGCCACCTCGGGGCGGATCATCTGGTGCAAGAGTCCCGCGGGGGTTTGGGCGTTATCGATGAGTTTCGCGGATTCGGCCACGACTTGATCCCAATCTTCTTTGCCTTCCAGGCCCGCCTCTATCACGGTGGTGAGCAGGTCGGGGTCGTAGTCGACGAGGAACGAGTTGGTGATGAAGTTGTAGATGTCCGGGTGGAGGTTGAAGTAGTTGCGGATCATCCAGGTGCCGTTGTCGCGCGCGGCGTGGCGGGCGTAGGCGTCGAGGATCAGGGCGACGGTGGCGCGGTCTTCGTCGAGGCCGAAGGCTTCGCTGCCGTGCCAGAGCGCCTCGGCGGCGCGGAGGGCTTCGGTCGTGCCCGACGCGTCTTGCTGGAGCTCGCCTTCGGGTGGATTGGGGCGGTAACGCCACGCGACCATGCCGTGAGCGGGGTCGCCGGGGACACGCTCGACCAGGAGCTGGGTCAGGATGATCTCGCGCAGCGGGTTGTAAAGCGCGCGGTCGTTCGACATCGCGGCGAAGGTGGCGAGTTGGGTGACGTCCACGGCATAGACCGCGCCGTCCTCGCGCTGCAGCTCGCCGTTCTGCACCGAAGCGAACGCCGCGGCCCGCAGCCGATCCCGCGCGGCGGCGACGTCGGTGTCGGCATACTTCGCGCTGCGCTGCGACACCGCGATCCAGACCGCGGGGACCACCAGAAGCAGCAGCAACACCCGCACCGGCGTCCAGAATCGGCGGTCGGGCGTCTGCAATCGGGTTGAATCCAAGTCCTGCATCACGTTCGATTTTACTCGCCCAAAGCCCGGGGATGGCTATCCCCGGGCTTTGCCTGCATCATGGAGCCATGAGCGAAGACTCTCCCCGCGTCCGCCACGTCGTCGGCTGCATGACCGGCACCAGCCTCGACGGCCTCGACGCCGCGCTCGTCCGCATCACCGGCACGGGCCTGGACATGACCGCCGAGTTCGTCGGCATGGTTAGCGCCCCCCTGCCTGATGCGCTGCGTACCACACTCCTGTCGATGGCCAACGGCGAATCGCATCCGCCCATCGAGTTCATGCGGGCCGCGCGGTACTTGGGCGTCGTCCACGCCGAGGCCGTCGCGCAACTCCTCAGCACGCACGCCTCAGACCTTAAGCCGGATTTCATCGTCGCCCACGGCCAAACCATCTGGCACGCCCCCCCCGACCGGTTGAGTTGGCAGTTGTTCGATCCCTGGCCGATCGTACGAGCCCTGCAGTTACCCGTTTGTTACGACCTGCGGCAGGCGGATTTGGTTGCGGGAGGCGAGGGGGCGCCGATCACGCCGATTACCGACTGGGTCATGTATCGAAAGCCTGGGAAGAAACGGTGTGTCTTGAATCTTGGTGGTATCGCAAACATCACCGTACTCCCGTCGAATGGGATGATTACTGATGTGATGGCTGAAGATGTTGGTCCATGCAATTTGCTTATAGATCAAGCGGTCAGGCTGCTTCACCCTCACGAATCTATGGATCGCGACGGCAAGTTTTCTCGGGACATTTCTACGATCAGCACGGTGTTCTACGAGATTCGGAAAGCTCCGTTCTTCTCGAGACCTAGACCAAGGACGACCGGTCGAGAAGATTTTGATATGGAATGGCTTCGCGATGTTGCACGAAAAAGTGAGGCCAATGCCGATTGCTGGGTGGCTTCGGTGGTTGAGGCGGCTGCCCGTCTCGCTTTGGCTGAGCTTGGGCTTGAAGATGGCGACGAGTTGATTTTGGCCGGAGGGGGCACGCGGAATCCTACTTTGCTGAAAAACATCAGAGATAGAGCGACGCGCTGGGGCGATCGTCAAGTAGCGGTTGGCACATCCGACGAATTCGGCATCCCCTGCGAAGCGCGTGAGGCGATGGGGTTTGCGGTGCTTGGGGCGTTGTCGCAGGACGGCGTGCCGATCACGCTGCCGCAGGTGACCGGAGCAGAGACGCCGGGCGTGGCGGGGGTTTGGGCGTATCCCGACGGGTCATCAGCGTGAGGGGTGATAATCCCGGGCCTGGTTGTTTAGCGGGCGATCGCAGATCGCCGATGGTCTCAGATAGCTACCAACCGGCGATCTCCGATCGCCCGCTAAACTGGGAATTGCCATGTCCGACCCTTCGCTCGACCGCAGCCAACTGGAGACCGAAAAACGGCTCGCCTCGGCGGCGGCAATTGATGCGTTATCGGTCGCCCAGACGCTCCAGCTCATGAACACCCAGGACATCGAGGTCCCGCGGATCGTGCGGACCGCGCTGCCGGCGCTCACCAAACTGATCGAGCGGATCATCGCTGGGATGCGCGAAGGCGGCCGACTGATCTACGTCGGCGCGGGGACGTCCGGCCGGCTGGGTGTGCTCGACGCCAGCGAATGCCCGCCGACCTTCTTCACCGACCCCACCGACGTCGTGGGCGTCATCGCCGGGGGCGACAAAGCGCTGCGTCGCTCGGCCGAGGGCAAGGAAGACGACCCCACCGGCAGCCACCTGACGCTGACCAACATGCAGCTCACCGAGCACGACACGCTCGTGGGCATCGCCGCGGGTGGGACGACGCCTTTTGTGTGGGGCGCGATCGAATTCGCCCGCAACAAGGGCGCGGCGACCGGGATCATCACCTGCGTGAAACTCAGCACGCTGCGTAAACCCATCCAGCGGGCTCCGCTCGTGCCTGGAAACGCGCCGGTCGATCTGCCCGCCCCCCCGGAAGAGCAGTTCCGCGTGGATCACCCGATCGAGCTGATCGTCGGCCCCGAGGTGGTCACCGGTTCGACCCGCCTCAAGGCCGGCACCGCGACCAAGCTCGCGCTGAACATGATCACCACCACGACGATGGTTCAGCTCGGCAAGACCTGGGGCAACCTGATGGTCGACGTGCGGGCGACCAACGACAAGCTCACCGACCGGGCCCAGCGCATCCTCATGCAGCAGCTCGGCATCGACCGCGAGGCGGCGGGCGAATTACTCGATCAGGCCGACGGCCGGGTGAAGTTGGCGCTGGTGATGCACCGCAAGAACCTCGATGCCGAGGCGGCCGAGGCGCTCATCGACGAGCACGGCGGGAAGCTCCGGCCGATCCTTGGGTCGCCGAAATAAATAAGCCAACCACAGAGACACGGAGGCACCGAGTTAAACCCTGCCAATGACTGCGCGGGTCTTAACTCGGTGCCTCTGTGTCTCTGTGGTTCTATCCGGTCGTTCTTACGACGTCAGGCTACGCATCTTTTGCACGCATTTGGTCAAAGCGGGCACGGGGTTTTCGACGTCGGCTTCGTACTCGAGGACCGCGGTGCCGTTGAAGCCGTTGTCGTCGAGGGCTTTCACGAAGGCGGGCAGGTCGAGGGTGCCGGTGCCGACGACGACGTCGTTCCACTGGGCGTTGGGGTCGAAGACAAAGTCTTTGTAGTGGACGCCGAAGACCGCGTCGGCGTAGTGCTTGGCCCACTCGACGGGGTTGCCGTTTTGGGGGCCGGTCTGCATGCACCAGGCGGTGTCGATGCAGACGCCGACGTGGCCGTCGCCGAGCTTGATGAGGTGGTCGATGATGTCGCGGGAGCCGCCGAACATGTAGCCGCCGTGGCAGTGGATGCCGACCTGGATGCCGTAGTCGGCGGCGAGCTTGGCGGTCTTGGGCACGGCGGTGTGGAAGCTGTCGACCCTGAAGTGGGCGGTGATGAGCTTGGCGCCCGCGGCTGCGGCGCACTCGAACCACTGGCGTTCGTTGTCGTTGCCGACGAAGGTTTGGACGCCGATGGAGTTGACCGCCACGCCGCCGTCGCGGTAGGTCTTGACGATTTCTTTGAATTCTTCGGGCTTGTCGAAGTCGGCGTGGACCGCACAGACCTCGATCGAATCGACGCCGATCTCCTTGACCTTCTCCGCCACGTCGGCGTTGTCTTTGAAGTGGCGGAAGCAGAAACTCTGGACACCGAAATTCAGGGCGGGGCTGGGCATGATACTTCTCCGAGCGCGGTGATTCGCGAAGCGCTAGGGTACAACCATGCCTTCGCGATGTCTGCGTCGAATTGCGGAATTTAATACAAAAAATGAACAGCCTGGAACACCTGTTCCAAATGTTTGAGTGTTGTGCTCGGAGGGGGTTTTGAGCCGCCTAAGCTGGAGGGCCGACGCAAAGAAAAACCGCCCCGGTGTTGGCCGGGGCGGCTTTGGGCGGCGTTGCTTACGGGTCCCTTCCGTGTGATCTTTCCCTGGATCTAGCCGCTTCCCGCGTCTTGGGCCCCGATGACTCGGGGCCGGTTCGCCTTGCGGGAGCTCTCTTTTCCCGTTTGCGATCGTTGCGGGTTGTCTGAAACGAACTTGTTTGTGTTTAGTACACGATGGCCACGGCGTCTTCGACCGCTTCGATGACCGAGCGGACGTGGAACGGCTTCTTGAGGTAGCCGTCGAAGCCTTGGTTGATCAGGTGTTGGGCCTGGCCGTCGGTGAACTTGCCGGACATGGCGATCACCTTGGTGGCCTGCAGGTCGTCGCTGGCGCGGACGAGCTTGAGCACGTCTTCACCCTGGACATCGCCCAGGTGCATGTCGAGCAGCAGGACGTGCGGGCGGAACTTTTCACACTCGATGCCGGCGGCGAAGCCGGTGTCGGCGGTCTTGACTTCGTAGTTGGCTTGTTCGGTCAGCACCTTGGTCAGGACGCCGACGATCTCGCTGGCCTGGTCGACGACCAGGACGCGGGTCTTGCCCGACTGCAGCCCGTCGAGCGGGATGTTGTGGGCCTTCATGAAGCGGAGCAAAGCCGGCATGGGGATGCGGCGGTCTTTGCTGCCGGGGATGCGGTAGCCCTTGAGCTGGCCCGAGTCGAACCACTTGCTGACCGTGCGGGGCGCGACGTTACAAATTTTGGCGACTTCGCCCGTGGTCAAGATGTCTTTTTGTTTGGCCATAGCGGCAAACCCTTCAGCTTTCTCCTTGAATCTCCCGGCCCACACGACGTCGGTGCGTGAGCTGTACCCCATTCACATCGACCAGCCCCGCCAATCGGTTAACCCTCCTAACACGAAAAAACATTACCGCCCCCATGGGCGGCTCAGGCGGAGTCTTAGGTATTTTCAGACAGGTGGTGAAGGCGAGAAGATCAACCCCCCGACACCGGCGGGATCAGGGCCAACTCGTCATGGTCCGCTAAAACATGCGCTGAATCGACGTAAGCGAGGTTGACCGCCACCGCCAACGTTTCTCGCGCCGAAGCCAACGCGGGGTAACGCTCGGCCAACTCCGTCAGCGCATCGTCCACGCGAGACTTCAACGGCAGCTCAAGTTCGATTTCTCGGACCCCCACACGGTCCGCGAGCGACGCAAAAAACAGGACTTTGATCTTCATCTTTTTTTGGGGCTTGCTGATTTCAATGTGCGGCGGTGTCCGAATAACCCCCGAGCAGAGGCAAAAACATCAGGGGCGTGCCCGCGTGCAGCTCGGTGTTCGAGGCGGGCAAGCGTACCCAACCTTCGGCCGTGGCGGTGTGTGACAGATCGCCCGAACCCTGCCACGGCAAGACCTCGACCTGCTCGCGGGTCTCGCCCACGAAGCGCGCAGCGCGGAACGCCTCACGGCGGGCGTTGGGTTTGGTGGGCGTTGACAGCCACACCCGCCGCCACGGCAACACCGGGTCGAGCCCGAGCATCCTGCGGACCATCGGCCACGCAAAAAGGTGGGCCGTCGCCAACACGCTCACCGGATTCCCCGGCAACCCGATCACACAAGCCGCTTGCGGCTTAGCGCTGCGATCGCCCTGCGGTTTGGCTACGAAGACGGGTTTGCCCGGCTGCATCTTCACGCCGTGCAAGACGGTTTCGTATCCCAGGGTGGGCCACGTCGCGGGGAACAAGTCGCGTTGCCCGACGCTGACACCGCCAGAGGTGATGACCAGATCGGCGTCAGCCACGGCTTGCGTGCATGCCTCGGTTACGGCTTGCGCTTCGTCAACCACATGTTCTTGCCGAACGACCTCGCAACCCATCGCGTATAGCAGCGCCACCAGCATCGGCCCGTTGCTGTTGCGGATCTGCTGCGGCTCGAGTTCCGCCAGCGGCGTATCGATCGGCCGAAGCTCGTCGCCCGAGCTGAGGATGACCACCCGGGGCTTACGCGTCACGCTGACTTGGCCGGCCCCCACCGCCGCGGCGATCCCGAGGTGGTGTGGCCGGAGCATGGTGCCTGCGGGAATGATTTCCTGTCCGGCCGTGGCGTCGGCACCGCGTTGGTGGATGTTCATCCCCGGCTTCACGCCCTCGACCGTGAACCGCACCGTGGGCGAATCGCCTTCGGTGACCTGCGCTTTTTCGATCTGCACCACCGCGTCGAACCCGGTCGTGTCGCGTGGGACCGCGGCGCCGGTTGCGATGCGGACGACATCGGCTTGCGGGTCGAGTTCCAAGCCGTCGGGCAGCGTGCCCCCTGCCGGGATGCTGCCCACGACACGGAAGTCCTTCTCTGCGGCCCACGCGTCGGCCCGCAGCGCGAACCCGTCCATGGCCGAGCGGTCGAACGGCGGTTGATCCCGGTCGGCGGTCACCGCCTCCCGTAGCACCCGCGCGGCCGCTTTGGGCAACGCAACGTGTTCGGCCTCCAGCGGATTGCAGCAGGACAGGGCCTCGGGAAGGGCTTGTGAATAGTCGGGCAGATCGGCCATGGCTTCATCTTACGGGTCTGCCCCTATCGGGGTAACGCGTCAGATGCTGAAGTGAGTAAAATCCCCGCCATGCAACAGACTCAAGCCGCCATCAGCGACACCCAGGGCAACTTCAGCATCCAGACCATCGACGTCGGCAAGCCGGGCCCCGGCGAGGTCGCGGTGGATATCAAAGCCTCGGGCATCTGCCACACCGACTACGACTCGATGAACTGGGACCAGCGCGTCGTCATGGGCCACGAGGGGGCGGGCATCGTCACCGCCATCGGCGACGGCGTCACGACCTGCGACGTCGGCGACAAGGTCCTGCTCAACTGGGCCATCCCCTGCATGGCCTGCCCGATGTGTGTGCGTGGCCACCAGAACCTCTGCATGACGCAGAACACCGTCACCGCCGCCGACCCCGCGAATTGCGCCGCCCACCCCGAGTCCACCCAACTCGACGGCCAACCCATCTACCGCTCGTTCGCCGTCGGCACCATGAGCGCCCACACCGTCGTCAAAGAAGCCGCGATCATCCCCATCCACGTCGACATCCCCTGGGACTCGGCGTGCATCGTCGGCTGCGGCGTGATGACCGGCTACGGCTCGGCGGTGAACAGCGGTAAGGTGAAGGCCGGCGACAACACCGTGGTCATCGGCTGCGGCGGCGTGGGCCTCAACGCGATCCAGGGCTGCCGTATCGCCGGGGCGGGCAAAGTGATCGCCATCGACCTCAGCGAAACCCGCCTCGAAATGGCCAAGCAGTTCGGCGCGACCCACACCATCCAGGCTCAGCGCGACGACAAGGGATTGCTCAAAGCAGCCGAGCAGGTTGCACAACTCTGTGGCGGGATCGGGGCCGATGTCGCGGTCGAAGCGACGGCCGTGCCCGCGCTCGGCGCGGCGCCACTCGCTATGGTCCGCTCCGGCGGCACGGCCGTGCAGGCCTCGGGCATCGAGCAAGAGATCACCATCGACATGAACCTCTTCGAGTGGGACAAGGTCTACATCAACCCGCTCTACGGCGGCTGCCGCCCCACCATCGATCTGCCCATCCTGCTCGACCTCTACGCCAAGGGCGAACTCCTGCTCGACGAGATGATCAGCAAGCAATACGCCCTGGGCGACCTCGGCCAAGCCTTCGACGACATGCACCACGGCCGCATCGCCAAGGGCGTGATCATGTTCGATTGATCCACGCCAAGGCAGCAAGGCAAATTTTTCCACAGATTGGCACGATTAGCAGGATTTCAAGACAAACCAAGGCAATAAACAAGTGGTTTGTTTTTGCCTTTAATCATCTTAATCCTGTAAATCTGTGGATAAACATGCCTTTGGTTTTTTCCTTTATCGAGAGCGAATCCATGCCGCGTTTCCGCACGATCGAAGTCTCCGACCCGCCGTTTGAGTCGGCGAACCTGCGCTATATCACGATCAAGACGCCCAACCTCGTCGGCCGAGGTGACATCAGCGTCTTCGTCCCCAATGGCGCACAAGAGGCAGGTAAGCTACTCCCGCTGGTCACGCTGCTCCACGGCGTGTATGGCAGCCACTGGGTCTGGTCGCAGAAAGCTGGCGTGCACCTCACCGCCCAGCGCATGATCGACGCCGGTGAGATTCCGCCGATGCTCATCGCCATGCCCTCCGACGGCCTCATGTTCGACGGCAGCGCCTATCTCCCGCACAACGACCGCAAGTTCGACGCCTGGATCGTCGAGGATGTGCCCGATGCCGTGATCGAAGCGGGCATCCCCACCGCCGCGGATTCGCCACGATTCATTTGCGGCCTATCGATGGGCGGCTACGGCGCACTTCGACTCGGTGCGGCAAACCCCGATCGCTTCGCCGCCTTCGCCGGCCATTCCTCAATCACCGACTTCGACCAGATGAAGCTCTTCGTCGAAGAGCTGGATGAAACGTACGGCCAACCCACCGTCGAACGCTCGGTCTTCCAAACCCTCAAACAGAACGCAGGCCATTTGCCCCCCTTCCGCTTCGACTGCGGCCCGGACGACATCCTTATCGAGCACAACCGCAAACTCCACGCCGACCTCGACGCCGCGGGCATTACCCATACCTACGAAGAACACCCCGGCGGCCACGAATGGCCCTACTGGACCAAGCACATCGAAGCCAGCCTGAAGTTCTTCGCTGAAGAGTTGGGCTGATGCTTATCTGCCCGACTCAGCGGTGGGCTGAAGCTTGCCTTCGCTGATTGCTTGGTTGATGTGATCGATGACCGCGTCGTATTGCCCGGTCTGATCGAGTTCAGAGAAGCTGACGGTCAGCACGAAGAAGCAGCAAAGAATTAACAATACCACGGCCGCGCCACGCCAGAGCCCCGAGGCGCTGCCCAGGGCGGGAGTAACTTTTTCATCTTCTCCATCCGGGTTGCGCGGGCCGTCGAGGTGGTTCAGCAAAGTCTGGCGGCAGGGGCCAATGACAAACTCGGCGAGGAACGCGCCGTAGAAGGTTGAGAGCAGTGCGACCGCCATGCCCGCCCCGATCGACGAGGGGCTGCTGAGGTCGGACAGCATGGTGATCAGGCCGGTGAGGGTGATCACGATTCCTGCGCCCCACGCGACTTGGTACGCCTGAGCCGCCACCGCGACCCGCTGCCGAAGTCGCGTTTCGTCTGCATCGCCCGGCCCGGCAATGACCGCGCCGATGGTGTCAACAATGTCGCTGAGCGAGAAACAGCACAAGGCGCATCCCGCGAGCAAGACGACCACCCCCATCAGCGAAGGCAGATCGATGTACCGCCCCAAGTTACCCCCGCTCCCGGCCCAAAGGGTCCAGGCGAAACCCAGTAGGACGACATGAAGCCCAATAAGACGCGAGAACAATTGCATGCGTTGATTCCTCGGAGATGATCCGCCCAGAGGCGTAGGTCTAAGCGGGTTATCGGCCGTGGCGGGAAAGCGGGATGAATCACGGCTCGGGATTTTGGCCCAGCCGCTTTCGGGGGTACACTCCCGCCCATGCTGGAAGCGATTGTTTTTGATTTTGATGGCGTGATCGTCGATTCCGAGCCGCTGCACTACCAGGCGTTTGTCATGGTGGGCAAGAGCATCGGGTTCGAGTTCTCCTATGAGGAATACCTGGCGACGTACATCGGGTTTGACGACCGCGATGCGTTCCGGGTGATGCTCGAGGCGTCGGGGGAGAAGGTGACGCCGGAGCGGGTGGCGGAGTTGTGTGCGCAGAAGCAGCCGATGTTCGACGCGGTGGCAAAGATGGGGGCCCAGAGCGGGTCGCTGGCCATTCCCGGGGCGTTGGAGCTGATTGATGAGTGTGCGAAGGTGGACCTGCCACGCGCCATCGCCAGCGGCGCGACGCGGGCGGACATCGAACTCATGCTCGAACTGCTGGATCGCAGGGACCGGTTCGACATCATCGTGACCGCCGACGACGTGGAGTTTTCTAAGCCTGATCCCACGAGCTACGCCATGGCGGTGGAGAAGCTCGGCATCACGCCGGGCAACGCGCTGGCGATTGAAGATACCGCCGCGGGCCTCGCTTCGGCAGGCGGCGCGGGACTCATGACCTTGGGCCTGACCACCACCGGCCCCGCCGAGGCGCTTGCTGATGCGGGCCGGGTGATCGACGACCTGACGGGCGTGGACCTGGAACAACTCAAACTCTGGTATTGATCAATTCAGCCGCTTGCGGCTTAGCGTTTCTGGATTCGTTGGAGGACTGAAGATGGCAGATTCAAACGCCCCCCTCATGCTCAGCATCAGCGGCATGCGCGGCCTGGTCGGCAAGTCGATCACGCCCGATGTCGTCGCCCGCTACACCGCGGCGTTCGGCAGCTGGCTCAAGACCGCCCGCAACACCGCCAACCCCACCGTCGTGCTCGGCCGAGACTCGCGCCCGTCCGGCGAGATGTTCGAAAACGCCGCTGCCGCCGGTCTCGCCAGCATCGGTGCCAAGGTCATCCGCGTCGGCATCCTCTCGACGCCCGGCGTCGCCATCATGGGCCAGCACCTTGGGGCTGACGGCGGCATCGTCATCACCGCCAGCCACAACCCCACGCCCTGGAACGGCGTCAAGCCGCTGCGCCACGACGGCGTCGCCCCGCCGCCCGATGCGTTCGAGCAGTTCATCGCGATGTTCAAATCCGACGAGGCCGACCACGTCGAGGTCGATGCGCTCAAGCCCATCACGAGCAACACCACCGGCGTCGAGGTCCATCGCGATCTGGCCGCCGACCTGGTGGACGTTGAGCTGATCCGAAACGCCAAGCTCAAAGCCGTCGTCGATTCGGTCCACGGCGCGGGCGGCGACGAAGCCGCGGCGCTGCTTGACCTCCTCGGCGTCGAAACCGTTCAGCTCTACAAAGAACCCACCGGCCAATTCCCTCACGTCCCCGAGCCGACCAAAGAAAACCTCACCGAGCTCTGCGAAGTCGTTGCCCGTGAAGGGGCCCACGTCGGCTTCGCGCAGGACCCCGACGCCGACCGCTTGGCGATCGTGGATGAGCAAGGCCAATACATCGGGGAGGAATACACGCTCGCCCTCTGCGCCATGCACAAGCTCGGTAAGGGCGACGTCGCCGTGGCAAATCTCTCGACCAGCCGGATGATCGACGACATCGCCGAGGCCGCGGGGGCAACCGTCGTGCGGACCCCGGTCGGTGAAGCGAATGTCGCCGCGGGCATGCGTGCGAACAACGCCAACCTCGGCGGCGAAGGCAACGGCGGCATCATCTGGCGGCCCATCAGCCAGGTCCGCGACAGCCTCGTCGGCATGGCCCTGGTCCTCGAGATGCTCGCCCAGCGCAAGATCAGTCTGTCGTCCATCGTCGCCGCCACCCCGAGCTACGCGATCGTGAAAGACAAGCTCGAACTGCCTACGCGTGAACAAGCCGACCCGACATTGGTCTGGACCGCCCAGCACTACGCCGACCAAAAGGTCGACACCCAAGACGGCGTCCGCGTCGACTGGGAAGACCGCTGGGTCCACGTGCGACCGAGCAACACCGAGCCGATCCTGCGCATCATCGCCGAAGCCGCGACACAGGAAGCCGCTCAGGCTTTGGTGGATGAAGTCCGCGCCGGCATCGCGTCGATCGAGTCTTGAGAGGCCGCTTGCGGCTTAGCGCTAAGCTGCAAGCGGCGGTCGCTACCAATTGATCCGCACAGGCTGCTCATCGATCAGTCGGGCCTCGTCGCCGACTTGGAAGGTGACGCGGAGCAACACCTCCCGCCGCGTGATGGCCGAGGAGTCCAGCCGCAGCCGCAGCAGGTAAGCCCGCGTGATCGGGTCGTAATACCGCTTCTGTTCGTCGAGGGTCAACAGATCGATGTCCCAGCTGTAGAGCAGCCGACCCACATCGATCCCCGGCGCATGCCCTGCCGCGAACAACTCGAACCGCAGCTGCCCCGACGCTTTGATCGAGTCGCCCATCTGGTCGAACATCTCGATCCGAGCTTCGAGGATCGGCGTGTCCTGCTCACGCACAAACCGCGTGGAGGGATAGATGCGAAGCGCCACCGCCTTCGGCTGCCAACCAGCTTCGTCCGTGGCCTCGCGATCACTGGTTCTCGGCGTAGCGGGCCCTTTGGGCTGACAACCGCTCAGCGCAACCCCGCACACAGCCAGGGCCATCACAAGGATCGCGGAGCGGTGAGCGGAGGGGAAGCGCATGATCATCGGTTATGAGAATAGACCGCGCTACCCACCGCATCAACACGACCCGTCGTCCCAGCCCCTCACCTCAAGCCGCCTTCGGCAACCGCTTCACTTCTTGGGTGCCCTCCGCCTCCACCACGCGCACCACCCGCTCCCCATTATTCGCCGAATCTCCCCCCGACACGCCGCCTTCCAGCAACCTTCCCACGGCATACCTTCCGCGTCCCTTGCTCTCGATCATCCGCCCCAGCTCGCTCCCCGGGGCCGTGTGTTCCTGCCAGCGGTCCCGTAGCTCCCTCGCATACGCCACCAGTTCCGGGTCGTTCTTCCGCTGAACCGCCCGCAGGGCCTGCTTCGCCGCCGCCTTCTCCGCCTCCAGCCGCGCCAGCTCCGCCTCGTCCGGCCCCATCACCGCCTTGTCCTCCGCCACCTCTTTCGCCGGCTCACCAAACCCGCTCCCCGCCCCAAACCCACCGACCGCCACCGCCCTCGCCCCCGGAAGTAAACCCGCCCCCGGAAGCCCCGACAAGCCCGCCCCGGGCCCTTGACCCTCCTCGGCGCGGCTCTTGCCCTTCCCCTTCTTCTTCGCCTCCCGCTCCCGCTTCTCCACGTTGCTCAGCTGGTCCTCCAGCAACCGCGTCTCCGCCGCCCGTCGCTCCGCCCCGGGCAACACCACCGGCGTCGCTTCGTGCCACTGCACCTCCGGGGGTAAAGGCAGCACCACCCGCCCCTCCATCATCGCCCCGCCTTGCGTCTCAAACGGATACCACCATGACGTCATCTCATCACCCACCCGAACCCGCTTCTACCAAAAAACATGCACGCCCCCGGCCGTGTTCCCGTGCTTCTTCTTGAGCTTCTCCAACGTCGACCGCCCCGCCGCCCGGAACGCCAACGGCACAAACCCCATCGCCTCCCAAAACCGATTCGCCTCCAGCGACTGCTTGCACCAGCAGCAATACAGCTTCGTCCCGTACGCACTCTGATCAAACTGCGCCTGCAGCAACGCCGCCGCCACCAGCGACCGCCGGTACGCCGGCGCCACACACATCTGATAGATGATCCCCACGTGGTCCTGCTTCATATACCGATCCACGCCCAGGCAGTAGCCGACGGGGTTCCCGTCGGAGTGATCAGTGAACAGTGACGAGTGAACAGTCGAGTCCTCGTTGCCCGTGCCTTCCCCCTTGTTCACTGAGGACTGTGAACTGTTCACTGTGCTCGTCGCCACCGCGACGAGCACGTTGCCTTGCTCGATCCGCTTCCGGATGGCCTGTTCGTACTGAAACCCGACCTTGTCCGAGTCGGCTTTCTGCAGCGCATCGATAAACGCGAAGTCGTCCTGCACCGCCCGCCGAATGCGGATGTCCAGCCGCGGCTCAACCGCCCGCAAACCACCGCCCAAGCCCGACGCCTGCTCGATCCGAATCACTTCCGACATGATTGCCTCCCGGAAATAGGGGTTCGTTGTATCCACGCCAAGACGCTACGGCGTCAAGGCACCAAGAAAACCAAAACGCGGTTGAGCCGCCGATTCCACAGATGAAGACCGGATTCAAGGCCATCCAACCCATCGGCGAAATCTGCGAAACCTGCGGCCAAACCCGACTCACCAAAGGCCCCTCGCCGATTTCTCGGCGGAGGACCAGGAGACGAAGACACCCCGCCACAGAGCGTGACGGGGCATCTGGGGGGTTTTACGCTGCTTCGGTCAGGCCCTGGAACCCGATGCGGGTCTGCACCGGGGCACAAGCCGGCCCCGGCTGTTCCGTGGGGTTCACCCACAACGCCGTCACCCACACCTTCGTGCCCGGCTGGACCTCTGGCTCAATCACAATCTGCGGATTGTGCTTCGTCGATCCACCGCGGTACTGCCAGGCCGTGAGTTGGGCCGGCGGATCGTCACCGATGTGGGTGTACAGGTTCACCGACCGCACGCCAGCCGGTTTACGCTTCGTCTCGCCGTCTTCCCGGCGGACCTCCAGGTCCAACACCGAGCCGTTCACCGCAGCGACGCGCAACACCGGCATCTCCACCGGCGGGCCGATCGGCGTCGGCTGACTATCGCGTACCGGGATGCGCAATTCGTCACGCTTCGCGTCGGTCATATATGGCCAGCCTTGCAACACGCTGACCAACAGCCGGGCCTGACGCACCATCTCCGCCTTCTTGGCATTCTTGTCCGCCACCGCTGGCTTGGTCTTGGTCGACGGGTTGCTGGTCACGGCGTAAGCCGCCGCAAATGCGCTGTACGTGCTGCCAAAAGGTACCAGTTGATCGGCGGTCACCCCGAACGCTTCGGGTGTCGCTTCCAGCCGATCATTCAGGTTCTGCGCCCAGCCTAGAAGCTCGGCTTCACGACTCGGGATATACGATTCTTGCACCATGATCCAACTCCTGCGGCCACGCCGCGTGTGATCGCCCCGCGGAAATGCACATGTTGTGCCCCGGAACGCTAAGAAATTTACTCAAGCCCCAGAAGCCAAAAACGTTTGTGCCCCGGAAAAGAACGCTTGAGTTGTGAACACTGCTGACTTCGACCACCCCGCCGCCCCAGCTTCACTCCACGGATCGTGTTTTGCCCAAAAGTCACCCTCGCCGATAAACCCCGGCATCCCACCGCGCCCGCTCCCGTCTGCTCGACCTATCGCCGTCGGATCGGACCTCTCCGTTTCCGATAAGCCCGCCCGAATCCCTGAAAACGATCTATTTACACGTAAAAACGAATCATTCACGCGCGTGAATAAAGCGAAAACAATCGATAACAAGTTGCGCACGGTCGTGAACAATTCAGATACGCGCGTGAACGCCCCACCTCATACGCGAGTACATCTTGGAATCGCGTACAAACAAAACGCTCAACAGTAGAACTAAACCGAAACCGATCGTGTTTGAACCATTTAAGGTTAAAAGCCCTTTGCGCACGACTCGAAATGATCGGCGTCTTGCGAAAAACTATAGCATTCACGAGTCGTTTCAGTTTAGAAATTCTATTGGAGCGGCTCTCCCCTCCTTAGCCCCGGAACGAACCGGAGTCGATGTGTTCAAGAACATCCGTATCGAAAGGCTACACTGCTCGCGGCCACCCATCGTGTACATGGATTAATGTACCCCTCCCCTTTTCCGCCCCCGATAGTGCTACTGACAATTATTACCGAGGCATGTTATCCCAGCCACCCGCCGAGAATAGTGTAGATCACTTTTGGGAAGCGGAAGAAGCAACAAAGGTTGGATTACCAGGTAATCGGTCGAGTTCGGTTACCCCAGGCTCAGCCAACCAATCAATAAAGCTCGGCGCATCAAGGCGTCCTGTAAGCACACGAACCAACCCTTCCATAAATACCTCATGCCTAACCAGCGTGATATCCGTGGCAGCAGCAGCTTTCTTTTTTGACGTTTCATCGAAGTCTGGTTTTCCTAGCGTTACCCGATGCATCGACTTGTCAAAATCTGCAGATTTCTGGACTACTTCCCATGCCGCGCGCTTGTCAATCAGAGGCGGCTTCTTCGTAACGGTTTTGCATTCGATGATCAGAGACTTTTCATTCAATGCTAGGCTGAAGTCTGGCACATTCTGACGGTCGCCATCATCAATCACATCAACTACAAGTTGCAATTCCTGCCGAAGCAGCTCGACAATCGCATCTTCATAGTCGGTACCAATAGCTTGATTGCAAGCCTCGACTTGTTCTGCTAGCCCAACTTCACCGGCAGCCTGAACATGTGCAGCGGCGTAAGGTACCGCAGCATCGTTAAGATTTTGACCAAGTGCATCAATGAGGCTCTCTGCTCGCTCTTTTCCGTGAATCAATTTCGCCAACTTATCGAGTGGCGTTTTCAGGATGTCCATGATTGTTCCGACGCCATTGGCAGTCAGCGCCATCAATCGCTGACGCCCAAAACCGGGAACCCGTGATCTTGTCGCAATTTTAAGGACATCGAGGCCATCGACTGGCACACCCCACCGGATTCTGCGAGCTAGCATGCGAAGGTGATTCGTTGTTGATTGTGGGATGGCAAGTTCCTTTGCCCCTGAAATGCAGCTCAAACCATCTAAAATCCAAGCAAAATCAGATGCCAGCCGGTGGATGTATCCTGAAGAAATTCTCGACACAAACTGTATCTTTCGCTCGCCTTCTCCAGCCATAAACAAGCCGAGAGCATGTACTGATGCGATAACTTTTGAGTCGTTTGGATCAAGCGGCGTTAAGAGATTGTTTTGTTGAATGAATAGCTTTGATTCAGCTTTTACTTCCCCCGCAGGATAAGGAAGAAAACGCGTCGGAGTATCACTTGAGAATTCAGGGCACGAGGCAATCCAGTGGATGATGCCGATCTGATGATCATCAAACGCATCGTTGATTTGCGAGCCCTTGTTTCCAAGCAAGTCAACAAACTGTCCAGCTGTTTCCGGTAGCAAGCCTGATTGAGCAGTAGCTCTTCCTAAAGAAGTGATTTGGATCGCGCCATCTTCTTGCGCAAGATAGTGCCTATCGATAAGCCAAGTGGCGGCATCCTTGGCTTTCTTGATTATCGCCTCCAGTAACTTGGGATTGTGTTCTTGCGTTTGATGCCAATAGAAGCTGTTTTTGAAGAACGTCTCGACTTCCTTCCGAGTCGAAACAGTTCCGGCTGCAACAAGACCTAAGATTGTTCGTCGCATACTGAGGGAAACCAGTTGTGATATGATTTTCTCATTCGCCGGGGCGACGAGCTTGTTTGCGTGGGCTAGTTCAGCATTGTTTTTAGGCAAAAGATAAGCGTTGCCATCGGGGTGTAAACCAAGGCGACCCGCGCGGCCTGACATGTTGCGGTAATCACCCAATGACATTTTGTGATCGTCTCGATAGGTGAAAAAAAGCTTCGAGAAGACAACCGTGCGGAACGGGAAGTTGACGCCAGCTGAAAGTGTTGACGTGGCAAAGCAAACATCGAAATCAGATTTATCGAAGCCTTGCTCAATGACATTGCGTTCGTCGGGGGTCAGGTCGGCGGAGTGAAATGCGACACGTCTTTCCGCATTACTCTTAAGCGATTGTGATGACTCGGTCGGCTCCGAAAATAGCTCCAACTGATTCGAAATCGCGATGCCTTTTTGATCGCGGTTGCATTGCTTGCTGTATTCGTCTGCATATCTTCGAGCTTCGTTTCTTGTCTCTGTAAAGACTAAAACTGGTCCTTGCCCTCTGGAAATGAGACTTCGAACAAACGAATGTAGATTAGACGAAGGGGTGGGGTCGACTGTCGTGGAGCCCTCATCTTGACCGAATTCAACTGTATATCTTTGCCCTGCGTAGCAAATATGTTGCTGTAGCACAACATCGCGTTTTGCGCAATGCACGACCTCGCATCCCATCCAATCTGCTACTTCGTCGGGATTTTCCGCTGTAGCTGTGAGTCCGACGAACTGTTTGGGTTTGCGCTGTCTCAGAAGCGTGCATAACGTCTCAACGGAGGCTCCACGATACTTGTCTCCAAGTAACTGTAATTCGTCGGCAATGATCACCGTTTGAGACACGCGAAGGCGACCCGAGAGTAAAAGCCCAAGTGCTTTCTCGTATGTTGAGATCAGCAGGCGTGAGCGAATGTCCCCGTCTTCGCGGTCACCTGTGCTGATGGCCACAGAAATATGAGAGCCAAATTGATCAGAGGTAAATCGTCGTGAAAAGTCTGCGTATTTCTGCTCAGCCAACGCCTTGTGTGATACAAGATATAGAGCGTCGGCATCACCTTTAAGTGCAGACGCCAAAGCCAGCTCACCGACAAGCGTTTTGCCGGAGGATGTCGGAGCACACACTATCGCGCTTGTACCATTATGTACTCCGTGGTTGACGGCGAGCTGCTGTACGTCAGTAAACTCCTTGATGTTCCAGCATTTCAGCCAAGACGCCAGTTCTGGGCCGACAATGGACTCATCGATTGTGAACATGTTATTCCTCTCCGGAAGCTGGTTTATATGAAGCTACCTCAATCAACGGTATTTCATGAGTGCTGTGGTTGATAGTTCCGGCCTCTCAAGCTCCCGCAGCGACTGCCCCGCGATTCCATGCAGGTCGCCTTACATCCTGACGCTGGTCTGCATGACGTTGGCGAGCTGATCTGCGCGGTCGTGGAGCGCTGGCTGGCGCTTGGCGTAGCCGGCGGATTGCTCGGCGAGCTTGGTCTCGTACTCCTGCTTGGTGGCGGTGATGAGCGGGGCCGCGAGGGACTCGTTGAGCTTGATCTCGGTACCGCAGTTCTGGTCGGCGGGCATCGCGCCTCGGCCGGGGGGCCGCCTCACCATCACACCACTCACCCGAAAACCGTCCATCGATTCACAACTCCGGAAATCAATCATCAAAGGGCCCAGGAATTCCGCCGCGGCTCCAGTGTACGCCCCCGCCCTCATTCGAAGCCTCCTGCACGGTAGAGTTTTTCGTTTTCGATGATGTACACATGGTTGCCAAGGGTTGCGGCCCGGATCGGGGCTTCGGTCCAGATGCGGTCGCCGATGGTTTCGTGGCGGCCGGTCGAGACATCCAGTGCGTGCAGGTAGCCGTTCTCCAGAACAACCACTTCCCGGTTGGTCGAGGCGAGGCTTGGTGTGTCGGGGGTGACCAGCCAATCGGATTGTCCGACGACTTCGTAGGTGCCGGTGCCTGGATTCACTTTACGGAGCTTGTCGTTTTCGTAGACGTAGAGGCTGCCCCCGAAGTACGTCATCGAGGTGACGCCCTCCCAATTGGCGGTGCCGACCTGGCGGTAGTTGTTTTGGCTGAGCGAGACGGCGTAGAGCTTTCGGTTTTCCACGATGAACACTTCGCCGTTGCCGTAGGCCATTGAGAGGGGGCCGATTTTCCAGGCGTTGGTTGGGCCGACGATCTTGACTTGCAAGGGGTTGGCGGCGGGGTCGATGCTGTGGAGGTTGCCGTTTTCGACGATGTAGAGGTGGGTGTCGGAGGAGGCGAGGGCGACCTGGCCGACGTTGAATTTGGTGCCCAGGGGCAGGACGCGCTCCTTGCCGTTTGCGGGGTTGACCTCGTAGACGTCGCCGTTTTCGATGATGTACAGCTTGCCCCGGCAGCCGGTGATGTCGTGGAACTGGTTGTCCCATGCGGCGTCGCCGAGCCGGTGGTGTTTCTTAGGGTAGACCCGGCCCGCAAAGCGTTTGTCCTCAGCGGATAGTTTGTTGTTGAAGGGGATTTGGTAGTCCCCGATCGTAAAGCGGTTCGGGATCGGATAAGCCATGATCGATTGTGGATCGAACCGGCCGGCGTTGACGTGGCTGTGGTCGTAGGCGTCGAGCACGTTGCTGCGTATCTTGGCCTCGCTCCAGGGCGGTGTCAGGCTTTTGTAGTAGTTGAAGACGGCGGGTTCGTTCCACTGGAAAGGGATGTCGGTTCGGAGGTGTTCGTGGATCATCCCGATGGCATGACCGAACTCGTGCAAGATGACGCGTTCATCCAGCCAGCCAAAGTTCATCGTGGGCTGATCTTGACTGCGGTCCAAAGCAAACTTGCCCAGAGCGGACCACGACCCCGTGTCTCCGCCCCATTTGAACCCCACACGGATTTCGGCGTCGCCGTCATCGACGAACTCGAACTGGAGGGCGCAGTGGTCAGACCACTGGGGGGCAACATCCCGCACTTGTTGATGCTGGGCGGGGGTCCCATTGAGGAAGCGAACGCGGAGTGTCGACCGATCTCGCCAGGCGGTGTTCATGTCGGCCGCAAGTGACGGGGTGCCGCCATCGTTTAGGACAGCGTTCTGCGGCGGGGTGGCTCGTATGCCTTCTGGGTAGGCGGTGGTGCATATGTGCGCTTCTTCAGCCGTAGCGCAGACGGTTGATGCCATGAGCAAGCCCTTTCCGGCGATGAGTATGGCCGATACAAGCTGAGCTGAGAGTGAGGTGAGTTTCATTGATCTGGTTTCGTTGTATGGCAGAGGTGCCAAGGGTTCAGAGATCGAGAGTGTTGGGTCAAGTTTTGCTGGTGAAGTGCTGTGCCCATCTGCGCCCCGAATATGGGCGGTTATGGCATGTAGCGTCCCTCGCGGCGAACGACTGAGGAATCAAGCATTTGCCGCGCACGGCTGGCCTTGCGCAAAATCCCGCAAGTCCGTAAGGCCGTCCCCACCACGCCAACCCGAAAACCGTCCATCGATTCACAGCTCCGGAAAACAAACATCAAAGGGCCCGGGAAATCTGCTGCGAGTCCAGTGTAAGCCCCCGTTCCGGACGACACTACCTTTATTTTCCCTACTCGAAGCCCCAATGATCTGCAGGTTATCCACAGGCTGGGCGGCCGGGTGAATCCTATTCACGGCCGATGTGCTGCCATCTATATAAGCAGCCAGTAACGCCCCAGGGCCCCGAATCGGCCTCCCAAACGCGCATATACCCCCTCTGGGGCCCTTTTAAGCCAGAAAAATGGGTTGGTGAAAATTGTTCACCGCCCGGTCAGGAATGTGAAACTCCATGCAAAGCGCTTGCCAACACCCTGTTTTGATGATTTAATTGGCGTTCTATGGATCGTGCTGAGCAAGAATTAGACATTCTCGAACAAATCAGCCAAATTCTTGGCGATGGCCTCGAGCTGAGCCAAGTGTTTCAGCGGGCGATGAGCCTGCTCAGCAGCCGGCTGAACGTGCAGCGGGCGGCGCTGGTTTTGTTCGATCAGGCGGCGGATCAGCTCCGGACGGTGGCCTCGGTGGGGCTGACCTCGGCCGAGCAGGAGCGGGGGCGGTACGCCCTGGGCGAGGGTGTGACCGGCCGGGTGATGGAGACCGGCATCCCCGCGGTGATCCCCGATGTGGCCAACCACCCCGAATTCCTGAACCGGACCAAGAGCCGGGAGCTGGCCGAGGAGGCGGAGGGGCCCCTGAGCTTTATCTGTGTGGCGGTGAGAGACGGCGACAGATTTGTCGGCACGGTCAGCATCGATAAGCCGTTCGTGGATGACGCGACGCTCGCGGCGGAGGCCCGGCTGCTCAAGATCTTTGCGGGGCTCATCGCTCAGACGATCCGCATCCACAATGTCGTGCGGCTGGAGAAGGACGAGTGGCTCGCCGAGCGGGAGCAGCTCACCGACAACCTCCGTGGCAAGTACCGCTTCGACAACATCATCGGCTCCAGCCCGGTCATGCTCGACGTGCTCAGCACCATCGGGCAGGTTGCCAGCTCTCGCGCCACGGTTCTGCTGCTCGGCGAGACCGGCTGCGGCAAGGAACTCATCGCCAAAGCGATCCACTACAACAGCCCCCGCCGCGACAAGCCGCTCATCCGCGTGAACTGCGGCGCGCTGTCGCCCCAGCTGCTCGAATCGGAATTGTTCGGCCACATGAAAGGCGCGTTTACCGGTGCGGTCAAAGACAAGATCGGCCGATTCGAGGCGGCCAGCGGGGGCACCATCTTCCTCGACGAGGTCGGCACTCTGGACCCGCAGCTTCAGGTCAAGCTGCTGCGTGTGCTTCAGGAACGCGAGTTCGAACGCGTGGGTGACCACCTGACCATCAAGACCGATGTCCGGGTTATCGCTGCGACCAACCTCGAACTCGAAGAAGAAGTCCGCAAAGGCAACTTCCGAGAGGACCTTTACTACCGGCTGAACGTGGTGACGATCCACCTGCCGCCGCTGCGGTCTCGTCGGGAAGATATCCCGCGATTGATTGACCACTTCCTGGACCGGTACAACCGCGAGAACCAGCGGGACCTCAAGAAGATTAGCCGAGATGTGTTGAACACGCTGCTGCGGTACCCCTGGCCGGGCAACGTCCGAGAGCTGGAAAACGCGATCGAGCGTGCCGTGGTGCTGTCCTCGACCGAAGAGTTTTCTGAAGAACTGCTCCCCCTGCAGATCCGGCTGTTCGCCCAGCAGATCCGGGGTGACACAACCGACGAGTCAATCGAAGCGATCGCCACCAAGCTGGCCGAGCACGCCATCAAGCAGTTCCAGATGTACGACGGCGAGGTCTACGACATGGTCATCGGCGAGGTCGAGCGTCGGCTGATCCGCGAGGCGTTGGACTACAACGGCGGGGTGAAGATCCGAACCGCCGACTTCCTGGGCATCAACCGGAACACGCTCAATAAGAAGGTCAAGGACCTCAATATCGAAGCCAAGGATTGAGGCCGGCATTGAATCAGGCCGTTCCGAATGGCTTCTGGCGGTAGGCCCGCGTCAATATCGGACGCGGTTTGGCTGCAAGCCATGCTTGGGCAGATGTTTGGGGGAATTTGAGAGAAGCGATTGATTGACACCCCCGGGGGCGGCGGATACGCTTGGGGCCCGCGATTTTGCCTCGCGTGGCCGCCCCACGGACGGTTGGCCGATGGTTTAGGATGGACTCTCTGTTTTCTGTTCACAAGACGCCCACGGAGTTTCGTGAAATGATGTCGAATCGGCGTTTACGCACGATCTCGGGTTGGTTGATCTGCAGCCTCCTGCTGTGCCTGACTCTGCCCGCGATTAGCCAGGATCGGTTGGACGCGGGTGTGCTGGCCAACCCGGATTTCTGGGCCCCCGCTGATCGGCAAGCCATCGCTGCTTTCGTGGACCGCCAAGTCGCTGCCATCCAGAGCGGCGATGAAGTGGCCATGAATGAAGGCCGGACCAACCTCACCGACCCGCCCCGCACCCCGGGCGCGAGCGAGCGGTTCCTCAATCAGTTCTCTGAACTGGTTTGCGAGGAGGTTGCCCCGCTGATGGATTCGGACGTGCTCAAGGTCCGGATCAACTCGATGGTGGTCTGCATGAGCCTGCCGCACCCCAACGGCTTGGCCGCGATTCAGAAAGGCCTCGCCGACGAAAGCGCCGGCGTCCGCTACCCCGCCGCCCGTGCACTCGAAGGCCTGCTTTCCAGCGGCCAGCTCGACGCCGCTCAAACGGTCGAGGTGCTGGACCTGATCCAGGAACTGATCGTCGCGGAGAGCGATATCTATGTCGTCCAGCCGCTGTTTGAAGCGATGCTTGCGGCTCCCGACAACAACGAGAAGGTGTTGGAGGTGCTCAACCAGCGTCTGTCGAGCCATGTCGATGAGCCCGATGCGAGTTTTGTGCCCGCCGGCACCGCGCTGCAAGCCGTGTACTCGCGTTTGATCACCGCCCCCCAACGCCCGGTTGACGATGTGCGTGAGTTGGCCCGTGCCAGCGCCCGCCATTTGCTGTTGGCCGCCACGCAACTCGAGGCCGGTGAAGTGCCCGATCAAATCAAGGCCGGCCACTTGGAAGCCATCCGGGTTTCGGCGGTTGCTCTTGAGTTCGCGTTCCAGGAGCTTCAGTCGAGCCAACTCGCACCGCTGTCGCCTGCAGGTGCACTCCGCACCGAAAAGTGGGACGCGATCGTTCGGATCGGCGAGAACTGGGTTGAGGTTCTCAAGACCGACCCGTTCAACTACACCGATGCCGACCTCGACATCACCGCAGCAGCCCCCCAGGCCGCGGCGCAGTAATCCCCGCAAAACGTCTTGAGTCGACGGTCTTTAACTTAGCTAGCTTTAACGAGACGTCATCGGCCCACGCCGCCGATTCGCTCATCGACCTTACGCATCAGGTCTACGTAATCCATTTGTGCCATCTGCATGTCCCGCAGGATCGGGTCCATCGCCACGCCCTGCTGGAGTTCCTGCAGTTTGCGTTTGTCATCGACTTCGATCGGCTCGCCTTTGGCCTGCTTCTCGGCCAGGGTCTGGTTGTGCCGATTCAGGTCGTTCATGAGGCGCTGCGAGTCGGTGTTGTCCTCGAGCTGCTTGATGAGCGATTCGAGTTTCTGGGTGGCGGGGTGAGCCGCGATCAGTTGGCCGAGCTTGTCGGCGGCGTCGAGGATGGCTTGTTGGTCGCTCATGGAGGGGCTCGCTGGGTGTGTGGATTAACATCAATTTCAACGGGCTATGCTACAGTACCAAGCGGGTGAAGACGCCGGGCAGCACCGCCCTGCCCTCGCTCGCCAAAGTTTTTCGACATGCCAGACCGCTACACCCGCCGCATCCTCGACCACATCGCTGACCGCCGTTACGCCCCGAGCACGGTGCAGGAGTTGGTCGAAGAGCTCTCCATTCCCGAAGACCAACAAGACGACTTCGTCAGCGCGATCGATGAGTTGCTCGAAGCCAAACAGGTGGTGCGAGGCACCGCCGACACCATCGCCCTGCCCCCGCCGGGCAAGGACATGATCGGCACGTTCCGGCGGCACGAGAAGGGCTTCGGCTTTCTCGTGCCCGACGAGCTCACCGAGCACGGCGACCTGTTCATCCCGCCGGGCAACGTCGGCGACGCCATGACTGGCGATAAGGTCAAAGCCAAGGTCATCCACGAGAAAGGCCGTGGCGGCGGGAAGTCGCCCTACATCGGCAAGATCATCGAGGTCCTCACCCGCTCCGACAAGCAGTACTCCGGAACGCTCCTGAAAAAGGGCAGCAAGTACGGCGTGCAGGTCGATGGCCGGATCTTCAACGCCCCCGTCCTCATCCGCGACGTCAGCGCCAAGAACGCTCGGCCCGGCGACAAGGTCGTCATCGACCTCATCCAATACCCCGACGACCGCGGCGACGGCGCGGTCGGCGTGATCACCGAAGTCCTCGGCGAAGCGGGCGAGCCGGATGTCGAAACCCTGGCGGTGATGCGGTCTGCGGGTCTGGTCGAGCGTTTCCCAGACGACGTCATGCGGCAGGCCCGTGAAGCGGCGCGTCGCCTCGATGACGACATCCCCGCCGACCGCGAAGACCTCACCAGCGAGATGATCTGCACGATCGATCCGCCCGACGCCAAGGACTACGACGACGCGATCAGCGTCACCAAGCTCGACGGCACGAAGAAGGGCGAACCCGCCTGGGAACTCGGCGTGCACATCGCCGACGTCGCCCACTACATCACCCCCGGCAGCGCCCTGGACGAAGAAGCCTACGAACGGGCCAACAGCACCTACCTCCCCCGCAAGGTCGTGCCGATGCTGCCCGAGGTGCTGTCCAACGGCGTCTGTTCGCTGATGGAAGGCGTCAACCGCTTCGCTAAGTCCTGCTTCATCACCTACGACAGCCTCGGCAACGTCCTCGAGCAACGCTTCGCCAAGACCGTGATCCGTTCCGCCAAACGGCTGACGTATATCGAAGCCCAAGCCCTGATCGAAGACGACCTGCGCACCGCGATCAAGCACTGCAAAGCCGAGCAGCCCAAGTACTCCCGCGCCCTGATCCAATGCCTCAAGCGGCAGGACGTGCTGGCCAAGATCATCCGCAAGCGTCGCTTGGGACAGGGCATGATTGTGCTGGGTCTGCCCGCGGTGGACCTCGTCTTTGATGAGACCGGCCGGGTCGTCGATGCCCAGCCCGAAGACGACGCGTTCACGCACAAGATCATTGAGATGTTCATGGTCGAGGCCAACGAAGCCGCGGCGCGGATCTTCGCCGAGCTCGAGGTGCCCATGGTCCGCCGGGTCCACGCCGACCCGGATGCCCACGACATGAGCGACCTCAAGGCCTTCGCCCGGGTCGCGGGTTACAACATCCCCGCCAAGCCGTCGCGGATGGAGCTGCAACAGCTACTCGAATCAGTGCGGGATAAGCCCGCGCAGCACGCGGTGCACATGGCCGTGCTCAAGACGCTGAGCAAGGCCGAGTACAGCCCCGAGCTCATCGGTCACTTCGCGCTGGCCAGCGAACACTACACGCACTTCACCAGCCCGATCCGCCGGTACCCCGACTTCGTCGTCCACCGCTCGCTCGACGTGATGCTCGAGCACCAGCAACTCAAGGCGGGCAAGAAGCAACCCAACGCCAAACAACTCGGCAAGGCCTTGCGCGACGATGAGCGCATCCCCAACGAAGAGCAGATGCGCGAGATCGGTCGACACTGCTCAACCAAGGAACGCAACAGCGAATCCGCCGAACGCGAGCTGCGCAAGTACCTAGTCCTCGAACTCCTCTCGACCAAGCTCGGCGAAGACTACCCCGCGACCGTCACCGGCGTCACCGGCCAGGGCATCTACCTGCAGATCGATCAGTACCTCATCGACGGGTTTATCAGCCTGCAAGACTTGCCGGGCGCGAAGTTCGACCGCTGGCAGTTCAACCGCAACACGGGCGCATTGGTCGCCCAGCGTTCGGGACGCACGATCACCATCGGCGACCGCTTCCCTGCGGCCCGCATCGCCAGCGTCGACCTTGCCCGTCGTCAACTCGAACTGGTCATCATCGACGAACGCCAGGGGCGCAAGCTCGGCCAAGGCAAGCCCAAGGGTAAAGCCAAGGCGTCGGGTAAACCTGCCAAGCCCGCCAAAACCGGCAAGAAGCCTCGTCGGGAACAGGGTGAAAGGGACTCCAAAGCGGACGGTTCGAACAAGCCCCGCCGCGGCCGCAGCGACAGCGCCAAAAAGAAGGCCCACGCCCGGACGATCAAACTCAAAAAACACCGCGGGCGCAAGCGGAAATGACCGCGTCGCTCGCCGCCTGGCTGCACACGATCGACCCGTACGCCATCCAGCTCTGGGAAGGCGGACCCATCCGTTGGTACGGGTTGTCGTACCTGGTGGGGTTTTTGATCGCGTATCTGCTGGTGCGCCGCGTCGCGCGGGTGGGCGTGTCGACGCTGGATTACCGCCGGGCCGCCGACCTGATCATCACCTTCGCGATCAGCATCGTGATCGGGGGGCGATTGGGTTACGTCGTTTTCTATAAACCCGAACTCTTGATCGAGTTTTCGGATTCTCTGCCTTACTGGGGCGTGCTCAACATCGCGGGGGGCGGGATGTCGTCGCACGGCGGGATGATCGGCGGGCTGGCCGGCGCGTGGTATTTCGCCTTCCGCCACAAGCAGCCGATCCTGCATCTGTTTGACCTGCTTGCCTTTGCGGCGCCGCTGGGTTTGTTTTGTGGGCGCGTGGCCAACTTCATCAACGGCGAACTGTTCGGCCGGGTGTGTGGCAAAGAGTTCCCGCTGGCGGTTCAGTTTCCGCAGGAAGCTTATGAATCACAGGAGCTATACAACGCCCTCACCCAGGCCTACGGCCGAGAGCTGCCGCGCAACTGGCTGGACCTTTTGCAATCGGGAAATGAGGCCTTGCAACAAGCCGCGATAGAGGTGTTGCCCGCCCGGCACGCGTCACAGCTGTATGCCGGGGTGCTTGAGGGCTTGGTGGTGTTTGCGGTCCTCGCCTTGATCTGGCTGAAACCCAAGCGGTCGGGCACGATCGCCGGGGCGTTCGGCATCACCTACGCGATCATGCGTTTGATCAACGAGAACTTCCGCGAGCCGGACGCGCACCTGGGCGAGCAACTGTTGGGCCTCACGCGTGGGCAGTGGTTGAGTGTTCCCCTGTTGCTGGCGGGAGTGGGGCTCGTGGTGTTGGCATATCGCCTCAAGCGTCCGCTGATGGGAAGTTGGCGTCGCGGGGAGTGGACCCGCTTGCCCGCTACGGCCGAAGGCGAGCCAGAATCGTCTTCGCCGAAGCCTGAATAAGTTCGTTGAGATCCACGTCGTGGCCGAGGATGTCGCGCAGCGACGTCGGTGGGGTACGCAAATCGTCGCCTAGTTCGCTGGCGGCGAAGTTCGCGTTGATTCCGACACCCACGATGACCGTGGTGGGCGGTTGTTCTTCGGGGGATCGGCCGGCCGAAAGTGTTTGCTCGCAGAGGATGCCCACGAGTTTCTTGCCGTGGCGCAAGATGTCGTTGGGGTGTTTGAGGGTGAGCCCGTCGCAGTAAGACGACAGCGTTTCGATTAAAGCTTCGCCCACGACGACCGGCGTCGCCGCTTCGGGCCGAGGCATCGGGACGGCCAGGCTGAACCACGCGCCGCCTTGGGGTGACTTCCAGCTTCGGCCGTGGCTGCCGCGCGATTGCGTCTGAGTGTCGGCCCAGACCAGCACGATCTGATCGGCGTGCTCGACGATAAGGCGCTTGGCCTCGTCGCTGGTGGACCCGATTTCCTCGAAGTGAAACGTCAGCATGGATGTAGCGGGTTCCATGTCAGAACGTCACGAGGACCTGGTTGACCGTGGCGGTGTCGCCGACGCTGACGTGAACTTCTTTGACGATGCCCGCGTGGGGTGAGACGACGCTGGACTCCATCTTCATGGCTTCGATGACGACCAGCGTTTCGTTGGCCGCCACGGTGTCGCCGGGCTTGACCAGAACCTCGAGTACGTTGCCGGTGAGAGGGCTCTCGACGGTGTCTTCGCGTTGCGACGACGGCGGCAGCAGCGTGATGCTCGACGCGACGGGCAGGTCGGTGATGACGGTGGCTTTTTCCTCTTCGAGGATTTGGACCTCGACGTGATAGGCTTGGCCGTCAACGGTGATGAGCATCTTCATGGCTTGGCCTTTCCGGGCGGAGAAGGTCGGGTGTCGTCGTCAGGTGGAGGTGACGGTGCCGCCTGGACCGCGGTGATGAGCACGTCTCGGCCGAGCGCCGCGGTGGCGGCGGCGGTGAGGATGGCGATGAGCTTCGGGTCGTGGGGTGGGGTTGAAGACATCTTCCAGCAAGATAGCCGGGGTTGTATAGGCGTTCAATCCAATTTACGAGCCGTGCGATAAGGTTGTTTGATTCGTAGGTCAGGTCTTCGACCTGACACCCTGTTATCTAGGCGACCATGTCAGGTCGAAGACCTGACCTACGAAACTACAGCTCGATGCGCGGGTCCAGCCAGGCGTAGGCGACATCGACAACGAGGTTGAACAGGATGAGCATGGTGGCGTAGACGAGTACGATGCCGAGGATCAGCGACTGGTCTTTGTTGAGGACCGAGTTGACGAAGTACTCGCCGATGCCGGGGATATTGAAGACTTTTTCAACGACGAACGAGCCGGTCATCACCGAGGCGGCGGCGGGGCCGAGGAACGAAAGCACCGGGAGGTAGGCGACTTTCATGGCGTGTTTGAACAGCGCTTTGTGATTCGACAACCCCTTGGCGCGGGCGGTGCGGATGAAGTCGGCGCTCATGATGTCGGCCAGTCCCAGCCGGATCAGCCGGGCGATATAGGCCGCGGGCGCAAGGCCCAGCGTGATCGCGGGCAGGATCATGTCCCGTGGCGAGCTCCACCCCCCCACCGGCACCCAGTTGAGCATCCCCGCAAACACGACGAGCAGGATCGTGCCCGTGACGAAGTTAGGCAGGCTGATCCCCAGGAGCGCCACGCCCAGGCTCATATGGTCCAGCGGGCTGCCGGGCTTCAACGCGCCGAGCACCCCAGCCAATGTACCGAGGAACAACGCCACACCCAACGCCGCGAAGCCCAGCGACGCGCTGATCGGCAAACCCTCGGCGATGATTTCGCGGACCGAACGCCCGCGGTATTCCAAGCTAGGCCCGAAGTCGCCGACTAGCGCGCCCTTGGCGTAACCCACGAGGAAGCTCGTCGGCGAGTCGAGGTTGTATCGGGCTTTCATCGCCTGCTCGACCTCCGGCGGAGGCCGACGCCCTTCGGCGCGGTCCAACGGGTTGCCGGGCAGCACCCAGACCAGCGTGAACGTTACCAGGAAGATGATCGCGAGGATCAACGGCAACTGGATCAAGCGTCGGAGGATCAGCGAGGCCATAAGAAAAGCAGCGAAGCAGCAAAAATCAAATGCAGAAAAGGATTGGTCAGCCCAGCAATGTTTCTGCTTTGCTGGTTTTCTATTCTCCTGCCCCGACCACCTCGATCGCGTCCAGGCGGCGCACGTTCCAAGGGTTGGGGTGGTGGTTCTTCACCCGCGCGGGATCGAAGAGCTCGAGGTTTGTGTAGTGGTAGAGCGGCATCAACGGCTGCTCGGCGAGCATCAACGCCTCGGCTTCGGCCAACATCTTCAGGCGAGTGGGCGCGTCCATCTCCGTCTCGGCGGCGTCGAGCAATTGGTCGTACTCGGCGTTGGCGTACTTGGCGTCGTTGTTGTTGTTACGCGAGTGGAACTTGTCGAGGAAGGTCGTGGGGTCGCGGTAGTCGCCGAACCAGCCGGCCCGGGCGATCTGAAAGCCCTGGTTTTTCAGGCGGTCGCTGAAGGTGGTGCGCTCGACCGATTCGATCTGAACGGTAACGCCCAGGTGGGTTTCCCAGCCCTTGCGGATCGCCTGGGCGGGGTCTTCGTGGCCGCCGCCTTCGTTGATCAGCAGGGTGATGCCCGACAGGCCGTCGCCGTTGGGGTAGCCCGCCTCGGCGAGCAGGGTCTTGGCCGCGGCGGGGTCGAAGCTCACACCCGCATCCGTTGGGGCGGTGTAGTTCGGTAGGGCGTCGGGCGGGATGAACGTGAGCGCAACGGGTTGGTTGAGCTGGGTCACGTTTTCGACCAGTGTTTTGCGGTCCACCGCTAGCGAAAACGCGCGGCGGACCCGGGCGTCGGCGAATGGATTGGGCTTACCCTCGTAGGTTGGCTCACAGTTGAAGGTGTAGAAATAGGTGCCTGCTGCGGCGCCGTAGTGCACATCGGCTCGGCCGGAGGCGACGAGCTTGGCGGCGTCTTGCGACGCGGTGGGGAAGCTGGGGTACCAATCGGTCTCGCCCTCGCCGTAGCGGAGCAGCCCGTTGCCCGGGTCGGTGTTGACCTGCATGGTCACACGGGTGTTGCCCATCGCGTCGCGGTTCCACCAGTTGGGGTTTTGCTCGAGGATGAGCCGTTGCTTGAATTGCCAGGTGTCGAGCCGGTAGGGGCCGTTGCTGACGATCAGCTCGGGCTTTTGGAAGTAGACCGGGTCCATGGTCACGGTGCCCGTCTCGGCGTCGGGCTTGAGGTAAGCGTCGGCACTCGCGCGGTGGACCGGTGAAAACGGCGCGAACGCCACGAGTTCGTTGAAAAAAGCGGTGGGTTGTTGGAGCGTGACCTGAAGCGTGCGTTCGTCTAACGCTTTGATGCCCACGGTTTCGTCGAAGCGGGCTTGGGTCTGCGCCCAAAGGTCTTCTGCGGAAACGCCCGAGTCTTTGAAGTTCCGCAGCTGCCCACCACGCCAATTGAAGAAGTCCTCGGCCCCTTCGATGCAGAAGAACAAGGCGGAGTAGTCGGCGGCGAGGTCGAACAGCAATGCACGCTGCCAGCCGTAGGCGTAGTCCGAGGCGAGCAGCGGGTCGCCGTTGGACCACTTGGCGTTTTCGCGGATGGTGAAGGTGTAGACCGTGCCGTCGTCGCTGACTTGCGGCAGGGCCTCGGCGGCGGACGGTTCGATCTCCATGGTCGCCGGGTTCACGCGCAGCAGCGGCTCGAAGAGGCCTTCGATGATGCGGAAATCGATCAGCCAACTCGTGGCCTGCGGGTCGAGGGTTTTGATGGCCGAGCCGCTGATGAACCGGAGCTCGCCCTCCGCGGCCGGGGGCTCTTCGGGTTGGAAGCCACAGCCCGTGGCGACACTCAAGGCGGCGATCAGACACGAGCACAGGGCAATGGATTTAAACATGCCGTGATCTTACCCCCCGTCGGGGGTTCCGGCGATGTCGGATCACGCGGGTTACGGCCGGGGTTCGGTCATCGGAGTCTCCGCGGGGCGGACCTTGTCGAGCAGCTCGGAGACCGTGCCGCCGGTGGAGAGGAAGTAGATCGAGTACCCCCCCGCTGCGAGGATCGCCAGCACTACGATCAGGACCAGCCGACGCATGACCGGCGAGCGCTTGCGGCCCGTCGCGTCGTGGACCGCCTGGTGCTGAGCGGTGACCTGCTCCTGAACGGTGTCCATCTTGTTCTGCATCGCGTCGTAACGCTGTTCATCCTTCTCCGAGCCCTTGCGGGTCGGGGCGGCGTAGTAGCCCTCGCCCGAGCCGCGTTGGACGACGTAGAAGATGCGGTCTTCCTCGTCGCGGACGGCACGGCCGATGTCTTCGTCGCGGATTTTGACGGGGCGGCCGGAGTAGGGGCTGTTGATGGTGATGGGCATGGCGATGACCTGGGATGGGGTGGCGGTATGGAAAGGCGAGAAGCCCCCGCCTCACGCCCGAGCTCCAGTATACCGCTGCGTGGACGGGATCTGAGAGAGCGGTGGGCTTGGGGGGCACGGGGGATCACGTCCGTGGCGGTTACACCCTCATGGGCGTGGCGGCGTGGGGCCGATGGTGCCCAGACGAGGAGCATGGGCGATCCTGCCCCGCTTTGATGGACCTTTTCGAGCCTGAGGACACGTCACGATGAGCAAGCAGCAGATGATTGAGCAGATTCAACTCAAGAACCGCAGTGCGTCTCCGGAATTCCTCGAGCGTTTCGATGAGATGGCTCTGCAGACCTATCTGCGTCGGCTCAATACGGTCGTCGGCCACCGCGGCAAAGGCAGCGTCTGGGTCCGTGAGGGCAACACCCCCGCCATCGCCACGCGATAAAGCGTCTCGCTGTAGGCGATATTGTTCGCGGCACATCAGATGGAATGAAGGTCCGCCCCGAAATCAGGATTCGGCGGGGACACCAGCGCGCGACCGGCGGAGGGTCTGCACCAAGTCGTTGACCGTTTTGCGGATCGACTCGGCGTCTTGCTCGGCGGCCTCCAGGCTGTCCATGGCGTAGCGCGCCATCGTCGTGATCGCCTCGAAGCCGTAGCCCGCCCCGGCACCCTTGAGGTTCTGGCAGAGCTGTTCGATGGTTTTCAGGTCGGCGTCGGCGTTGGCCCGGCGGAGGCGCATCGATAGCGGGCCCAGCGTGCTGACAAACTCTTCGATGAGCGGGAGCATCTCGGCGTCATCCGCCAAGGTGCTGTACACGGCATCGGCTTCGTTGGTAGCCGAGGTGTCAATCGATAGGGAGTCTTCGAGCGCGACCCGCAGGTCTTCCAACCCGAAGGGCTTGACAAGAAATGCGGTGGCACCAGCCTCGATGGCTGCGTTTTCCTCGGTTTTGTGATCGCTGGCCGATGTGGCGATGATGGGCCGTTCGAAACCCTGGCCACGCAGGTGCTGGATCAATTCGATGCCCGACTCTTCGCCGAGCTCAAGGTTGATCATAATCAGGTCGAACTGGCACTGGGACATCTGTTCGATCGTCGTTGTCACGCCGCTGGCTTCGTTGGTCGCCATGTTCAGCTTCTCCAGCCACAGCCGATAGAGCTTGCGGTCGGTCGCCATGTCGTCGATGACCAACGTTCGGCCCACCGAGTTGACGTCCATATCGTGTTCGGGGTCGAAGTCTTGGGACTGCTCAGCCCTGTGCTTTTCCTGCTGTGATGCGGTTAGTCGCACAAAGTCGTTGAGGTTTAGGGGCTCATCAAAAACGATAGCAATCTCGTGAATGATGCCCTGGATGTGGCGGCAGGTGCGGACCTCTCCTTCCACGGCGTACCACTTTCCGTTCTGCATCGGCAGAGTGACTTGGCAACGGGACTCGGGGTAAACGAATCGGCCGTGTACAAACGCGATGCCGTTGCGGCTCAGGTTGCGGGGCAGCACGCTGTGGCTCACACGTTGGCCGTGGTTGTTGGTGATGGTGACCAGGACCTTACGCCCGTGGAAATCAACACGCAACGCCCGGCGGTCGTTGTTGATTACTTTCTTCCCCGAGTGCTCGATGTAATCGACAAGCTTTTGCTTGTCGCGAGCGCTCAGGCGGATCGTCTCAATAGGGGTGGATTCGTGGGGCATGAGGAAGGAGGTTGTCGGCGGCCGATTCGTATATAGGGTTATCAATTACATCGGATATCGAGCAGAGAGACTTGTGCCCCGACGCATCGGCCGCAAACTTGTCCGTCACCCGGCCACACGGCCGATGATGAAAGTCAGGCGGGTTCGGTATTTGCCTTAGTGTGGTTGCACCCATGATTCTGTCGTCTCTCATCGAAAACCTCGGCCTGCCCCTCGTTGCGGGTGACGGCGGGCTGGAACTATCGGACCTGACCGACGACTCCCGTCGGGTGAGCGAGGGCTGCTTGTTCATCGCGCGCGACACGGGCGATGATCGTTGGAAAACTTTTGCGGCGGACGCGATCGAGCGGGGCGCGGCCGCGCTGGTCGTGCCCGAGGCGATTGAGGTGCCTCCGGGGGTTGGGTTAGTGGTTGGGGCAGGTGAGGGTTCGGGGCCGATCGATCAACGCCTGGCCGGCCGACTGTCGGCTCGATTCTTCGGCGAACCCGCCAAGCGGTTGAAACTGATCGGGATCACCGGGACCAACGGCAAGACGACCGTCGCCACGCTGTCCCAATACCTGCTCAATGCGGCGGGCATGAAGTGTGGATTGATCGGCACCGTTACGATTGACCACGGCTCATCCGAAGGGCCGCTCACCGCCGAGCTGACCACGCCGGGCGCCATCGACCTGCACCGCCACTTTGTCGAGATGGTCAAGCACGGCTGCGGGGCGTGCGCGATGGAGGTGTCCAGTCATGCGTTGGATCAGGGCCGAGTCGATGGGCTGGAGTTTGAGGTCGCGGTATTCACCAACCTGACCCAGGACCACCTCGACTACCACGGCACGATGGAGAACTACGCCGCGGCGAAGGCGAAGTTGTTGGGCCTGCTGTCGGAGTCCGGTGTGGCGGTGGTGAACTGTGAAGATGAAGGTCTCAAGCTAATTGAGTTGTCTAGTGTCGAACAAGACGTGGTGTTGAGCGCGGTGGCGGATGAGCGAGGTCACGCGGACGCTTCGGCATGGCCAAGCGAGATGACGGCCAGTGGAAGCAGTGCAAAATTCGAAGGACGCTGGGACGCGTTTGACGCGAATCTGCCTCTGACGGGTGATTACAACCTGATGAATGCTCTGCAGGCGCTCACGGCGGCATTTGCTCTTGTGCCGAATGCGAAGTGTGATTGGGCGCAGAGCATTGCGAACTGCCCCCCGGTGCCAGGCAGGTTGGAGCGTGTCCAAACGAGCACAGCAGAAGTCCATGGGGAGTGTCCATCGGTCCTGGTGGATTATGCGCACACCCCCGATGCACTTTCGACGGTTTTGAAGACGGTCCATCCTCTGACGAAGGGGAAGCTCATCTGTGTGTTCGGATGTGGCGGCGACCGAGACCGTACCAAACGCCCCAAGATGGCTGCCGCTGTGGCCGAGGTGGCGGATGTGTTGTTTCTCACCAGCGACAACCCACGCACCGAGGACCCGCGGCAGATTCTGAGTGATACCGAGGCGGGGGTGCCACGAGGTAAACGCGAGGCGCTCACGGTCGAGATCGACCGCGCCATGGCGATCGAGTCCGCCATCCTCAGAGCGACCGCCAACGACACTGTGCTCATCGCGGGCAAGGGCCACGAGGACTACCAGATCCTCGGCAACGAAAAGATCCACTTCGACGACCGCGAACAAGCGGCGGCAGCGCTTGCGAAATGGGTGGAGCAGCACGATTCATGAGCGCGTTCTGGAGCTACGAAAACCTTGAACGCGTCACCGGCGGCGAGTGGACGATTGAGCCTACGGACTACACGGCACAAGCCACCGGACTGTCTCACGACACGCGGACACTCCAACCCGGTCAGGTCTACCTCGCGGTCAAAGGCGAGAACCACGACGGCCACCGCTTCGTGGGTAGCGCCCTGGAAAACGGCGCGGCCTGCGCGATCGTGAGCGACGAGGCCGCTGTGGGTCCGGGACCGGTGCTACTCGTGGACGACACGGTCGCGGCATTGCAAGAACTCGCCAGCGCGTACCGGGACGAACTCGCGAAGCACGACTGCAAGGTCATCGCGGTCTGCGGGTCCAACGGCAAGACCACGACCCGCCAACTCATCCACCACGTGCTCACCCGCTGCGGCCTCCACGGCACGCAGTCGCCCAAGAGCTTCAACAACCACCTCGGCGTGCCGTTGACGCTGTTGGCAGCGCAGCTCGACCACGACTTCATCGCTTGTGAGATCGGAACGAACCACCCCGGCGAGATCGCCTCGCTCGGCGACATCGCCTGGCCCGACGCGACGGTCATCACCAGCATCGGCAGCGAACATCTGGAGTTCTTCAAGGACATCCAAGGTGTCGCGAAGGAAGAAGCCGCGATCCTGCCCTTCGTCCGCCCCCACGGCTACGTCACCCTTCCCGCCGAGGCGGCGGAGCTGATCGCCCCGTACTACAACGTGCAGGAAGGCGTGATCATGCTGCCCGTCCGGCACGACCGCGATGTCCCCGAAGACTTCCCGTTGCTGGGCGAACACAACCGGATGAACGCGGCGCTGGTCGTTGCGTTGTGTCGCTGGCTGGAGCTGTCGGGCGACGCGGTGAACGATGCGCTGCGGTGTGCCGAGCCCCCGGCGGGGCGTTTGCGGCAGATCGAATTGGGGCAAGGCGTCACGGTGCTCGATGATTCGTACAACGCCAACCCCGACTCGATGCGGGCGGCGTTGGAGGTGCTGGCGGAAAGTGACGGCCGAAAGATCGCGGTGCTGGGCGACATGCTGGAGCTGGGCGTGGCGGGTGAAGCGGCCCACCGGGAAATCTCAGCCGAGGCGGGGGTGATCGCCGATCATCTGGTGTTGGTTGGCGAGCTGTTCAGGGGCGAGGTTTGGTCCGATGGTCTGCCGACGAAGATCGCGGACCTCGTGCAACCCGGCGACACGCTGCTGCTTAAGGGTTCACGCGGCATGGCGTTGGAGCGTATCATCCCTGCGGTCGAGGCCAAGTACCCGAAGGTGTAGAACCGCGCGGAAGGCTCCGCCATCCGCGGGCTTTCGGTGAAATAGAACCGACTAATCTCCTAACTCCTAACCCCCAACTCCCAACCCCGCCCTTGCTCTACTACCTCACCGACCTCTTCCGCGACACGATCCACGCCAGCGAATGGCTGGGGGCGCTCGGTGTGTTTCAGTGGGTTGAGTTCCGGGCGGTGCTGGCGATCATCCTGAGCTTCACGATCGTCGTCGTCTCCGGCAAGCGAACCATCGGCTGGCTGGTCATGAAGAAGGTCGGCGACAACCCCGACTTCGGCCGAGCGGACGTCAACGAGCTCATGAAGGCCAAGAGCAACACGCCCACCATGGGCGGGATCATGATCGCCGGGGCGATCTTCCTGACCACGCTGTTGCTAGCGGACCTCAGCAGCTTCTACGTCCGCATGGCGATGGTCTGCCTGGTGGGCTTCTTCCTCATCGGGCTGGTCGACGATTGGCTCAAGCTCACCGCGGCCCGCCGCAGCACCGGTCGGCAGGGCCTGCACTCGTGGGAGAAGATGCTGTTCCAGATCGCGCTGTCGGTCTTGCTGGGGTTCTTTGTGGTGAACCACCCCGAGCGCATGTTCGTCACCGGCAGCGAGTTCACCGACATGGCCCGGGCGCTGAACATCCCGGGCCTCAAGACCTGGGTGAAAGACGCGGGCGAGTTCGTGCAGAGCCCGGGTTTGATCGTTTTACCCCCGGCGTTGTTCGTGCTGATCGCCGTCTTGGTGATGGTCTTCTCGTCCAACGCGGTCAACCTTACCGATGGCATGGACGGCCTGGCGAGCGGGATCATGGTCATCGTCGCGTTCGCCATGCTCGTGCTCTGCCTGATCGCGGGTTACGCCCACGAAGACTTTGTCTTGGCCAAGTACCTGCTGGTGCCGCACATCCCGCTCAGCGATGAGTTGGCGGTCGTCGCCGCGTCGATGGTTGGGGCTTGCCTCGGCTTCCTGTGGTTCAACTGCAACCCCGCGCAGGTGTTCATGGGCGACACTGGCTCGCTTCCGCTCGGCGGACTGCTGGGCTTTATTGCCGTGGTCATCCGCCAGGAATTCCTGCTGTTTGTCATCGGCGGGGTGTTCGTAATGGAAGCCGTCAGCGTGATGCTGCAGGTGGCTTACTTCAAGATCACCAAGGGCCGACGCATCTTCAAGTGTGCCCCGATCCACCACCACTTCCACCTCGAAGGCTGGACCGAGCAGCAGGTCGTGATCCGGTTCTGGCTGATCACGGTGCTACTTGCCGCGATCGCGCTGGCGACCGTCAAGATCCGTTAACGCGGATCTCAGTGATGAGTGACAAGTGAACAGTGATGAGTCGAGCGGAGCACAGCGATGGGTATCCGGCTTGCCTTGGACTCATCACTGTTCACTGTTTACTCATCACTTGCTTCATCCGTGGGCTCGTCCTCGACGCCGTACTTTTTCTTCGCTTCGGGCGTGGGCTCGGGTAGTTGCACCCCCGTCGGCGGCTTGTCGTTGATGATCTCGACCATCTCGACGCCGAAGTCGCTGTAGGTCGCGACGTCGAGGAAGACGAGTTCCCATTCGCTGGCGTCGTCCTCGGGGTCGCGTTCGAGGACCGCGCGGACCACGCCTTTGCCCGTCGGGCCGGCGATGCGGAAGGTCATCTCGGTGTAGCCGGTCTTGTCGTTGACCTGCCCCGCGGCGAGCCAGGTCGGCTCGACGGGCTTGCCCAGGTTCGATTGCACCCCGTGGTAGTTCACCACCCGCTCGACCGCGATCTGATAAGGCACGGTGGTCTTGAGGTGATTCACCGTGAGGACGAACACCGTGGTGAACACGACCGCGCCGAACACGAGGAACGAGCCGAGCATGATCAGCAGGGCCCGCATGCGGTGTTCGATGTACCAGGGGATTTTGGCGGCAGGAGTGGGGGCAGCAGGTTCGTTCATCGGTCGGTGTCTTCGGGCACGCCGCTGTGCATGCCGGGATAGTGGGATTGATCAGCCAGGATCGCGGCTTCTTGCTCAAGCATCTCCTGCCAGCGCCTTTCGATCGCCTCGGCGGGGACGCCCGGGAGCTTGCGGGCCAGGTCGAGGAAGGTGATGTAGTGGCCGTGCTCGGAAGCCCAGAGGCCCTTGTACAGCTTGGCGAGTTCCTCATCTTCGCCCGTCTCGGCCAGATAGTCCGCCAGCGTCGCGAAACGCTCACACGACCGCACTTCGATCAGTGCGCTGACCATCAGCCGATCCGTCAGTGTGTTTCGCCGGGCGTCGGTGGTGCCGCCGCCGAGGCGGATGAGGTCGCGCAGGGCCTTGGCGTAGGGGTTGCGGTGGCTGCGGGAAAACGTGCCGCCGCGCTTGTGCAGGATCCGCAGCACCAGCTGCAGGTGGTCGGCCTCTTCGCCCGCCACGGCCGTCATCGTCGTCACCCACGCGTCCGGCGGGATCGGGTCGGGCCACTGGTGCAACAACTCCAACGCGTTGGTCGCCGCCTTCCGCTCCAGGTGGGCGTGGTCCGACAGCAACGCCAACGGCTCGGCCAACACCCCCGCCGCCCACGCCGAGGACGTGGCGGATTTCAGCGGGAGTTCGACTTTATCTAACAAAGCAGGCATAGCACACGAGTATAGCCGGGCGGTATGATTCCCCCACGCACCCCGAGACCCGCGATGAACGACACGCCCGACCCACCTCAACCCCCCGGCGACGGCCCGCGGATCGTCGGCTACCACGAGTACGTCGACCTGCCCGCCTGGGGCATCAAACGCCTGCTCGCCAAGGCCGACACCGGTGCGCGATCGTCGGCTCTCGACGCCCGGAACATCCAGGAACTGCCCGGGGAGCGGGTGCGTTTCGAGGTTGCCCGTTCGCGTGACAACCGCCAAGACGCGGTTGCGGTGGAAGCACCCATCGTCCGCCGGGCTTCGGTACGGGACAGCCACGGCAACACGTCAGAGCGGCTGGTTGTCGAGGCGGAGATCAAGATCGGCGATCAGACCCTGAAACGCGAGGTCACTTTGGTGTCGCGTGAGCAGATGATCTGTCGCATGCTGCTGGGTCGGCAAGCGCTGTCCTCAGAATTTCTGGTCGACTCGTCCCGCCGGTTTGTTCAGAGCAGGCCGCCGCGCAAGCGCCGCTCGTCAGAAGCCCCGAACCCGACGGGGGATCAGCCATGAAGATTGTGGTGTTGTCGCGTAACCCCAAGGGCTACTCCGTCAAGCGATTTCGCGAGGCCGCCGAGGCGCGCGGCCATACGCTGCGTGTCCGTAGCACGCTGCGGTTTTCGATGTACGTCGAGCCGCAATCGCCCGACCTGACCTACAACGGCAAAGAGTTCGGCGAGGTCGACGCGGTCATCCCGCGCATCGGCGCCAGCATCACGCAGTTCGGTACCGCGGTCGTCCGGCAGTTCGAGCAGATGGGCGTGTTCTGCCTGAACACCTCCACCGCGATCAGCGTCAGCCGCGATAAGCTGCGGTCGATGCAGATCCTCAGCCGCCACGACGTGGGCATCCCCGACTCGGCGTTTGTCCGCGGCAAGGAAGACGTGCTGCCCGCGATCGAGGCGCTCGGCGGCGTGCCGGTGATCATCAAGCTGCTCGAGGGCAGCCAGGGTGTTGGCGTGATTTTGGCCGACAGCGTCAACATCGCCGAGGCGATCATCGAGACCTTGCAGAGCGCCCGGCAGAACGTGTTGTTGCAGAAGTTCGTAGCCGAGAGCAAGGGCCGAGACATCCGCGCGTTGGTGGTGGGAGGGCGTGTTGTCGCGGCGATGCGACGTAAGGCGGTGGGCACTGAGTTCCGCAGCAACGTCCACCGCGGCGGCCAGACCGAAGCGATCGAGCTGGACGAGCAGTACCAACAGACCGCGGTCAAAGCGGCGCAGATCATGGGCCTCCGCGTGGCGGGTGTCGACATGCTCGAAGGCCGTGACGGCCCGCAGGTCATGGAAGTCAACTCGTCGCCCGGCCTCGAAGGTATCGAGACGGTCACCGGCATCGACGTGGCCGGGGCGATCATCGAGCACATCGAAGAACAGGTCCTGCTGCCCGACGTCGATGTCCGCCAACGCATGACCATCAAGTCCGGCTACGGCGTCGCGGAGTTCCCCGTCGCGCCCGACTCGCCGTTGGCCGGTGTGACCATCGGGGACAGCGGCCTGCGGGACGACCGCGAGGTGCTCGTGCTCAGCATCACGCGCGGCTCTGCCGTGATCCCCGCGCCACACGGCAACCAGGAAATCCTGCCCGGCGATGTGCTGCTGTGCTTCGGCAAGCTGTTCACGCTCCGCTCGCTGGTCCCGGCCGAGCGCCCCAAGAAACCCAAGCGCAAACGGACACGTGTGAATCCCAGCGTCTAAGATTGGCTCTTGTTCCATCTGTGTTTTGACTAGGAGAACTGTCGCATGTCCCAGCCGTTTACGAATCGTGTTGCTCTGGTCACCGGTGCCTCGGCCGGCATCGGCTGGGCCACCGCCAAGTCCCTCGCCGAGGCCGGGGCGAAGGTCGCGGTCAGCGCCCGCCGGGGCGAGAAGCTCGAAGCGCTCGTCGCCGAGATCGCCGCAGCGGGTGGCAAGGCCAAGGCGTTCCCCGCGGACGTGTCGGACCCCGCCGCGACCGACGCGATGTGGGCCCAAGTGGTCGACTGGGCCGGCGGCGTGCCGGAGATCGTCGTCGCCAACGCCGGGCGCGGCCTGGCAGGCGGCGTGCTGTCTTCGGACGAGTCTGCTTGGGAATCGCTTTTCAAGCTCAACGTCACCGGCACGATGCACTTCATGCGGATCGTCGCCGGCGCGATGAAGGCCAAGCTCGAAGCGGCCGGGGTCACGCCCGCCGACGCCGACTTCCCCGGGGCCGACCTCGTCGTGCTCGGCTCGACCGTGGGCAGCAACGTCTCGCCGTTCTCCGGGGCCTACGGCGCGTCGAAGTTTGCCGTGGAGGGGGCCGTCGAGGCGCTGCGTCGTGAGGTCGGCTCGACGGGCATCCGTGTCACCAACATCAAGCCCGGCATCGTCCTCTCGGAGTTCCAGGACGTCGCCGGCTACGACGAGGAAAACTTCGGCAAGACGGTCGCCAAGTTCGGCAAGATGCTCCAGCCCGAAGACATCGCCCGCACGATCTGCCACATCGTCGCCGAACCGCCCCACGTCCACGTCAACACCGTCACCATCCGCCCTGTGGGGCAGGACTACCCCTGATCCCGTCGGGCGGCGAGCCCAGGCGACAATTTCATACGGTTACGGCTTAAATCGGTACAATCCCCCGCTTGGCACCGCCCCGGCGGTCCGTCCGCCCCGCCTCCTCAGCCCGGTATCCCCGGGCCCCCAGAAACACCCCGGCCCCCCGGAAACCCCCACCATGGCCCAGAACCACCTCCGAAACGTCGCGATCATTGCCCACGTCGACCACGGCAAGACCACGCTCACTGACCAGCTGCTCTACCAGTCGGGCATGTTCCGCACCGAGGATCTCGACAAGCTCGCCGGCGGCCAGCACAACCTCATCATGGACACCGGCGACCTCGAGCGCGAGCGCGGCATCACCATCACCGCCAAGAACTGTGCTGTGAACTACCGCCACACCGACGGGGCCGACTACAAGATCAACCTGATCGACACGCCGGGCCACGCCGACTTCGGCGGCGAGGTCGAACGCGTCCTCAACATGGCCGACGGCTGCCTGCTCGTGGTCGACGCCTTCGAGGGCCCGATGCCCCAGACCCGCTTCGTGCTCCAGAAAGCCCTGGCCATCGGCCTCAAGCCCGTCGTGGTCATCAACAAGATCGACAAGCCCAACGCCCGGCCCGAAGACGTCATCAACGAAGTCTTCGACCTGCTCGCCGAGCTGGATGCGCCCGATGATGCGCTGGACTTCCCGATCGTTTACAGCTCAGCCAAGAACGGCTGGGCGTCGGACGACCTCGAGAAGGCCGGCATGAACGGGGCCGAGCACCCCGACAACATGCTGGCGCTCTACTCGGCGATCCTCGAACACGTCCCCGCGCCGTACGCCGAGGGCTCATCGCGTGGCGCCGCTGCCGGCTTCGCCTCGGGCGTCGAAGCGCTCGCCGCCCCGCTGCAAATGATGGTCACCACGATCCAATACTCCGACTACGTCGGCCGGATCGCCGTGGGCCGTGTGACCGCCGGGCGGATCAACGCCGGGCAGCAGGTCACCGTCATCAACCGGGCCGGCGAAGGCAAGCAGCAGAAGATCCTGAAGCTCAATGCCTTCGACGGCCTCAAACAGAAAGAAGTCCCCCAGGTCATCGCCGGCGACATCTGCGCCGTGGTCGGCCTCGACCCGATCGACATCGGCGACACCATCGCCTGCCCCGACCGCCCCGAAGCTCTGCCCGCCGTCGAGATCGACGAGCCGACACTGACCATGACCTTCCGTGTCAACGACTCGCCCTTCGCTGGCCGCGAAGGCGAGTTCGTCACGTCCCGCCAGGTCTACGACCGCCTGCAGAAAGAGCTGCAGTCCAACGTCGCGCTCCGCGTTGAGCGGGGCGACGGCGGCGACGAGTTCAAGGTGTCGGGCCGGGGCATGATGCACCTGGGCGTGCTCCTCGAAACCATGCGCCGCGAGGGCTACGAGCTCCAGGTCGGCAAGCCCGAGGTGATCCTCAAGCGTCCTGAAGACGGCGACCACGCCGGCAAGCTCTGCGAGCCCATCGAACAGCTCGTCGTCGACTGCCCCGCCGAGTGCCAGAACGACGTGATGAGCCTGGTCACGAACCGCAAGGCCGAGATCGTCAGCATGGACCCCAAGGCCGGGGCCGGCGACTACATCCACATGGAGTTCACCATCCCCGCCCGCGGCCTGATCGGCATGCGGACCCGGATGCTCACCGCCACCCAGGGCCGAGCCGTCATGCACCACAACCTGCTCCGATACGAGCCGATGCGCGGCGACGTGCCCAAACGCCCCGCCGGCGTCATCATCGCCAGCGACACCGGCCAGGTCACCCCCTACGCCCTCCACGGCCTCTACGACCGCGGCTTCTTCTTCGTCAAGCCGGGCGACCAGGTCTACGAAGGCCAGGTCATCGGCGAACACTGCAAAGACAACGACATCATCGCCAACCCCATCAAGTCCAAACAACTCACCGCCGTCCGCACCCGCGGCGGCAAAGACGACAACATGCAGATCAAGCCCGCCAAAGAGATGTCGCTCGAGGCTTGCTTGGAATACATCGCCGAGGACGAGTTGGTTGAGGTGACTCCCGAAAACATCCGGCTACGCAAGCGGACTCTGCAAGAGTCGATGCGGCGACGCGAGGCACGGTCGGCGAAGGATAAGGCGAAGGCTGGGGCATAGGTAATTATGGATAATCAAATTTCCGGATTTAACGTTGCCGCCTATACCTTGACCGGTGAAGAAGTTGGCCGTGGTTTTTGGGAGATGAGCAGCCTATCTCCGATATGGGTCGAGGCAGGCGTCACATTTTTAAATCAATTCGGTGATAATTTTCCTGCGACTTCATGGGGTCAGGAATTAAATCACATAGAAACTAAATTGACTTCAAGTGACGGAGCGGGCCTTGGTCAGTTTTACACGAATGGCCAATTGTCGATTTCGACATTGTATTTGGCAGGCAAGGATCGATCGGTAGACAACGAAGTAGCTGATTTATTTATTCAATCACTTGAGCAGTCAGACTTAGTGCGTCAAGCAACCACTCACCCGCAGCCATTTGCCAGTATTCGTTCAATCGAATCTCGACCGCTTGTTGTTGTGTTTGTTTGGGGGAATCCTGAGATTAGCGATCAAGACGAAGAACTACTTCAGGAGTTGAGTACACACTTTGCTGCGGCTTTCTTCAAACGGTCGTCCAGTGATTAATTGAAGTAGGCCAGGTCTTCGACCTGACACGAACTACACGATGACTTGCGTCAGGTCGAAGACCTGACCTACATGGTGCTAAGCCCAGCGCCGCGTCGACGGGCTTCATAACGGCGCACCAACACCCCATGTTCGACCCCTAACTCCGTCAGGCCATCGCGGCGCACGCCGCGATGTTGATCTGTGTGAGGCTTTGGGTGACTAGGCGGGTTGGGGGTGGAGTTATTGAGGTATTTCTAGCCGGGCCGCTACACGGCCCTGGTCGAGGTCTGCGGTTTTACGACAGTGTGAGTTTCAGGCTGTACGCCAAATCGCAGGGCTTCGTGTCGGGGGCGGTGATTTTCACGCCGTTGTCGTCTTGCGACCATTCGAGCGGGCCGGCGTGGCCGAGGAGTTCGACGTTCGCCACGCGGTCTTTCACCGCGGTGAGGTGGAAGGTGCGGCCCCCGGAAGCGCTTCCGTCCTCCGGCCAACCCATGGCGATGGCGTAGAGGGTGTGGTCGCCCTTGGTGACGAAGCGGTAGTCGCCGTCGCCGAGGGGGGACTGGTCGGGCTCGGCGAAGTCGCCGGTGGGGAAGTCTTTGCCTTGGCCGTATTGGGTCCAGGGGCGGGTGCCGTAGATGGCTTCGCCGTTGACGGCGAACCAGTCGGCGAGGGCGTCGAGGATGGCGAGGCATTCGGCGTCGAGGGTGCCGTCGGTTTGGCCGGGGAAGTTGAGCAGGAGGTTGCCGTTCTTGCTGACGATGTCGGCGAGCATGTGGACGATCAGTTGCGGCGACTTGTAGGTCAGGCCTTGCTTGTAGTACCAGCCGCCGACGCAGGTATCGGTCTGCCAGGGGTCGGGCCAAATGCGATCGACGCCGCCGCGTTCGAGGTCGAGGATGCCGATGCCTTCGACGTAATCGCCGTGGCCGCCGATGGGGTTGCCCTCGGCATCGAGCGCGGGGCCGGGCTGGGCGTGGTCGCGGGCGGACTCGTGGTAGCTCTTGAGGTTGTAGACCGCTTCGAGCTTGCCGCCGCGGCGTTCGATGTTGCGGTTGTAGAAGTGGGCGAGCATCGATCGGCCGACCTCGCCGAAGGGGATCGCGCCGTCGGTGTAGAGCAGGTCGGGGTCGTACTGGTCGACCAGGTCGTTGATGCGGTCGTGCCACTGCTTAGCCCACCACGCCGGCGGGTCGAGGGGGTATTGAAAGTTGGTGTCGTCGTGGGGCGGGAAGTAGAAGTCTTCGAGCTCGGGGTTGTTGCCGTCGTAGGGCACGCCGGCCTTGGGGCCTTCCTTGTCGCTGCCTTTGTTGGTGTTGAACCAGTTGTAGGAGCGCTCGAGGTGTTCGGTGACGCCGAAGTAGAGGCCTTGGTCGCGGGCGGCGTCGCGGAACTCGCCGACGATGTCGCGCTTGGGGCCGATGTTGACCGCGTTCCACTTGTGGTGCTTGGAGTTCCACAGGTCGAAGTTGTCGTGGTGCACGCCCATGGAAGTGAAGTACTTGGCGCCGGCTTTCTTGTAGCGTTGCATCAGGTCCTGGGCGTCGAAGTTCTCGCAGGTCCAAAGCGGGAGGATGTCTTTGAAGCCAAACTCTGAGGGGTGGCCGTAGTGCTTGAGGTGGTGCTCGTAGGCGGGGTCGCCGGGCTTGTACATGTTGCGGGCGTACCAGTCGCCGGCCATGGGCACGCCTTGGGGGCCCCAGTGGGCCCAGATGCCGAACTTCGCATCGCGGAACCAATCGGGGCAGGTGTATTGCTGGAGGGAGTCGAAGGTGGGCTCGAACTTCATGGCGGGGTTCCGGGGTAAGCAGGGTTTGGTGCAGTGACTACGATGTGACGCTCGAAACACCGCACGGAGTCGACCAATGGACACACACGATACCCCCGAAAGTTCGCAAAACCAGACATTCTTGCTCGGCGCGATCGCCGTGGAAGCGGGGCTTTCGGCGGGGACGCGGGAGGTGGCCGGCGTGTGGGTCGATGCCGACATGGACTACCGCAAGATCGAGCCCGTGCGTCGTGCCGCCAAGGCCCGGCGGATCGAGCTCACGCCCCTGAGCCGCCAAGAGCTTGACGCCCGCGTCGGCCACGACAAACACGGCGGCGTGGTCGCGGAGGTCGGCCCACGGACGTTCCTCACGCTGGATGAATTGCTCGCCCACTCCGGCAGCGAGCGGTCGTTCTTCGTGATGCTCGACGGCGTCGAGGACCCGTTCAACTTCGGCCAGTCGATCCGCTCGCTCTACGCCGCGGGCTGTCACGGCGTCGTGGTTCGGCCCCGCAACTGGGCGATGGCGGACGGCGAAGCCCCGTCGATCATCGCCCGCTCCTCGGCGGGCACCAGCGAGTTCATGCCGATCGCCTTGGCGGAGACGCCCGAAGAGGCGGCCGAGTTTTTCAAAGCCAAGGGCGTGGTCGTCGCTGCAGCGGCGGAGACGCACGAAGCGGTGCCTTTGTACGACGTGGACCTGACGAAGCCGTTGTTCCTGCTCATCGGCGGCGAGAAGCGGGGTGTGAAGCGGTCGTTCCTCAACCAGGCGGACCAAGTCGTGCAGATCCCCTACGGCCGACCGTTCGAATACGCGCTGGGCACCGTCGCGGCGGTGTCGGTGTTGGGGTTTGAGCTGGCGCGGCAGCGGGGTGGGAAATAGGCAGTGGGCAATGGGGTTTGGGCAGTGGGGAAGACGCAAGCGATGGCGTGGAAGCGATCGAGTACACCGCCTGCTTGAAGCTACGAACGCATGAATCACCACCAAACCCTCACCCGCTAAACTTTGCTCGCGCCCCATTACCCAAACCCCACCGCCCACCGCCCACTGCCCACTGCCCAACTCCCATGGACCCCTTCACCCACCTCCACTGCGAAATCGTCGGCGAGCTCGCCCACGTCACCTTCCCTGGCGGGAAGTTCGACGGCGTCGCGGTGCGGGAACTGTTCGAGTTGTCCAACCAGCTCCCCGAAGTTCGCCCCAAACTCCTGGTCGACACCACCGGCGTCGAGTTCGTCCCGTCGGGCGGGATGGGCATGCTGATCATGATCCGCAAACGATTTATGTCCGCCGGCGGGCAGCTGCACATCGCGATCCCCAACGCCAACATCATGCAGTCGTTCACCCTGGCCAACATGGGCCGGATGCTCGAATTGTTTGAAACTGTTGAGGACGCCCGGGACCGCTTCAAGCCGTGAACCGCGGGCTATGATGGCCTCATCATGGACAAAACCACCACCACCCACACGCTCGCCCTCGATGGCGAAAGCGTCAACACCGACACCCTCCTCCAACGCGAATGGCTGCTGACCAACGGCACCGGCGCTTTCAGCATGGGCACCGCGCTCGGCTGCAACACCCGCCGGTACCACGGCCTGCTCATCGCCGCCGCCTCCCCGCCCGTCGGACGCGTGCTGGCGCTCAACCAGGTCTTCGACCAACTCATCCTCAAAGCCCCCGGAAGCGACGACGCCGAGCAACACGTCGAACTGGGTAGCTGCCTCTTCCGTGGCGATGATGAACAACTCGTTCACGCCCCGCAGGGCCATCAATCCATCGCCGAGTTCAAGCGTGGCCTGACCGTGCAGTGGACCTACCAGTGGGGCAAGGTCACCGTCGAACGCGAGCTCGTCCTGCACGACAAAGCCCAGGCGATCACGATCCACTACCGCGTGGCCGGGCTGAAAAACCTGGGCGGCGACGCCACGCTCCGCGTCGCTCCGATGCTCACCCTCCGCGACTTCCACAGCCTGCTCTCCCGCGGCAACGCCGGCGAGTTTGCCCTCAAATCCCCCAAGCACGGCAAGAAACTCTCGGTCACGCAAGGCGAAACCGAAATCACCTTCAACTCCCCCGACGGCAAATTCACCGAGCAGCCCGACTGGTGGCACGGCATCACCTACCCCCGCGATGCCTACCGCGGCCAGGGCGACCGCGAAGACTACTTCATCCCCGGCCACTTCAACTTGCCCCTCAGCACCGAGGGCAAGTTGGCCAAGGCGTCGATCACCGTTGCCCTCGGCAGCAAGGCCCTCGAACCCAAAGCCAAGCCCGGCCGGGCGACACGGATTAAGAAAGCCCTCGAGTATCTCCCTGAGCTGGCCGACCAACCCGTCGCCGCGACCGCCCTCGCGATCGCCGCCGACGACTTCGTGGTCCAACGCACCCTCGGCAGCAAGAAGCTCACCACCATCATGGCCGGCTACCCCTGGTTCGCCGACTGGGGCCGGGACACCTTCATCGCCCTGCCCGGCCTCCTGCTCTCCACCGGACGACTCACCGCCGCCCGCGATACCCTCCGTGCTTTCGCAAGCTCGCTCCAAGACGGCCTCGTCCCTAACCGCTTCGACGACTACACCAACGAGCCGCACTACAACACCGTCGACGCCTCGCTGTGGTACGTCGTCGCGGGCCTCGCCTACATCGAAGCGTCCGAGACCTCGCCCAAGTGGCTGGTCAAAGCGATGACCGACATCGTCGATGCGTACGCCGCCGGCACGAACGCCCAGGGCCACGACGGCCGACCCATCCCCATCCCCATCGCCATGGATGCCGACGGCCTCATCGCCGCCGGCGACGACCACTCCCAGCTCACCTGGATGGACGCGGCCTGCGGCGGCACCGTCTTCACCCCCCGCCCCGGCAAGTGCGTCGAGATCAACGCCCTGTGGTACCACGCCCTCGTCGGCCTGGCCGAACTCCTGCAACAAGGCACCGCCAAAGAGATCGACGCCGGCGACGCCTACGCCAAGCTCGCCAAACAAGTCAAACGTTCGTTCGTCAGCACCTTCTGGTCCGACGACCTAGGCCGACTGATCGACCACGTTCGCCCGGATGGCACGCCCGACCTGTCACTCCGGCCCAACATGGTCTTCGCCTGCAGCCTGCCCAACTCCCCGCTGCCCGCCGCGAAACGCAAAGCCGTGCTCGCCGCGATCAAGGACCAGCTGCTCACCTCTGCGGGCCTCCGCACCCTCCCGGCCGACGACCCGAACTACCACCCCCACTACGCCGGCCCGCAGTACGACCGCGACAAGAGCTACCACCAAGGCACCGTTTGGCCCTGGCCGATGGGCGCCTACGCCGAGGGCGTCCTGCGTGCGGGCAAGTTCTCCAAGAAAGCCAAAGCCGAGGCGACCGCCGTCCTGCAACCACTCATCGATCGCTTGCTCGACCAAGGCCTCGGCCAACTCCACGAAATCTTCGACGCCGACGCCGGATTCACCGGAATCCACGAACCCCGCGGCTGCCCCGCCCAAGCCTGGTCCGTCGCCGAGGTCGTGCGGGTGTTGGAGTTGATCGAGACGACCTAACCCTCAGGGTTATTGCGGGAGATAACGGATGGCTTTAAGGAGTTGTGAAGACCTATGCGCCGCGAGACGGGGCTACCGGGCCCACCTCTGAATAGCTTCAATCGTATCGAACGGCGATGAGTTGAAAGCGATCTTGCTGGCCGGGCAAACATGACTGATAACGTTGATCATTCGCTCGAACAGCAGCAACAGGTCCGGGTCTGTACGGACCCCCGCACCTATCAAAACGATATCGGGTGAATAATCAAGAAGGTCTTGCTTGAGTTGCTGCGGTGCTGTTTCGCTCGTATCCGTTAAACACCAGCGGGCGTCGAACCCCGCGCTTGCGGCCTCAGAAGCAACCTGCTCAAAGGCCGCCTCTAGTTTTTCAACGGAGAGGTCCGGCCATTTGTCGTAATCGACCGCCGAAGAAGCCAAGCCAACGAGAAGTACTCTGGGGCGATTCATGCCGCAGAGTGTAACTCACTTGTATTGACCATTTGTTACGCATCATCAATGGAAGCGCAAGCCAGTACGCCGGGGTGTTCTTACTTCTTCGAACATCACTCCACTGCGCGGAACAGGCCTGCGACTTGTTTGCGCTTCCCGATCTACGGCGTAAAGTCGGGATCAAGTTTCTATTGCCACCGCCCCGCCATGCTGGTAATTTTTAATTGCGTGCAGAACGCATCCCGCCCGCGGAAAGGGCTTTAAGCCCACCTGCCTCTTGTCTACATCTTTGTCCTCCTTTTGGGTCGTGAGTCGCGGGCACCCGACCATTGCTGAAGGAGGTCACTCGTGACCACATCGTCTGTATCGTTGCCGGACCGTCCGAACCTGCGTTTCCTGAAGGACCGGGCCAAAGCCATGGTCAAAGAGGGGCGGGCGTCCTCCCTCGCCCAGGCCCAGCACACGCTGGCGCGAACGTATGGCTTTGCCAACTGGGCCATGCTCAAAGCCCACATCGAACCCCTCCAGGCCGAGCAGCGGTTGGCCGCGACGCACCGCCTGATCCAAGCCGCCGCAAACGGAGACCTCAAGAACCTCGACGCCGCACTGCGGGCCGGGGCGAACGCCAAGCACGTGTACGACGGCGGGGAAAGCTACGACACGTTCCGTCCGCCGATGAAGGCCGCGATCGAATCGGGTCAGCTCGAAGCGGTCCGCCGATTGTTGGACCACGGCGCCCTCGACCGGGCGTGGCATTGGGACGGCCTGCAGGGCGCAAGGCAACGCGGCCACGACGACATCGTCGCCTTGCTCAGCGAGCGCCGTCGGGTCGAGGTCGATCTCGGCGCCGCGATCCGCCGGGGTGACCTGGAGGCGATCGAAGCGTTGCTGGACGCCGACCCCACGCTCGCCCGCGCCAACGAGGCCAGCCATTCCGCGCAGCAAGCCCCGGTCTACCTCGCGGCGCAGCAGGGCGACGTGCGTGTGGTGCGTCGCCTGATCCAGGCCGGGGCCGACCCGGCCGCCGCGTGGCACGCCAGTTCGTTCAACGCGATGACCGTCGCCCGCTACCAGGGCAACCGTGCGTTGGTTGAGCTGCTCGAATCGCACCACGTCACCAGCCCGGACGTGACCGACTACCTCTACGCCGCTTCGCAGGGCGACCTGGACCGGGTGCGCAAGTTCCTGGACGCCGGGCTGGACGTCAACGCCAAGTGCGCTTGCGCCCACCACGTGATCGTCCACGCGTTCCGCTCCGGCAACGCATCCCTACTCCAACTCGTGCTCGACCGCGGGGCGGACATCCGCTTATCCAACGGTTGGGAAGGCTACATCTGGTTTACCGATTTGATCGAAGCCGGCAACGTCGAGGCGGTCCGCCAGATCCTCGACCTGGGCTACAACGTGAACCACCGCGACGACCACGGCAACACGCCGTTATCGATCGCCCGCCAAGCGGGCCAGCAGGCCGTGGAAGACTTGTTGCTGGCGTATGCAGGCAAGGCCAACGGCTAGCCCGCTCGACCGTTGCTGATTCTGAAAATTACTCTGACCGGCCCATGGTGAACGCCGTGGGCCGGCTGTTGTATGGACGTGTGAATGTTATCTGTGCTCATTCTTTGGAATGCCGCCCCACCACACGGTAGTAACTTGCCCCTCAGGTAAAAGGGCAAGTTACTGTGACGGGTCTCGTGATCGTCGCAGCCCGACCTCGATCTGAGCTATAGTTGTTACACACCCTTTCCGGATGACATTGATGCTTAGACTTCCGCGTATTGGATTAACCACGATCGGTTGGCATGCCCTCTTGATGGTTGGGCTGCTGCTCTTAAACGTCGACACTGTGGCGGACGAAACGGTTGACGCTTGGCTGGTTCATGCCCCCCAAGCTCAGGCCGACGCGGATTCGAGTTGGTCTGGTTTTGGGCTTGGGTCTTGGTCGACGTTGGCGTTTTACAATGAGCCCGATGATCTGAAGAAGGGGCGTTCGCCGGATTTCAATATTAAGCAGAAGCTCGTGCGGTTCGTTTACGACAACGACAGTGCAAACTTCCCCAGCGCTGTTCTGGTCGACATGTCTACGCCCGAGCAAAACGAATTTGCCGTGGCTTCTGCATCCCCGGAGCAGCAGGGGTTTACGTTGATCAAGACTACATCGGTACGCCGAGTCGTTCCGGGCCGCACGCTGCAGGCCGAAGAGCGAGAGTACAAGCGGGTGATCGATGACGCCGAGCAGCGGTTGGTCTTGTGGGTCGCGCAAAAAGCTGAGAAGCATGTGCCGGCGTTTGACGTACGGTTAGATTTCTACGGCAAGATCCAACACGAATTCTTCCGGTTACCCGCCGGCACCGTGGGGTGGGAATGTGAAAACGTCGGAAAGGATGAAACACCTATCCGGGCAGAGATCGTTGACTTTAAAGACAGGGTTCGTGCGGGCAAGAAAAAAGTGTCATGTGTCGTCTTTAAGCGGACCTACCCGAAGACATCAGGGCGTCATAGCCAATTAATCGAAACCGAATGGCTGAGCCAAGAGGTTCCCGGGGGGACGGTTCGCGTGGTCGGCGAGTACCCCGAAGGCACGATTACTTCCATCGTGGTTTGTACGGGATTCAACGTTGTTGATCTCGAAGATGCTAATTAATTACGTCGTCGGGCAAGGCCTGATGTGACTGGAATGCAGCATAGGGTTGGAGCCTATAACTTCGAATACCGCCCCACCGCCCGGTACAGGCCCGCGACCTGTTCGCGTTTCACGATCCTCGGCGGTGGACTGACCTATGCCGCATCAAGTCGTTTAACCTCGACCTCGCCTTCCAGCACGTTTCGTACCATCCCTTGAGCAGCTTGTAGGTTCCCCATGGGCGGGTTAGCTTCGATCTGCCGGGCTACGTTGTATTTTTCCTGCGTCGGTGCCAACAGCCTTGGCTCCGCGAGGACCTGCTCTAACCAACGGTCTTTGAGTTCCCGGGCAAACGCCTCCTGAGCGGGGTCGAACTTCTTCTTGGCCGCCTTCACCTTCTGCTTCGCGGCCTTGAGTTCGGCATCCACCTCGGCCGCGGCGGCTTCCCTGGCCTGCGTCACCTCCACCGGCTCAGCCGCCCCACCAAAACGCAACGCCCCCGACTCGATCGAATCCGTCGGCAAAACATTCCGCACCGCCGTGGCCTGCTTCTGCTTGACCGCCTGCTTGCGCTGCCGTTCAAGCCGCTGCACCTCGGACTCCAGCAGCTTCACCTCGTCCTCGCACTCCTCATTCCGGCCCCCGGACGTTCGCCCATTGGGCAACACGATCGGCTTCGCATCGCTCCAATGCGTCCCCGGCGGGATCGGCAGCACAATGCGGTCCTCGCCGATCGCCCCGGCACCGGTGAGGCTGGGGAACCAATACGCCGTCCCGCCGTTGGCCACATCACCCGTGTCCCCCTCCCGGATCCGCTTCTGCCAAAAGATGTGCATCCGCGGCCCGGCCTTCCGCGTCCGTCCCCCGCCGGTCCGAAACGCCAGGGGCACAAACCCCATCGCCTCCCAGAACCGGTTAGCCGGCAGGTCCTGCGCACACCAGCAGCAGTACAGCCGACACCCGTAGGCGCTTCGTTCAAACTTTGCCTTGAGCAGGTTCGCCGCCACCAGCGACCGCTGGAACTCCGGCTCCACGTTCATCTGATAAATAATCCCCAGCTCATCCCGCTTCAGATACCGGTCCGTCCCCAACACGTAACCGACCGGGAATTGGTCGGAGTGATGAGTACCTAGTGAACAGTGATGAGTACTGCCTTCACTCGTTCCTGATACCTCGTTCCTCGTCCCTCTTGTTGCCTCGGCAACGAGCACATTGCCCTTTTCGATGTGCCCCTTGATCGCCTTTTCCCACATGAAGCCGACGCCGTTTTTATGTCGCTTCTGCAGGTCATCGATAAAGTCGAAGTCGGTCAGCCGGGCGCTGCGGATGTTGATCTCAACCCGCGGCGTCGGCAACACCGGCAGGTGGTTCGAATCGTCGGGTTGGTAACGGATGACATTAGACATGGGTGGACTCCCGGAACGGTAATAGAACGATTTCCAAAACCCTCAGCACCGCGGTCACGGTGCCAAGGTTTGTTGAAGGCTTACGCCAACCGTCAGGCCGCGGAGCGGAATGCTCATGCCGCCTGCGACAGGCCGCCCGCGATCCGCGTCTCGACCGGTGGGCAGGCCGGGCCGCTCTGAAGTTTGGTGTTGGCCCACTGAGCCGTCAGCCACACCTTCGTCCCGCCCGGCACGGTGTCGGGGATCGTCACCTCGATCGTGGTCCGCGACTGCATGCCTTTGAAGTGCCACGCGTTGATGTCTTGCGGGTAGTCTTCGCCGGTGGTGTAGTAGAGCGTCGCACCTTTGACCCCACTCGGCCGTGCGCGGCCTGAGTTCTCCGCGCTGCGCAGCTTGATCGTGATCTTGCGGCCCTGCACCACCACCACCGTCAGCTCCGGGCTCGTCTCAGGCACCGGCACCGGCGTCGGGTCCATATCACGGATCGTGATGTCCAGGTCCCGCCGCATGCTGTCGGAGGTGCCCGGGTAGCCCTGAACAATCCGGACCAGCGAACGGGCCGCCGCGATCAGCCCTTTCTTGGCGTCGTTCTTCTCCTGCACCTTGGTCGGCGTGCGGGTGCCGGGGTCCTGGCAGACGTTGTAGCGCTGCTGGAAGTCGACGACCTGCGCACCAAACGCGGTGGTCTGCGGCTCGGTCAGCCCGTACGCCGGCGGATCGGCCTCGACGAGGTTGCTGAAATTCAACGCCCAGGACAACAGTTCTGCTTCTCGACTTGGGAGGTAGTTGGTTCCCATCAGAAAACTCCTTTCCCATCCCCGGCCCCGGAAGTGCTTGTGGTTCCCCGGCGTGGATGGCGATTGTGTTCGAGCACGCCCCGCCGACCGAACACCCGCCCGGCATCGTTGCTCTGCTGGCCTATCGATCGCTGCAAGCCGCCGCTTCAGCAATTGCGGAAACCCCTATTCCGGGAACATGCTTATGGAGGTCGAACCCCGCGCAAGACGATCATCGCGCCGGATTGCGATTTCGCAACGATCCCGGCTGTTGGTAGGTGCAGTACACCGCCACCCGCGTGATGAACTTCCGTGCGGCGGTATTCTCGACCGGTCTGAAGTCCGAAAGGCTCAGAAGGTTCAACTCCGATCGATTGGGCGCCCCAAAACTGTGACCGATGCGCCGCGGAGCGAAATCTGAATGCGGTGTTTAGCCCCGCGTGGTCGTCGTTCCGATGTCTAAACCCGGTGTTTAGACCTCTAAATACGCTGTATAGATGTCTGAACGCGGCGTTCAGACTTCGGGGTGCCGAGTTTACGGGTCGATCTGCGGCGTATAGCGATCTAAACGCAGCGTTTACGGATCGCAGCGTGTTGTTTGGCATCACGCATGGGATCACAAGGTGGGAGGGCTGGCGATGTTGGGGCCAAGTCCATCGGACTCCACTTTTCACCTTAAAAACAATTTACTCACGAATGCCCGGAATCTGCTTGTGTTGGGTACTGATCGAACGTAGGGTGAACTCGCATCTCAGGGTCATTTGTGTTGTAAAAATTAGCTCCCTGTCCTCGCGGCGGGGCACCGGTTACACGGATTTCCGTGCTTTGTTTCGTGTGTTTGGACCGGTTGGAGTTTTTTCATTTATCTACTATCCAGCGAGTGGGAGGGTGTCATGAAAGCAGCGAAGGATTCAAAGATCGGCCGTCGGGCCGGGATGGGTGTGGCGGTTGCGGTGCTGGCCCTGGCGGGCGGTGAGGCGGCGGGGCAGGATTCGTTTTTTGATGGGGTGTTCGACCTGTCTTCGCTGGACGGGAGCAACGGTTTCGTCCTGAACGGGATTGATGGCTTTGACCAGTCAGGCTGGTCGGTTTCGTCGGCGGGCGATGTGAACGGTGACGGGGTGGCGGACGTGATCATCGGGGCACGTACTGCGGACCCCAACGGCAACAACTCTGCGGGCGAGAGCTACGTGGTGTTCGGCGGCGGCTCGGTGGGCTCGGGGGGTTCGCTGGACCTGTCGTCGCTGGACGGGAGCAACGGTTTTGTCTTGAACGGGATTGATGGTGGTGACGAGTCGGGCTGGTCGGTTTCGTCGGCGGGCGATGTGAACGGTGACGGGGTGGCGGACGTGATCATCGGGGCTTACGCAGCCGACCCCAACGGCAACAACAATGCGGGCGAGAGCTACGTGGTATTCGGCGGCGGCTCGGTGGGCTCGGGGGGTTCGCTGGACCTGTCTTCGCTGAACGGGAGCAACGGTTTTGTCCTGAACGGGATTAGTTTCGGCGACCTTTTAGGCCGGTCGGTTTCGTCGGCGGGGGATGTGAACGGTGACGGGGTGGCGGACGTGATCATCGGGGCAATCGGGGGCGACCCCAACGGCAACAGCTCTGCGGGCGAGAGCTACGTGGTGTTCGGCGGCGGCTCGGTGGGCTCGGGGGGTTCGCTGGACCTGTCTTCGCTGGACGGGAGCAACGGTTTTGTCCTGAACGGGATTGATATAGGTGATGCTTCAGGCTCTTCGGTTTCGTCGGCGGGGGATGTGAACGGTGACGGGGTGGCGGACTTGATCATCGGGGCTAACGCAGCCGACCCCAACGGCAACAACTCTGCGGGCGAGAGCTACGTGGTGTTCGGCGGCGGCTCGGTGGGTTCGGGGGGTT